>CAZLJF010000010.1:0-51284 GCA_964559845.1 uncultured Zetaproteobacteria bacterium | reverse complement strand
TCGAAGCCGATGCCTCGGGACGCGCACCGGCGCCAACATCACGCCCTGCCGAGGCGTGGCTTAGAGAGGCAGAGCACATGCAGCACCATCAGGGGAAGCCGGCACCCATCGTGGCCGGTGAAATGTTGCTTGATATCGGCATCTCCCCCGGCCCTGAAATGGGCAACTTGATCAGACATGCCTACGAGGCTCAGCTTGATGGCATCTTTACTGATGAAGCTGGCGCCCGGGCATGGCTACAGCAATATGTCACCGGAAAATAACCATCCGGAGCTATCAGTCATTTGATTTATTTGACCCCCTTTATCAAACAGCTATAATGTCCTTACTTTAAGAAAAGGGGAGTCCCCAATGCCAGCCTATCGGCGTTTCCGCGATTGTTCCGTCAGCGAAAAACTTCTTGATACAATCTTTCTGCTTACCATCGGACTCGGTTATCTGTTTGCCCTGGTTCACATGTACTACTCCCATGAAGGGCGTGATGGCCAGCCTGGTCTGTCGGTTCAGGATGTGGAGATCGCCTACTACGGCGAACATCAACAAACCCGTCTGGGCGCTGCACTGAATGGTTCTATGGGTGGCAACCTGGAATATCCGGATCAGAAAGGGATCATCTTCAAATGGATTGAAAATGGTGGCGATGTTGACGAGTTCAACGCCAAGATTGCGCCAATCCTCAACAAGAATTGCATTATGTGCCACTCATCCGAATCCGGCATGGGCCTGCCGCCGCTAACCACCTATGAAGAGGTAATGGAGCTGACCCATGCCGATACCGGTGCCTCTATCCAGAGCCTGGTGCGAGTGTCGCACATCCACCTTTTTGGCATCGCCTTCATTCTTTTCTTTGTCGGCCGTATCTTCATCCTGTGCGAGATGCCTGTCATGGTGAAACGGGTGATGGTTCTCATACCATTCCTTGCCATCCTGCTGGATATACTCTCCTGGTATGCCACTAAACTCATCCCCGGCTTCGCATATGTCGTGGTGGCATCAGGCGGCTTGATGGGATTATCACTATGCGGCCAGATCGTTGTCTCGATTTACCAGATGTGGTTCTACAAACCGCAAGTGGATAACATTGAGATGTAGGAGAGATTCCCCTTGGCGGGAAATAATCGGGGCTCGTCATGCCCGGGCAATATGTTTAATATATGCATTGAAAGGAGAGATAAAATGAACAATATCGCAAAAATCTTTGCCACAATCGCTGTGGTCGGCATGCTGGGCACACCAGCCATCGCCTCTGATGCCCCGGACGGTGCCAAAATCTTCAGCAAAAAGTGCAACATGTGCCATAAAATAGACAAGAAGAAGGTCGGGCCTGCAGTCAAGGCTATGAATCAGGATGCCGAACTGCTACGTTCCGTCATTACAGATGGCAGAAAGATGATGCCGAAATATTCCGGCAAGCTTTCAGCCGAAGAGATTGATGCTGTTGTGGCCTATCTGAAGGCACAGCAGCAATCAAATCCCTGCGCTAAATAACCGTCTGAAAGCTCTGGAGGAAGCATGCTTAGAATCTTTACGATAATTACCGCCTGTATGGCCCTGATGAGTGGCGCTGCCAATGCATCGGACATCCCTGATGGCAAGGCACTCTTTTCTAAAAACTGTGCCAGCTGTCATGGCGCTGATGGTACAGTCAGCGACTATGGTAAAAAGCTGGAGCCTTTTCCAGCCCGGAACCTGAGAGCGGTCGCGCCCTATATAGGTTATGACGAACTGCGTCGTATCGTTACGCACGGAACTCATAAGACCAAGATGAAGGCGATGAAATATGTACTTGATCCATTCGAAATCGAGGCTGTGGTTGATTATGTAAAGACCTTTACCTACAAACCGAATCTGGCCAATGGTCAGAAGCGGTTTAAAGAGGTGTGTGCTTCCTGTCATGGCAATGATGGCCGCGCCCAGACCGGTGTCGGCGCCAAAAACCTTGTTTACAGCAAGCTGACGCTTGAAGAGAAGGTTCACACCATCCGTTACGGTCGTCCCGGCACACTGATGAAGGCCAAGCGTCATCAATTAAGCAATACTGATATTGCCGATATCGCCAACTATATTGACTCCCTGAAGCGAGCCGGAAACGCAAAGGTTGGCGGTGAACTCTATGCCAAGAACTGTAAATCCTGCCATGCAACACCATCTGATATTCACATCATTGGAAATGCAGCGGTCAGAAACAAAAAGATATCAGACCTCGATGACCACATGCTCGATCTGCGCATCCGTCATGGCCGACATGTTGATCGTGAGGGACGCGCTGCCATCAAGAAACTCTCCTCTGACGACATTCAGGACATCATTAGCTACTTGAGGGAAAACACCAAGTGACCAAACTGACACCTGACAGCCCCCACTCTTCCGGAGCGGGGGCTACTTCCCTTTTTAACCTCGAACTGATCAAGAAGTATGACCAGGCCGGGCCGCGTTACACATCCTATCCCACTGCACCCATGTTTCATGAGGGCATCAACGGAAAGGTCTATGCCGAAACACTGAAGGCAGCAGGCAAGGCGGATGGGCCACTGTCACTCTATATCCATATCCCCTTCTGCAACACGGTCTGCTACTACTGCGGCTGCAACAAGATCGCCACCAAACAGTATGAACGCGCCGAGCCGTACCTGCAGCTGCTTCTGAAAGAGATTGACCTGGTTGCTGACCATATCGGCAAATCCCGACCCGTCACCCAGCTGCACCTTGGCGGCGGCACCCCGACATTCCTGAATGATGACCAGCTTCGCCAGCTTATGGCCCATCTGCATCAACGCTTCAATTTCGTTCCTGACGAGGCTGGCGAGTACGGCATTGAGATGGACCCGCGCGAATGTTCCGCAGCGACCGTTAAAGTGCTGCGTAAGATTGGCTTCAACCGTATGTCCATGGGCGTACAGGATTTTGACCCTGATGTTCAAAAGGCCGTCAACCGTATTCAGTCCAAGGAGGAGACCCTGCGAGTACTGAATGAGGCCCGTGCATATGGCTTTAAATCGATGAACATTGATCTGATGTATGGTCTGCCGCTGCAGACGGTTGAGACCTTTGATCGCACCCTCTCCACCATTATCGAGTTTTCTCCTGATCGCATCGCCCTGTTCAACTATGCGCATCTTCCGCATATGTTCATGCCGCAGCGCCGCATCAATGTCGAAGAACTGCCAACACCGCAGCAGAAGCTGGATATCCTTGAGCACAGCATCACACGGCTGCTGGATGCCGGTTATGAATTTATCGGTATGGACCATTTTGGCAAACCGGATGATGAACTGACCATTGCCCAGCGTGAAGGCAAGCTCTACCGCAACTTCCAGGGATACTCCACCCATTCGGACTGCGACCTGATTGGCATCGGCCTGACCTCCATCGGCTATGTCGGCGGCAGCTTCTTCCAGAATGCCAAGGAGATGGATGCCTACAGTGAAGCCATTGATACCGGCGAATTCTCCGTCTTCAGGGGTTATACGCTAACCGAAGAAGACCACCTCCGCCGTCACGTTATTATGCGCCTGATGTGCGACTTTGCACTTGACTTCAAAGCGGTGGAAAAACGCTTCAACATCAATTTCAACACCCATTTTGCTGATGCCATCGAAGATCTGGTACCGATGCAGGAGGATGGGCTGCTCAAACTGGGCAAAGATGGACTGACCGTTCTGCCTGCAGGCCGGATGTTGATCCGCAACATCTCCATGCTCTTTGATGAACACCTGCGCAAAAAACAGGAAGAGGTTCGTTACTCAAAAGTCATCTAAGGAGATGCTAAAAATTGCATCCTTTCAATTTTAGCTACGTAAAGGCAAAAATACAATTTTGCCTTTACTCGCAAAATCAGGCACTTACGCGCATAGTTTTGACAACCGATCCATGGGCTGTACGGAAGCGCCGGATAAATCGGTGCTTCCGAAGACTATTGCCCTTTGAAACCGTCTCGATAGACAGGCAGGATATGATACATGTACGAACCTGAACGCTTCAGAAGCGCCGAATATCTCGCTGTGCTGGATCAGTCCGGTACGGAATACCGCTGCAGCTTCACAACTACTGCACTTGACAGCATGAAACAGGCTGCAGAAGCGGGCTATCCGCATGAAATTTGCGGCCTGTTAATTGGCAGACTTGAAGATGGGATGTGGCTGATCGAAGAGGCCCGCCAGGTTGAGAATCTCAACCAGGAGCGTGCATCAGACCGTTTCCAACTGGATCCGGCCGGATATCAGAAGATTGACCGCAAACTGCGTGGCAGTGGCAGAGAAATTATTGGCGTCTTCCACTCCCACCCGGACTGCCCTGCCAAGCCATCACCCACCGATCTGGAAAATGCATGGGAAGGATTCATCTATCCCATCATCAGCGTCTGTGATGGCAAAGTAACAGAACAGTTGAACTGGGCACTCAACAAACATGGCAAGCAGTTTAAGCCGGTCATACTGCTTCCATCCGAATCATGATTCGTCACCGGCTCCTCATCATGACCCTTTGCCTCGGACTTGGCGCATGCAGCGGCAAACTTCCGGGGGCGACTGCCGGTAAAGCCACGCCTGCCAAACCTCTGTCGCAGATGAGCAAAGACTTCCTCTATCTGGCGGCTCAGGATGCGATTCGCCAGGGGCAGCAGGCACTTGCCATTCAGTTCCTGAACGCCCTGGTTAAAAAGAATCCGGAAACACGAACACCACGCATGCAACTGGCTGAACTGCTGTTGCGTGCGAATCGGCCAGATCAGGCCATCTTCCATATCGATGCCATAACTGGAGAGGAGCCCCCCTCCTCCGCCACAAATCCGGAAGAGGCGGAGCCGCATATTCTGCGCGCCCGTGCCCTGGCCATGTCAGGGGAGCCGGAGAGGGCACTGGAGCTGCTTTCCACCCTGCTGTCGCGCCAGCCCGGCCTGCTGAACGCCAGGACGCTTCACATCTCGATCCTGGTCAACATGAAGAGAGTGGATGAGGCCTATCTCTCGATTGCAACAGGCCTTCGCCATCAGGAAACAGTGGAGTTGAGAAAGATCCAGGCCGACCTTCTTATTCGTCAAAATCGTCTGGACGAGGCTGTCAAAGTGCTTGAAGCAATGCAAAAGCTTGATATGGGCAATGAGTCTTCTGTGCTTCTGCTTAGCCAGATTGCCCTGCAACAGAAGAACAGGGCTCGGGCTGAACAACTGCTTCGAAACCACATCGAGGAGTACCCTGACGCAATACGGGTACGTAATGCGCTTGGGCGCCTGCTTGTGCAGTCGGGACGAATGCTGGAGGCTGTCACCGTTTATAAAGGGCTGGTACGTGATACTGGAGGCACCGCAGAGGCATTGTCATCTCTTGGGCTGCTCTATTTTCAGCTGAAAGATTATGAGAATGCCGCCAGTCAGTTCCGCAAGGCATTGAAAAACGCTCCTGATGACCAGTCGCGTTTCTATCTGGCTGCCTCTCTGGAAGCGCTGGAGAGGCGTGACGAAGCAAAACAGCTCTATAACAGGATTAAAAAGGGAAGTAGCGCCTATGTTGATGCGCAACTCAGGCTTGCCGGCCTGGAACTGGCATCTGAAAATATAAATGCTGCTGAAAAACGCATAAAGGCCATTCTCTCCGAATATAGTGATACTGCAGATGCCTACATGCTGTTATCAAGCATCTACCTGAGCCAGGAGAAGTATCGCCAGCTTCTGGATGAAACTGAAGCGGCACTGAATCTGCCTGGAATCTCTTCGCGTCTGCTTTTTAACAGAGCCGTCGCCCATGAACATTTCAGGCAGTATGACGGCGTTGAAAACAGCCTGAAACGGCTACTCTCCACAGAGCCTGAACACCCGGAAGCCCTGAACTTCCTGGGCTATATTTATGCAGAACAGGGTATCAAACTGGCAGAGGCTGAAGCACTGATACAGCGCGCGCTTAAGCAAAAGCCAAATGATGGCTACTACCTGGACTCACTGGCATGGGTCTATTTCCAGCGTGGTGATTATAACAGGGCCATCGAAATTCAGACGAAGGCCATTAAACAGATCAGCGATGATCCTGTCATATTTGAACATATGGGAGATATCCTCTGGAAGAGCGGAAAAGAGGACGAAGCACGCCACAGTTGGGAAAAGGCGCTGCAATTGAAACACAGCAAACCGAAACTCATCAAAAAGAAAATTGACGAGGGACTTGCAGACGAATGAAGCCATCGGCAATTGCTGTAATCATCGCTGCGCTATGGATGACCGCATGTGCCACAACCGGACCCTATAAGGAAGACCTGGTCATTGGCCCCTATACCGCATTCTCCGGACGGCTGATTGTCATTGAACCTGCACGCCGTTGGCAGGTAATGGTCAACTGGAACGGCACGCCTGAAAAAGGATTGGTGCGCCTGACTCATGCAGCCAGCGGCCGTATTGTTCAGATCTCATGGCATCATGATACAATCCGGATACTGGATAACCAGGCTCCTGAGCAGAAGTGGAGAACCGTCCACAGGGAAGAGCTCATAAGCAATGGCATCATCCTGCCTCCCCAACAGCTTGCCTCGATTCTCTCCGGTCAACTTCCGGAGATGCTGGTTCGGAAAAGGCCAGGTGAATGGGAGGGCAAAATCAATGGAATATTCCTGCGCATAAAATGGTCGCCTGGAAACCACAGGCTGGAACTGATAGATATCACCCATGGTCGGACAGCCATCATCATCATTCAACCATGAACGCTTTTCCCGCACCAGCCAAAATCAATCTGCATCTGAAAGTAACCCGCACACTGGAAAACGGCTACCATGAACTGGACACCAGTTTTGCCTATGTTGATATTGCGGATGATCTCATCATCACCCCTGCAGACGAATTAACTGTAACATGCTCCAAACCCCATTTAAGTGGAGAGAACAATCTGGTTTACAAGGTGCTGGATGCCCTGCGCCAACAACACGGCCTGTCCGGAGGGCTATCGGTTCATATCCGGAAACGGCTGCCCGACCAGGCAGGTCTTGGCGGTGGCTCATCCGATGCCGCAACCGCCCTGATGGTTGCCAACAGATATTGGCATCTGGATCTTTCTACGGAAGCATTGATCACCTTTGCCACGCCTTTCGGCGCCGATATCCCCTGCTTCCTGTTTGGACGGGCAAGTCTGGCGAGCGGTATAGGCGAACAGCTCTCAGCCTATCCCGGAAACCTGCCGCAAGGTCACCTGTTACTGGCCCATCCCGGCACCGGACTCTCCACAGCACAGGTGTTCAACCACTATGATCAGCAGACAGGAGGCGCTGCTGCATTGACCCGTCATAATGGCGTCGATACCATCCGCGCCGACTCGGAAGCCGTCCTGGGCAACAATGATCTTGAAGCCTGTGCATGCGCCCTCTCCACTGATGTGAATGAACTTCTGCGAGAGATGCGAAATGTTTCAGACATGGCGTGGATGAGTGGAAGCGGATCGACATGTGTAGCCCTGTTTACAGGCAAACAGCAGGCGGAGGATACAGCCTGCATGCTGCTGGATCGAAAGCTGGCCAACTGGATACATGTTGGAAAGCTGCTGAAGAAGCATCCACTGCAGAGTATAAAAATTGGGGCGTAGCCAAGCGGTAAGGCAGCGGGTTTTGATCCCGTCATGCGCAGGTTCGAATCCTGCCGCCCCAGCCAGTTTATCAAGGCAATTGGAATTGCTGGCCATTTCCGGCAAGGTTCGAGTTTGAAAACCGCCACTCAGGAGCAACCGGGCATGATTGAAAGACGCCTTCGACTCTTCTCCGGTACTGCCAATCCGGAACTTGCACACAGTATCTGTGACCAGGTCGCTGTCCCGCCGGGCAAGATCTACATCCAAAGGTTCTCAGATGGCGAAATCTTCCTGCAGTTTCAGGAGACTATTCGTGGTCACGACGTCTTCTTTATCCAGAGCACATCAGCTCCGGCCAATGACAATCTCATGGAGTTGCTCATTGCCATTGATGCTGCAAAGCGGGCCTCTGCACGCTATATCTGCGCAGTCATCCCCTACTTCGGTTATGCCCGCCAGGATCGCAAAAGCGCCGGACGCACGCCGATCTCGGCCAAACTGGTTGCCGACATGCTGACTACAGCAGGCGCAACCCGTGTACTCACCATGGATCTGCATGCCGGCCAGATTCAGGGCTTCTTCAATATCCCGGTGGACAATATCTATGCAGGGCCGCTGTTTGCCAAGGATGTGGCTGGAAGAAACGATCTTGATGACACCGTCATTGTTTCACCGGATGTCGGCGGCGTTGTTCGGGCCCGTGCCATGGCGAACAAACTGCATGCGGACATGGCCATTGTCGATAAACGCCGTCCTGCACCGAATGTTGCCAAGGTCATGAATATTATTGGTGATATTGAGGGCAAACACTGCATTCTTGTCGATGATATGGTGGATACTGCCGGCACACTTTGCGGTGCCGTTGACGCCCTGCTGGAAAAGGGAGCCACAAAAGTCACCGCTTATGCAACCCACGGTGTCCTCTCCGGCCCGGCCGCCGAGCGCATTGCCGAATCGAATATTCATGAACTGGTGGTGACAGACAGCATTCGTCAGCCACAGGCCATTCTTGATACCGGTAAGGTCCGTGTCATCAGCATTGGCCCGCTGATGGGTGAAGCGATTAAACGCATCTATGATGCCCGCTCCATCAGCAGCCTCTACGAATAACCGTCACACAGATGGAGTGAACCTTCACGCCCATATTCCGGGCAATTCTGACGCACTCTCTTTAAGCCGGCTCTGCCACGACAGCGTGATATCATTCCACCGCCTTTGCTTTACGGAAAAACTTCCGGATTGTAAGCAGATATGCACCCGGCCACAGCGAACTCTTCCAAATCAACAAAAAATCCATAGAGTGCGCCGCCTTCGGGCAGAAACCGCCTGAATATCCGTCACGGGCAGACCCGTCGGATCATTTTATATGGAGTATTGTTATGACTGATTTTGTACTTGAAGCGGAACTCCGCGAAAAAACCGGCAAAGCCGAGACCCGCCGCCTGCGTCGTGCAGGCAAACTTCCTGCCATTATTTATGGTGGTGATAAACCTGACCTGCCAATTGTTTTGAACCATAACACTACTTCAAAACTGTTGAATGATGAGCACTTCTTCACCTCCATGATAGAAATCAAGGTGAAGGGTTCCCGCGGCAAAAACACTGTATTGCTAAAAGATGTACAGTGGGACCCAATCTATGACACAGCCAGGCATCTGGACTTCTTCCGCGTCAGCTCTTCTGACAGCGTGACTGTGGAAGTGCCTGTGGTTGCCATTAACCATGAAAAATGCCCGGGTGCCGTTGCAGGTGGTCTGCTTGATATTGTCCGTCATACACTGGAGGTAACTTCCCGTGCAGACGCGATTCCGGAGCACATCGAGGTTGACTGCTCAAATCTGGAAATTGGTGACACCATTCACATTGATGACATTGCCCTTCCCGAAGGCACTGAAGTTACACATGAAGTCAACTTCACCGTCATCAACATGGCTGCACCGAAGAAGGCCGAAGCTGCCGCAGAAGTTGCTGAGGAGGCTGCTGAAGCCGGTGAAGGCACCACAGAGGCTTCCAAAGAGTAGAGCCTGTGCAACTTCTGGTTGGGCTCGGCAATCCCGGCGACAGATACCAGGATACGCGTCATAATACCGGCTTCCGGTTTCTCGACGCCTTAGCCAATCGTGAGGGGCTGCGCTTTGCCGCAGCCCCTCGTTTTCGTACCGAGAGTTGCAGCTGGGAACTCTCCGGTAAAAAGGTCATGCTCGTTAAACCGCAAACCTTTATGAATCACAGCGGAGAATCCGTCGGACAGCTGGCCCGCTACTATCAGGTGGCCACCTCAGATATCTTCGTGATCTATGATGATCTTGATCTTCCGGCCGGAAAACTTCGCATCAGAAAGGGTGGCGGTCATGGCGGGCATAACGGCCTGAAATCGCTGAACCAGCACCTTGATGGCACAAACTACACCCGCATCCGAATCGGTATCGGCAGACCGGAATTCGGTGAAATATCGCCATGGGTTCTGGGCAAGGCATCGGAAGCCGAGCGCGCCATGGAGAACACTCTGTTTGACATGCTGTTGCCGGAAATAGAAGCCATACTGCATGGTGAGGCGGACAAGGCCGCCAATCGCATTCATCTGGCATTACAGAGAGTACAGGGAAAAAATTGAACCACAGAGTCACAAAGAAGAGGTGATATATGGCACTTAGTATCGGAATCGTCGGGCTTCCCAACGTGGGAAAATCCACACTCTTTAATGCCCTGAACGGTGGTGGCGCGGAAGCTGCCAACTACCCATTCTGTACGATTGATCCCAATGTCGGCATTGTGCCTGTTCCCGATGATCGCATGCAGGCATTGATCGATATCGTCAAGCCGCAGGCGGTGCAGGCCGCTGTTGTCGAGTTTGTCGATATTGCAGGTCTTGTTGCCGGAGCCGCCAGTGGCGAAGGGCTTGGAAACAAGTTTCTGGCCAATATCCGTGAATGCGCCGCCATCGCCCATGTCGTGCGCTGTTTTGAAGATGACAATGTTACGCATGTATCCGGAAAGGTTCATCCGCTCTCCGATATCGAAACAATTGATACCGAGCTGATGCTCAAGGATATGGAGACGCTCCAGAAATCAGTGCTCCGTGTAGAGAAACTTGCCCGTACAGGCGATAAGGATGCAAAGGCACAGCTGGAACTCTTTACAAACATCCTGTCAAAACTGGAAGATGGCATTACCGTCCGGCGTCAGGGTCTCTCTGAGGATGAGCAGGAACAGATCAGGGAGCTATGCCTGCTTACCGGCAAGCCGGTACTCTATGTTGCCAATGTCGATGATGGTTCACTGCCGGATGGCAACATATTTGTTGACCAGGTACGTGAATATGCTGCCGGTGAAGATGCACGTGTTGCTGTGGTCTCCGCCCAGATCGAATCGGAACTGGTTGAGATGGATGAGGAGTCCAGGGCCGAGTTCCTGGCGGATCTCGGCCTCTCCGAGCCGGGACTGAATACCGTTATCCGTGAAGCCTATGCATTGCTGGATCTGATCACCTATTTCACAGCCGGTGTCAAGGAGGTGCGTGCCTGGACGATCCACAAAGGTGATACAGCCCCTCAAGCTGCCGGCGTCATCCATACCGACTTCGAAAAAGGCTTTATCCGGGCAGAAACCATCTCCTACAGTGATTTCGTGGAGTTCGGTGGCGAAGCCAGAGCCAAGGAGGCAGGCAAGATGCGCCTGGAAGGCAAGGATTATATCGTCAGGGATGGCGATATCATGCATTTCCGATTTAATGTTTAGGGCCTGTTAACATTACTAATTGCGGTGTTGGCGGTGCTGCCCCGAATGAGATTAATCAAGGCGCGAGGTGGGAGATTGGTGGTTCCGAATGACCGACGAGCAACGCCGGATAGCCTCATTCGGGACGCAACCGGGTTGCAGCCCTGAGTTAGGCCCTATTGCTCCGTCCGAAACACCAGTCTACTCCTGGATAGACAACCAGCGCTCGGCATCCAGTGCAGCCATGCAGCCGGATCCTGCAGAGGTGACCGCCTGACGGTAAACGGGATCAGCCACATCTCCTGCGGCAAACACGCCTTCGACGGAAGTCTCGGTTCCTTTGCCTTTGGTAATGATATAGCCGGACTCATCCTTCTCAATGGCATCGCCAAGGAAATCGGTGTTCGGTTTATGACCAATGGCAATGAAAACCCCATGCACATCCAGCTCTCTTGTTGAATCATCAATGGTGGACTTCAGACGTATGCCGGTCACACCACTGTCATCACCCAGCACCTCATCCAGCACGCTGTTCCACACAATCTCAACATTTTCAGCCGCAAACAGCTTCTTCTGCATAATCTTTTCAGCACGCAACTCATCCCTCCGGTGAACCAGCGTTACCTTCTTACAGATATGGGAGAGATAGAGAGCCTCTTCAACAGCCGTATCACCGCCGCCAATTACGGCCACCTCCTGATCACGATAGAAGAAACCGTCACAGGTCGCACATGCCGAAACACCGCGACCGGAGAAGGCCTCCTCGGATGGCAGGCCGAGATATTTGGCAGATGCACCTGTCGAAATAATCAGCGCATCACAGCTGTATTCGCCCTCGTCGCCCTTCAGGCGGTAGGGCCGGGAGGAGAAATCCACCTCATTGATATGATCCCAGATGATTTCCGTGCCAAAACGCTCGGCCTGGGCCTGAAAATCAGCCATCATCTCAGGCCCCTGCACCCCGTCCTTATAGCCGGGATAGTTATCCACATCGGTGGTTGTGGTCAGCTGGCCGCCGGGCTGAATGCCCTGAATGACAACAGGATTCAGATTGGCGCGTGCAGCATAAATCGCCGCCGTATAACCGGCAGGCCCCGAGCCCAAAATAATCAAACGGTGGTGTTGCAGATCCGACATGAACATCTCCTTGAACTATAAGGCGCAGGCTAGCCCGGATTGCAAACGAAGCAATCGGATTTTTACACTCAGAGATACTACAGATCGCGCTTTTTTACCCGGTTTCTTTATTTTTTCGATTTACAGAAGAAAAATAGTTGCCAGACCCAGAAATGACAAAAAACCAACCACATCCGTTACTGTGGTCAGGATAGTTCCGGATGCCAGCGCCGGATCAATATTGATCCGCTGCAGCGTCAGTGGAATCAGGGCGCCGGCAAGGCCGGCAGCACAGAGATTAATCAGCATGGCCAGTGCAATCACGATACCGAGTTTGGCGCCAAGTTGTGGAAACCAGAGCGAGGCCACAACCCCCATTAATATGGCAAAACTCAGGCCTGTCACCACTGCCACGGAGGCTTCTTTAAGCAGCGCCCGCCTGGCATTTGCAAAAGTTACACGCCCCAGTGCGATACCACGCACAATAATCGTCAGCGTCTGGGTTCCGGCGATGCCGCCCATGCTGGCAACAATCGGCATCAGAATAGCCAGTGCAACAATCTGGGCAATGGTTGCCTCAAACTGGGCAATCACAGCCGATGCCAGGATAGCTGTACAGAGATTCACCGCCAGCCAGACGCCCCGGCGCCAGGCTGTAATCGCAACAGGCTCCGAAAGATCATCCTGATCTGACAGGGCTGCCAGACGATACATATCTTCCGTTGCCTCTTCCTGAACCACATCAAGAATATCGTCTGCGGTAATGCGTCCGATCAGCACGCCATTCTCATCAACAACGGGAAGGGCCAGCACATCATATTTTTCAAAAATACGTGCAACCTCTTCCTGGTCCTGCCCTGCCATGGCTCTCGGAAAAGAGGCATCGGCCACATCAAGAATTTGTGTTTCAACTTCACAAAAGAGAAGCGCATGCAGTGACACAACACCGATCAGCCGGTCATCAGAATCAACAACATAGACATAATTGAGATTTTCAATCTCTTCACCCCAGCGACGAAGTACATTGAGAACTTTTTCAACCTTCCAGTCACTACGAACCTTGAACAGCTCCGCCTGCATCAAGCCGCCGGCAGACTCCTCATCATGCGCCATCAGTGGCTCGATTTCACGCCGCTCTTCAGGGTGGAGACGCTCAATCACCTCATCGGCGATCTCTTTGTCAACCGCCTGCAAAATATCGGTGGCTTCATCCGACTCCAGATGTTCGACCACTTCACCGATCGCACTGGGGGCAAACTTGGCAAGCAGGCCCTCCTGCATCCCTTCCGGCAGTTCCAGCAACGTATCACCCAGAAGATTCTCGGGAATAAACGGGATCAGCATCTGACGCTGATGGTCATCACGACAGGCAAGCAGCAATTCAGAAAGTTCTGCACAATGCAGGCCGGCAAGCTTTTCTGACAAAACAGGCGAATTCTCCCGGGCCAGCTCCAGAGCCTCCTGAAAGCCGAGTTGATCGGTTTTGTCGTCTGGGGATTGCACGCTGTTAGCCCCTCCTCATTCGGAATACAACGCAAGCCTAAACAACAATTTGAAAAAAATCAGCGTTTTAACGCTATTAGGGAAGCTCCGGAAAAGTCAGAACTCCCTTACAGATCATGGACAAGCCGCCAAAGCTATGCGCACAGCACTTGATTTTATGAGCAGAGAGAAAATGACACCATCATGGCACTTACCCTGCAGACGGCATGCCGCCGGCCAGATCTATGCCCTGATATCTGCCTGCAACTGCATCAGTTCCTGCTCAAACTCTGCATGGGCTCGGCAATAATCCCGAACAAGAGTTCCCGGAAAAACAAGCACTTCACACCACCCGCAGGAAATCACATCGGCCGTTGCCATTTCGGAAGCTCCGAACACGGAGATCTCCCCGATAACATCACCCGTCTCCCGACGGGCAAGGAACTCTCCGTCCCTGCTTACCTCGACACAGCCGCGCGAAATAAGATAAAGCGCATCATTTTCAATATTCTGCCGGAGCAGTGCCTCATCAGGAAGCAACGCTATCGGATGTGCCGCAGCCAGCAGTTTTTTCCGCTCCCGGCGCGGCAAACAGCGGAAAAGCGGATGCAATGTCATCAACACATCATAGTCCCGTTCCCGGGCCGCCTTCTCCAGAAGATGCCGTAATTCAAATCCGTCCACTCCCTGAAGCAACGGCAAAATATCGTCCTGCTCAAATTCCAGGCAAGCCACCTCGCCTTCGGCACGCCAGGCAATAACGGGCTGGCTCTCCGGACTAAACATACTACGAACACCGAGAAACTCATCTTTGCCACTGCGGCACAGCTCAACTTTCTCTCCATTCTGTATTGCAAATACCGAAACCGCGCCATCCTTGATAAGCCGCATGCCGATAAACCCGGAAGCAGCATCAGGAAGCCATTCACCGGCATGATAGGTTGCTTTCCTTCCACACTGCATGAATGCGTCCATCACATGTTTGGAAAGTAGCTTCAGCTCTTCTTTTATCGGCATAAGTTCTGCTCCCTTGATATACATGGGAAAGATTAGGAAATCCTGCGTTTAACGGGAAGCGCCCTTGTTCAAAGTCAGAAGAGCGGATATTTTCGATCTCGACAGCTTAACCATCCGACCATCGCCACTTGCAGTAACAGCGCCGGCCTGGGTAAAGCGTTTCATCAACTTGGTCACATGCTCGCGGGTACAGTTGAGCATTCGCGCCAGATTGGCATGGGTTGGCAACTCAATACTGACCATATCGCCCTGAGCATCCGCCCATTCACTGCGGCCAAGCATATAGACGCCAAGACGATGTAGCGCCTGAGACTGGCCGAGACGCTGTACGACGCTCTGGGTTGCTGAAAAACGAAGAACCATCGAGTCCAGAAGTTTTCTCAGGAAAGCCTCACTCTGCATTTTCTGCTTCCAAAGCTGTTGTGAAAGCCGCAACAAACGGACAGGTGTCAGACAACGCACACATGCCATACGCTCTTCAACCCCCATCAGCCCCATTTCTCCAATCAACTGACCGGGTCCCAGCGTAAACAACAGTGTTTCTCCGCCATCCACATCAGCGACAAACACTTCAACTTCTCCTTCAAGCAGCAGATAGCCTCCCTGATCGGACGAATCGCCTTCCATCAGTAAAAACGCCCCTCTCTCAGCACGGACTTCATCAGCACCGGGAAAGTCCTCCTTCACAAAATAACACGACTCATCTTCTCGCACGGCAACCTCCAGCAGGCCGCCATGTTATGGCCGTCACACATTAACTCCGGTAAAATATTTCACACGCACCACTCCATCTTTATCCGGCTTTCGGCAAACCCGCATAATTATTTTAGATGATCGCACATCCTCTGGTGGAGGATCATTTCCTCTTCCGGCAGAATGCCTCGCCCGATGAATATCGTAGCCAAACCAGAAACTTCAC
The DNA here is from genome assembly GCA_964559845.1 of uncultured Zetaproteobacteria bacterium. Classification (GTDB taxonomy): domain Bacteria; phylum Pseudomonadota; class Zetaproteobacteria; order Mariprofundales; family Mariprofundaceae; genus WSZY01. The sequence goes on along the minus strand of CAZLJF010000010.1, from coordinate 35,495 downwards.
CTCAACCCGCACTATATAGCGGACTGGCGCTGCAACTGGCCGAAATGGCCCGTGCCGACCGCCCCTCCGCCCCCCTTAGTGTCTATATCTGCCCGGATCTTCGCAGCTATCGGGCCCTCTCCGAAGAGCTCGCCTTTTTCCTTCAGGATAGGCCAGATCTATTATGGCGTTATCCGGCCTGGGAGGTGCTTCCCTATGACCGGGTGTCACCGCACCACGCCATTGTCGGTGAACGCTTCTCGACCCTGAGCAGGCTTCTTAATACGCCCTGCCCCAGGGGGCTTCTCCTGACGGCGCTGCCTGCATGGCTGCAGCGCATCGCGCCGCCGGAAAGTATCGCCGCCCATGTCTGGAATCTGAAGATCGGCCAGAGACTGGATGTCGCCCTGCTTAAAAGCCGGTTGACCGAAGCCGGCATGCAACCGGCCGAACGGGTGCTGGCTGCCGGTGAATTTGCCGTCCGCGGCGGGCTGCTGGATATCTGGCCGGCAACCGAGGAGACGCCGCTGCGGATTGACCTGTTTGGTGATGAGATCGAATCCATCCGGCGCTTTGATGTTGATAGTCAGCGCTCCGGCGAACATCTTGATCACTTTACCTCTGTGCCTGTACGCGAAGTCATTCTCGATCAGACTGGCCGTGAAACATTTACCGCCGCCTTTCGTGCCCGCTTCCCGCAACTGCGCAAACATCCGATGCTGATAGCGGCACAGGCCGGGCGTCCGCACCCCGGTATTGAATCGCTGCTGCCGCTTGCCTATGCCAAAACAGCGCGTCTTGCCGATTTTCTTCCTGAAAACGTCACGCTTGTCAGCACAACGGATATTGAAGAGAGGCGTATCGCCTTTGCCGAACAGGTGCGCGCCCAGTTTGAGATGGTCAGAAGCAGTGCCGAACCGGTCATCAGCCCGCAGGAGCTGTATGCGACAGAGACCGCGATTGTAGCCACTCCGGCTGAACGGGCAGAGAGTCTCGCCCCGCCCCCCTGTTTGCAGCAGTTCCGGCAGCAACCGCAGCCGCTGCATGCCATGCGCGACCACCTGGCCGAACATATCCGGAACGGCTGGCGCATTCTTCTGGTGGCTCACGGGCCAGGGCAGCAGGAACGCATGTGCGGGAGTCTCGCTGAAATCACCACAGAGATTCCCCGCTGCTCCGGTCTGCATGATATGCCGGACAGGCCGGTCAGTACGGCCATCGGCTTTCTTGAACATGGCGTTGCACTAAACGATCAGCACATCCTGATCCTTACCGGACAGGAACTGCTCGGCCAGCGGCTGCCGAGAAAGCGCGGCAAAAGTCCGGCAGCCATCCGCGCTGATCTCTTCTCCAGTCTGCAGGAGCTGAAACCGGGCGATCCGGTGGTTCACGAGGATCATGGTATCGGCCGCTACAAAGGGCTGACCAGCATGGATTCCGGCGATGCCATGGCCGACTTCCTGCACATTGAATATGCCGGTGATGCCAGCATCTATCTTCCGGTCGAAGAGCTCGACAGGCTGCACCGCTATACCGGCGATGAGACGCCGGCACTGAACAGGCTCGGTTCGGAGAGGTGGAAACGCACCCGCGAGCGCGTCAAACGGGATCTGATGGCAATGGCGCATGAACTGATTGATGTTGATGCCATGCGCTCCAGGAGCAGACGGGAGCCCTACCATCTGGAAGGCATGCTCAAAGACGCCTATGAGGAGTTTGCTGCCCGCTTTCCTTTTGAAGAGACCGATGACCAGATCAGCACCATTGACCAGATTCTCGCCGACCTGGCACGTGAGAAACCGATGGACCGCGTCATCTGCGGCGATGTCGGCTTCGGCAAGACAGAGGTGGCCATGCGGGCGGCATTTATTGTGGCTGAGTCCGGCAGACAGGTGGCCATCCTTGCCCCGACGACAGTGCTGGCCAATCAGCACTACAACAGCTTCACGGAGCGTTTCAGCGGTACGGGCCTGAAAATCGAACTGCTTTCAAGATTACAGGGCAAGAAGGAGAGCGAGCGCATCGCACGGGAACTGAAGTCCGGTGAAACACGCATCATTGTCGGCACCCATCGTCTGCTATCCGATCAGTTCAGGTTCGCCGATCTTGGCCTCGTTATTGTCGATGAGGAGCAACGATTTGGTGTGAAGCATAAGGAGAGGCTGAAATCGCTGCATGCAAACGTCGATCTGCTGACCCTGACCGCCACGCCGATTCCGCGCACCCTGCACCAGACCCTCTCCGGCCTGCGCGCCGTCTCCATTATCAGCACGCCGCCGGCTGAGCGTGAAGCGATCCGCACCATGGTAAGCAGCTTTGACCCGCACCTTGCCAATGAAGCGATCCGGCGCGAACTCTATCGCGGCGGTCAGGTTTACTACCTGCACAACCATGTGAAGAGCATTGGCCGCATTGCCGACCGTCTGCGCCGGGAGATTCCCGAAGCGGAGATCGGCATTGCCCACGGACAGATGAGTCCGGCCGAACTGGACCGGCAGATGCTGGCCTTTTATGAAGGCCGCCTGCATATCCTTGTCTGCACCACCATTGTCGAGTCGGGCCTGGATGTTCCCAATGCCAATACGCTGCTGGTTGAGCGCGCCGACCTGCTCGGCCTTGCCCAGCTGCACCAGATTCGCGGCCGTGTCGGGCGCAGCCATCAGCAGGCCTATGCCTACCTCTTCACTCCCGATGCAAGAGCGATGACCACGGAGGCACGCGAACGCCTGCAGGCCATTGCCGAGCACACCGAGCTGGGCGCCGGTTTTCTGCTGGCAAGGCAGGACATGGAGATTCGCGGCGCCGGCAACCTGCTGGGAGCAGAACAGAGCGGGCAGATTGATGCCATCGGGCTTGATCTCTATCTGGAGATGCTCACACAGGCGGTAAGCGAGGCCAAAGGAGAGGTGACAATACCCCAGCAACCGGTTGACCTGCATATGGGAGTCAATGCCATCCTGCCGCCGGATTATATTCCTCAGGTGGGCGAACGGCTTGGCCTCTATCGCCGTATCGCCAGGGCGGAGAGTGATGAGCAGGTAATGCTGCTGTTTGAGGAGATGACAGATCGCTTCGGCAAGATGCCGGATGAGGCCAGGTTTGCGCTGGAGTCCGCACGCATTCGCTGGCGGGCGCGCAGGATGTTCATCTCCAGGCTGGACTCCTCGGATAGCGGCATCCGCATCACCTTCACTGAAAAATCCCCGATTGATCCGGCTGCCCTGCTGCTGCGCGTCCAGCAGGAGCCGCATGCCTACCGCCTGTCACCGGATGGCAACCTGACGCTGCTGCATCAATCCGATAACAAACGGGAACGACTGAAAGCCTGCATTGCCTTTCTCGACGAGTTGCTGCCATCTCCATAAGTTTTGCACACACTCTTTTTACGGGATTGACGCATGCCTGCGCCTGAGGCAATAATACCCCTTGCCGGAGGGGATGCCGCGTTTGTTTCAGCCGCCACCTCTCCCGTTTCTCTTTTTTACATTCAATATGCGATAAAGAGGAAAAACCATTCGCCTGCAGGAGCCAGATATGAGGAAAACCAATTACTCATATTCAGTTAGTTATAAATCACAATGGAATTAGACACGTTATTCAGATTATTTGGTGAAATGATTGCATATGGGGGCGGTGCTGCCGCAATTGCTTATCTTATATTTCAGTTTTTAGGCAAATCTTGGATAGAAAACAAGTTCTCAGAGCGTATGGAGCAAATGCGACATGATCAGGCATTGGAACTTCAACGGCTTAAAGTCGAAATAGACTCACTATTAAGCGGTGCAATTAAATTACAGGAAAAAGAGTTTGAGGTGTTACCAGCAGCATGGAAAAAATTAGATGAAGCACATGGTTTAATTTCTTGGCTGGTATCTCCCATGCAGACATATGCTGATGTAGATCGAATGACTGAAAAACAGCTAAATGAGTTTCTTAAGGGAACAGATTTTACCGAGTCGCAAAAAGAGGAAGTAAAAAACTCATATAACAAAGCTGATACATATAGAGATATATTATTTTGGCATAGGCTACATAAGGTTAAACAAGCATTCGGTGATCTGCAAAGATATGTTGCTAGAAATGGTATTTTTCTTGAAGCGGAACTGAAGGATAAGTTATCTAAAATATCAGATACTCTTTGGTCAGCGATCGTGTCAAAAGAGGTTGGACGTGAAGCCAAGGATTGGAAGATGCAAAATGAGGGGTGGAAGAAAATCAAAGAAAAAACTGAGCCATTGTATAAGGAAATTGAAGAATACATACACAATCGGCTACAGGCTCATGGAAGAAAGCCGTAGATTTATAACAATCGCGTCAACTCGGACGGCTAAAAGCATCGTTCGCTTTCGCTCACTATACTTTTAGCCGCCGGTTACGCGAAGCGCTAGTGCTCAAGGGGTAATAATGAAATTAAGTGGGTGGCACAGACTCTGGATTGTTACCGTCATTTTTTACGGAATAGCGGTAGCATTTGTTGCGTTTGCAACACGCCCAACAGCATCCGGTATAGAATGGCAATGGATTAATCAAGCAACAGATGCTATTGCTGAAAAAATTACCGAGAAAGAAGGCAAAGAGGTTACATCTTATAGAGCACGCGAAGCTTTATTTAGAGATAAAACCAATCCAGAAATAATAAGCTGGCTTAAAAATGTGGCTCAATCTCCATCTGAAAATCAAAAAGTTTTTTCACGTGTAGTTTCAGAAATCAACAATAAATTTAATAATGAAATAGAACTACTACCGGGAAAACAAAGAGATCATTATTTTCAATCTGTACTATGGTGGGCAATACCCTCCATTTGCCTTTACCTACTTGGTTGGTCAATTGGCTGGATTATTCGTGGTTTCAAACATAACAAGCACTAACAATACACTCGTTCGGACGTTCACTACGCTGTGCTTCGTTCACACGGCACAGCTTGGTCATTAGCCTCTCAGAAATTCGGGGGCATGGATGCTCTCTCCGTTTTGTAAAGGGATAACGCAACTTCTCTGTGCCCTCCGTACCCCTGTGGTTTTCTCCCCCTCAGGTTTTGGCAAGCGCCCGTCATCAGGCTAGCTTCCCGCGCATGAACACGAACCGCCCTACCCTGCAAGCGCCCGGATTGCTCTTCATGGACATGGATTCCACACTGATTCAATGTGAATGCATTGATGAAATCGCCGATTTTCTGGGGCTGAAAGATGAAATTTCGGTCATCACCGAGCGGGCGATGCGCGGCGAGCTCGATTTCGCCGAATCGCTGACCGAGCGGGTGCAACTGCTGGCGGGGCTGGATGCCTCGGTGCTGGAGCGTGTCTATGAAGAGCGCATCAGGCTGACCGAAGGCGCGGAGAAGCTAATCAAAACCGTGCAGTCAAACGGCTGGAAGGTGGGGCTGGTATCCGGCGGCTTCACCTATTTTACCGACAAATTCAAAGCGCGGCTGGGGCTGGACTATACCCGCGCCAACACGCTTGAGATTCACAACGGCAAGCTCACCGGCAGTGTGCTGGGCAGTATTGTCGACGCCGAGGTCAAACGCCACGCCCTGCTGGAGCAGGCTGAAATTTTCAGCATTCCGATGTCACAGACGGTCGCTATCGGTGATGGCGCCAATGATCTTCCAATGATCGGAGAAGCGGCTATGGGCATCGCCTTCCATGCCAAACCGAAGGTGCAGGCAGCGGCCCCTTACGCCATCAACAATGGCGGCCTGGATCGGGTGCTGGAGTTGCTGGATTAGCGTTTGACACCGCTTTGACATCAATTTCAGTCAACTGCATGTCAACATCTCCATCTCCTGTTTTGAAAAACCGGCCTGTTTGCGGGCTCCGAGATTAAACGGCCCGGTCAACCCTTTCGGATAGTACTCATCCAGCAGTTTGAAGAAGGTCTCATCGGTTTTCAGGCCCCGCTCTTTGCAGCAGTAGTGGAACCAGCGGTTGCCGATCTCCACGTGCCCGATTTCGTCCCGAAGAATAATATCGAGCAGGCTCACTGCATTGTGATCGCCCACCTGCGCAAGCTTCTTCTGGATGCCGGGAGTCACATCCAGACCGCGCGCCTCCAGCACACGCGGCACCAGCGCCATACGGATCAACACATCATGGGCGGTTCTTTCACACATCTCCCACAGGCCGTTATGGGCATCATAATCGCCATAATCGGCACCCATATGCCGCATATGGGCGCGGATCAGCTCAAAATGATAAGCCTCCTCTTCAGCCACTTTCAGCCAGTCGGTATAGAACCGCTCCGGCATCGAATCAAAGCGCTGTACCGCATCCAGTGCCAGATTGATGGCATTAAACTCGATATGGGCGATGGCATGCATCATCACCGCCCTGCCCTCCCGTGTACCAAATCCGCGCCTGGGCACATGTTTGGCCCGGACAAGTATCGGACGCCCTGGCCTGCCGGGAGCATCTACAGCCACCGGCTTGCCGAATGTATCCATCGAAAGGCTGCCGGCACGAAATGCAGCCGCTGTATCCCGCGTCTTCTTCAGCTTCGCATCCACATCGGTGGTGAGGAAGGCATCACGCACATATTCAAACAGGTTCGCCAATATTCACTCCCGGACTTGAAACAGGGGTATTACAGCAACGCAATGAAAGAACTGCAAATGAGAGCATTCATGCAGGGCATGGACAAGCTGCCAAAATCAAATATTTGAAGTTTGATTTTGTGAATCTGAACAAAACCACGCTTTTACTCAACTATTAAGGAAAAGGGAATGGACGCCCTTTTCCGGGCTGTACAGAATACCACCATGTCCGACAGAACACACATTCACGCAAATCAGGCGACAGCACAAGCCAACCGAGCTGTTGCACTTGCAGCCATCGTACAGGCGGCATCACTGGTTGAAAGCATTGCCAGAAAGGGCATCTGCGATACCGAGGACTTCGACACCATGATCCGCAGCCTGTTTGCTGAAAACAGCGACCATGTCGGCACAATCTATGGCGGTATTTATCCGCTGCGGGCAGGACTCCACCTCTCTGCCAGACTGCTGGCCGGCAGCCACCTTGAGCAGGCAAAGCCTATCCTCTCCTATGCGGCCGGACTGATGGCGCTGGAGAAGAGACTGGCAAAAAACAGAGCCATGCTTGCCGCCATTGGTGAAGGCATGCAGCGGATCAAAAAGCAATCCGATTACTTCGGCAGCCAGACGCACGAAAGCGTCATCGGCGGTATTGCCGACCTCTATGGCAACACCATCAGCACACTGAGACCCAGCATCATTGTGCGTGGAAAGCCGGAACACCTGAAACAGAGCGTCAACACCAACAGGGTCCGCGCCCTGCTGCTGGCCGGCATCCGGGCCGCACATCTGTGGCATCAACATGGCGGTGGCCATTTCCGCCTGCTGATCGGCCGCAAAAAACTACATCAGCAAATCCGGAAGCTGCTGGAAGAGGCTTCAAAAGATTGACGTTTGCCAAACCCGAAGCTGCCTCTCTGAAGTAGCACAAAAAAAGATCCATACTCTTTCACTCAAGTTTTCACTCGGCATAGCGATAGAGAGAGTCTCTACTTGATGAAAGAGAGGTGTCATGCTTATACCAAAGCAAGAACCATTGCCGACAGAAACTTCCGGAGCGGGGCTCTCTCCCGCCTCGCCGTACCGCCTGCCCTCAGGCCGGGGGACACACTCCTGTCAATACTCAGAGTCTGCCTGACCACATGGTTTCCACGTGGCTCAGAAGCAAGAGCATCGGATACAAGACCTGGCTGCTTTTCGCGCTGAGCATCATCTCTGCTGTCTCCATTTTCCTGATCGCCCGGCATGAGATACTGAATACCATGATGGTTGTCAGGCTTGACGAATATGGCAATGAACTCAAACAGAAATCGGCACGGGTAACTGGTATTTTCCAGTCACTTGCCGATGATATCCGCTACCTCTCCATATCCGGGCCGGTGAAAGAGCTGGCCAGCCGGCTTGGCGATCCTTCAGCCGATCCTGAACAGCTTCGCCTTCAGGTCACCAATGAATTTGTTGCCATGATCAAAAGCAAAAGGCGCTACCATCAACTGCGCATTATCAGCGTTGCCGATGGCGGACATGAAGTGGTCAGGATTACCCGTATGCTTGATGGAAGCATCAATATTGCCGATGAAAAGCATCTGCAGCAGAAAGGTGATACCCCCTATTTCAAGGCTGCCAGCCATCTCCGTGCCGGTGAAATCTACATCTCTCCCATTGAACTCAACCGTGAAGATGGAAAAGTGGAGACACCCCACAGGCCGGTTGTCCGCGCAGCCATGCCGCTACAGGATGCCACAGGCAAGACCTCAGCCATTATTGTCGGCAATATGGACTTTGGTGACATCCTGAACTGGATATCCGACTCCAGTGAACATGGCCGTGATTATGTCACCAATGTCGATGGCGACTATCTGGTCCATCCGGACAGAAAAAAGGTGTTCGGTTTCGAATTTAACCGCCGCTATCGTTTCCAGCATGACTACCCCGAACTGGAAGAGTTGATCAGCAGACGCTCACTGGGCAGTAAAAATAATATCTATACATATCTCAACGGTGATATTGGTGTTGCAGCCATTCGAACACGTTTTGACCCCCATACAACCGCCAACGACATACTTATGATCCGGGTCATCCCCCACGAGACAATCGCTGCCCAGGCCGCATCGACCATCTCACAGACCATGTGGCTCATCCTGCTGCTCATCCTGCTGGCAGCTCTTCTGGCACGCTGGTTTATTCATGTACTTGTCTCGCCTATCCGTACACTGGCAAAGGCCGCATCGGCCATCTCCAGCGATGAAGCCAGAAAAATTCCCGATTTCGGGTTTGGCGGTGAGATCGCCGATCTCGCCAATGATTTTAATGCCGTTCTGGAAAAACTGGATCTGCAGCAATTAAAATTGATAGACAGCCTGTCATGGAATGAATTGCTCATGAATGCAGCTCCCGATGCAATCATCACTATCGATGAAAAGGGAAAAATCCACTCTTTTAATTCGGCAGCCGAAGAGATCTTCGGGTATAAGGCTGATGAAATTCGGGGGAAAAACATCAACATACTGATGCCGGAATCATATGCTCGGCAGCACGACAACCATTTGACACGTTACATGCTACCGGAAAACAGAAGCGCCCTGAGTATGGAACGGAAGCTGGAAGGAAAACGTAAGGATGACAGCACCTTTCCAATGGAGATTCGTGTTACTGAAGCTAGGTTTGAAAACAAAGTCCGTTTTGTCGGAATCCTCAGGGATATCACCGAAAAGGAGAGGGCAAAAGAGGAACTCCGCCACGAACATGAATTTAACCAGCAACTACTGGCTGCCATTCCGTCAATCCTGATCGGTGTAAACAGAGAAGGGCTGGTCACGCTCTGGAATCACTCCGCAGCAACCACCTTCGGCATTGACAGTAGCAGGGCGCTGAACACCCATTTCTCCGAACTTGAGATTCAGTGGAACCGGGAAATGATTGACCGTGGTATTGCAGATTCCCGCGCCATGGGTCCTGCCCGAATTGATAATGTCGCCTTCCGGAGACCGGATGGCTCTGAAGGCATCCTGGGGCTGACCATCAACACTATCTATGAGAAAGGCCTCGACAATGGCTTCCTTCTGCTCGGATCGGATGTCACAGAACGGCTGAAACTTGAGGGCCAGTTGCAACTGGCCCAGAAAATGGAGGCGGTCGGTGAACTTGCAGCCGGTATTGCCCATGAGATCAACACGCCGCTGCAGTATGTGGGTGACAACATCCGTTTCCTGAAAGACTCCTTTGGTGACATGTATGCACTCTACCGGCACTACGAAAAACTGATTTGCCACTGTGAGGAGAAAGCGTTTGCACCGGAGATAGTCGAGGATATGAAAAAGGCAAATGAAGAGGCCGATATCGAATTCATCATGGAGGAGATCCCCTCAGCCATTGAACAGAGCCTGGATGGTGTTGCCAAGGCCAGCAGCATTGTCAGTGCAATGAAGGAGTTCTCCCATCCCGGACAGAAAGAGAAGGCACTTGGTGATATCAACAGAATCCTTGAGAGTACTGCCACTGTTGCCAGAAACGAGTGGAAATATGTTGCTGATCTGAAGATGGAGCTCGATGAAAAGCTACCGCTTGTAAAGTGCCTGCCGGAGATCAACCAGGTATTTCTCAACATGATTGTTAACGCCGCCCATGCCATTGCTGAAAAGCTTGGCAAAAGCAGTTCCGGGAAAGGGCTTATCACCATCAAAACATCCCATACAGAGCAGTTTGTGGAAATCCGCATCAGTGATACCGGAAGCGGGATCCCCAAAGAGTACCTCAACAAAATCTATGAACCCTTCTTCACCACCAAAGAGGTTGGCAAAGGTACAGGACAGGGATTGGCGATTTCACACAACATCGTTGTTGAACAGCATCATGGAACACTGGAAGCAGAAAGTGAGCTGAATGAGGGCACAACCTTCATCATCCGCCTCCCCATTGTGGAGGAAGAGGCACCATGAACCAGGAAAAAATCAGCATTCTTTTTGTCGATGACCACCCCGAAATTCTTCGTGGACTTAAACGCATGACGCGCAGTATGCGCCATGAATGGAATGCTTTCTTTGCACTGGGCGGCGAGAAGGCGCTGGAGATGATGGCAAATAATACCTATGATGTACTTGTCACCGACATGCGGATGCCGGGTATTGATGGCTCACAGCTGCTTCAGGAGACATTGAAACTTTACCCGCACATGATCCGTATCGTGCTCTCCGGCCAGTATGATATCGAAAACTTCATCCGTTCCGGCTGGTCAGCGCATCAGTTCCTCTCCAAACCCTGTGATGCCGATACACTGAAGAGAACCATCACCCGGACGGTTGCCATGCGCGATCTGCTGGATAATAGCAGGCTTAAAGAGCTGGTAACGCGTGCAAACATTCTGCCCAGCCTGCCGAAAATCTACCTTGCGATTGAGCGGGAGCTGAAATCACCCGATGTCTCCATGCAGCGGATAGGCAAGATTATTGCACAGGATGTAGGTATCACTGCCAAGGTTCTGCAACTGGTGAACTCCCCTGTCTTTGGCTGTAGCCGCAAGATAGAGACACCAATACAGGCCGTAGTGATGCTTGGTGTCGATGCGATTAAATCGCTGGTTCTCTATCTTCAGGCATGCTCCGAAATCCCCGTCCCCGCAGGCATATCACTGGAGAAAATATCACGTCATGGTATTGCAGTTGGTGCGCTGGCACGGGATATCGCCAGACTGGAGGGCGAGGATGAAAATGTGTGCAGTGACGCCTTTCTGGCAGGCATCCTGCAGAATGTCGGCAGCCTGATTATCCTCAGCAGCTTTCCTGAAGAGTATAAACAGATAGTGGCCAGAGCCAGTGAGGAAAACCTTTCCGTCTGGCAACTGGAGCAGGAGATTCTGGGTGCCAGCCATGCCGAAACAGGGGCATATCTTATTGGCCTCTGGGGCCTCCCCTCAACCATTGTAGAGAGCGTTGCCTACCATAACTATCCATCGAAGTGTCCGGATAAAAACATCTCCTTTGCACTGACGGCCGTCCATGTGGCCAATGCACTTGAGAGAGAACCGGGACCAGACACTATCTGTATCGGGAATGATTTCGATTTTGAGTATCTTGAAAAGCTGGGGCTGATCGACAGGCTCCCCCGCTGGCAGAAGCTTTATCAAGAGATAAAAAGCACATTAAGGTATGAATTATGAACAGAAAAATTCTTTGCGTCGATGATGACCCCCACATCCTTCAGGGCTATAAAAGAAACCTGCGGAAGCAGTACGAGTTGCATACAGCAATCGGTCCTGAAGCAGGACTGCAGGCGATCAAAAATGAAGGTCCGTTTGCTGTTGTTATATCCGATTACGCCATGCCGGACATGAACGGTGTCGAATTTCTGACCCGGGTGAAAAAAATTACCCCGAACAGTGTGCGCATGATGCTTACCGGCTTTGCCAATATGGACAACGCCATTCGGGCAATCAATGAGGGAAACATCTTCCGCTTTCTGACCAAACCGTGTGAACCGGAAACGCTCGCCAGATCACTTGATGATGGAATCGAGCAGTATCGTCTGGTGATGGCGGAAAAAGAGCTTCTTGAGAAGACGCTGTTCGGTAGCGTACGGGTATTAAGCCAGATTCTCAGTCTGGTCAATCCCATCGCCTTCAGCAACACCTCACGCATCAGGTTTTATATGAAGCATATTGCCGGTGAACTTGGTCTGCCCGGAAGGTGGCGTTTTGAGCTGGCTGCCATGCTCTGCGAACTGGGGTGTATTACCCTGCCGCCTGAAACACTCTCGAAAATATCTGTCGGACAGGCGCTGACAGATAATGAGCAGGAGATTTACGATGCCCATCCGGGAGTTGCCGCAGATCTCCTCAAAAACATCCCCAGGCTGGGCATGATCTCAAAGATGATTCAGCATCAGAGAAGCAACTGTTCCGAGCATCAGGATCCTGATGACAGAACCCTCCCTCAGGACCCTGCTCTGCTGGGTGGTTACATGCTGCATGTCGCACTCGATTTTGATCTCCTCTCAGGCCAGAAGATGTCTATTGCCGGAGCCATTGAAACAATGCGTTCGCGAAAGGGGGTCTATCATCCTGCCGTTCTTGATGCCATGGCCTCGGTTGAACGAGTTGAGCGCGAAATAGAGATTCGAACCATGAACATCAAGGAGATTGATGTCTTTATGCTTGCCGATGAGGAGATCAGAACCAAGAACGGCCTGCTACTGATGACCAAGGGTCAGGAGGTGACCAAACCAACCCTTGAGCGATTGCGAAGCTTCTACAGAACCGCCGGTATCAAGGAGCCTGTCCGAATGCAGATTCCACTATAGCCCGCCGGGCAGGCTGTCCGGCGGCAGCCTAATCATAAACTGTATCATCCTCTTCCGACAAGATGATATCTGTAACATGTGCAGAGCATTTGCCCCGCCCATTTATATCCCCTTCCCTCGCCATAGGGAGGCTTTGCGGTTAACTGCTTTAGTTTTCTGATTATTTACCGATAGTTAACCGCACAAGTAAAATGAGAATTCTTTTATTCATATCGCGGATTCGAAAATGGCCGGCTCTTTTGTGAAAATTGCCTGGATTCACCGCCTTCATACCCGTTTTATCCTGGTCACCACGTTTGTCCTGCTGCTGACCCTTGCGCTGAGCCAGTATCTGCTTCTGACCAGGCAGGAGGAGAACATTCTGCAGGAGGAGTCGAATCGGGCTGAGTTTCTGGCAATCGGTCTGATGAGCAGCCTCCAGGCCCTGATGCTATCCGGTGATGCAACATATGCCCGTGACTGGATTGAGCGCCTTTCTGAAAACCCTGAAATTGACCAGATACAGGTAATTCGAACCGATGGCATGGAGGCATTTCTGGACACCACAACCATGGAGAGAGTCAATGCCTATCTGCAAACCGATTACTTTGACAGAACACCCCTTCCAGCCAGGAGGGTAGTTGATCTTCCGACTGAAACATTCAGACATACTGTCCAGGGAAACAAATCACTCATACTGGACAAAGAGAAAGGCAAGTTGACGCTGCTGCTGCCAATCAACAGGCAGGATGAATGTATCGCCTGTCATGGGTATGATGACAGCCCCGTTCGAGGGGTTCTGAGAATCACCACCTTCATCAGCCATGCCCAGGAGCGTATCCTTGAAGCCCGCCAAAGTTCTATCATCCATGGCCTGCTTATCTCTGTTGCCATTGGGCTGCTTCTGTTTCTGTTTATCCACTTTCAGATTCTCTCTCCCCTGGAAGAGATTACCCATGCGACGGCACGCATTGCAGCAGGCGACCTTGAGAGTCGTATTACGGTCAACCAGAAGGGTGAACTGGGCATGCTGGAAGCATCATTCAACTGGATGGTGGATAATCTGCAGAACACCACCGTTTCCAGAGACTATGTTGAAAGCATCATGAACTCACTGGGTGAAATGCTGTTTGTAACCGATACTGAAAAACGCATTCGGTCCGTGAATCCGGCGGTTGTCAATACACTCGGTTACACCGAGGAGGAGCTGACAGAAAAATCTATCGACATCATAACCGAGCGCCCTTATATCCTTGCTTCAGACGATGGTGATATCCTGAACGGTCTGGAGAGCGTCCGTAGCATTGAATGCAATTTCCGCAAAAAGAGCGGCGATCTGATTCCGGTGCTTGTCACGGTTTCGCAACTGGAGAGAGATGGCCGCAGCTTTGGCATTGTCCATGCAGGCCGTGACATTACAGCACAGAAGCGGGTTGAGCGTGAACTGCAGCTTGCCGCCAAAGTCATGGAGAACGACTCCAATGCCATTCTTATCTGTGACAAAAACAGCAATATCGTATTGGTCAATCCGGCCTTCTGTGAAATCACCGGATACAGCAGAGAAGAGGTGATCGGTAAAAATCCGAGCATTCTGCAGTCCGGCCGCCAGTCAAAGGAGTTTTACAGGGAGATGTGGAACTCCATCCTGAATGAGAACGGCTGGAAGGGCGAAATATGGAACCGCCGTAAAAATGGCGAGATTTATCCCGAATTCCTCTCCATTACGACCCTGCGCAATGAGCATGGTGAGATCACCAATTTTGTCAGCATCTTCACCGATATCACCAGACAGAAAGATATTGAGCAGAAGCTGGCGCATATGGCGCATCATGACGCCCTGACCGGGCTGCCCAACCGCACACTCTTCATCGACAGGCTTGAGCATGCCATTGAGCACAACAGACGGGACAGGCAGCAAGTTGCGCTGATGTTTATCGATATAGACGGCTTCAAGCAGATTAATGACAAACACGGCCATGATATCGGTGACAGGCTGTTGAAAGACATCGCCGAAGGCATCAGCGCCGAAATCAGAAAGTCAGATACGCTGGCAAGAATCGGTGGCGACGAATTTGTCATTATTCTTGAGCAAATTCATAATATTGAAAATGTTACCGCCATTGCGGATAACATCCTCAAATTGTTCAGGCAACCCTTCATGATTGAAGGCATCGCCTGCAATGTTGGGGTAAGTATCGGTATCGCCGTACATCCTGATGACAGCGATCATGCTGATGATCTGGTGAAGAAGGCGGATACAGCCATGTATCATGCCAAAACGACAGGTAAAATGAAGTACAGCATCTTCAGCGCGGAGTGTGTTGAAAAAAAAGAGTGAAATGCAAGACATACCCCGGACGAAGAACCAGTTCAGACAGAATTGCCGGCGGCATAGCCCGATGCCCATGCCCACTGGAAATTAAAGCCGCCAAGATGGCCTGTAACATCCACCACCTCACCGATAAAATAGAGGCCCGGCACCTTTTTGGCTGCCATCGTCTTGGAAGAGAGTTCATCCGTATCGACACCGCCAACCGTTACCTCTGCCGTTCGGTAGCCTTCCGTACCGGCCGGTTTGATCTGCCAGCGATGCAATGTGACGGCGATATTCTTTAACTGCTTCTCGGAGAAGCGCCGCAACATCCCATCATCGACCAGTGACTCACACAGATAGTGCGCCAGCCGTTTGGGCAACTTCTCTGCCAGTACAGTTCGCAACGCCGCCCCGGGACGCTCCTTTCTCATCCGCAGCAGCCATTCGTAGCCATCCACAGCCGGCAGCAGGTCAACCAGGATTGTATCACCCTCCCGCCAATAGGATGAAATCTGTAGCATGACCGGGCCGCTGATGCCCCGGTGGGTAAAGAGCATCTGCTCCCGGAAGACCCGACCGGCGCAACTGGCGGAAACTTCGAGCGAAATACCCGCCAGCGCCCTGACCTGTTCCTGCCCACGGCCTGTCAGGCGAAACGGAACCAGCCCTGCCCGCAGATCCGTAACCGCCAGGCTGAACTGTCTGGCAAGCTGATGGCCAAACCCTGTGGCTCCTATTTTCGGAATTGAGCGTGAACCTGTGGCAACCACCAGCGCCTCTGATGTGAACAGCCCTTTGTCCGTCTCAATCTGAAACTGCCCGCTTTTTGAGACTGCCCGGATGGTGCAGTTCAACTGCAACGAAACACCTGCCGATCCGCACTCATGCAGCAGCATGGTGACAATCTGTTTCGCCGAACCCTTGCAAAAGAGCCGACCATGATCACGCTCCTCCCATTTGATGTCATGCTTCTCCAGCAATGCCAGAAAATCATAAGGGGTGTAACGCGACAGTGCCGAGATGGCAAAGTAGGGGTTGCCGGAGATGTAGTTCTCCGATCCGGTATGGAGATTGGTAAAATTGCAGCGCCCACCACCGGAAATGAGAATCTTTTTGCCCGCCTTCCCGGCATGATCCAGCACAATTACCCGGCGTCCGCGTTTGCCAGCTTCGATTGCACACATCAGTCCGGCTGCACCGGCTCCGATAATGATCACATCATAATGTGTCAATGCCTGTTCACCGACCCCTTCTCAGCAATCCTGATTAACGCAGTCAACATATCATTGACCGGCGCTTCCAGACCCAGCTCCCTTGCTTTGATTGCCACAAAGCCGTTCATCGCCTCAATCTCTGTCGGGCGGCCATGCTCGATATCCTGCCACATGCTGCTCTTCACCGGCCCCGCCTTCATGGTCAGATCCAGATGCTGTTCGATTGCATCATCCGGCAGTGTAACGCCGCTTCCGTCGGCAACCGCCACCACCTCCTGCATGGCAGCACGCACCCAGCGCACACTATCCTCATCGGCAGCAATATCCTTTGCATAACAGCGGGTCAGTGCCGTTATGGCGTTAAAACCGCAATTCCACAGCATCTTGTGCCAAAGCATGCTCTCCATATCCGCCACCTCCTGTGCATCAACAGCGGAGAGTCGCCATGCCGCGATCAGGCTCTTAAGCATCAGGCTGGCATGTTCACTTTTTTGCTGCCACCAGCCCAGCCGCACATGGCCTGCCGCCGAATGGATAATGACGCCAGGCTTCTCTACACGTACACCGATAAATGCAGATGCTGCAACCAACGGAGAGCCGGGAAAGCAACAGGCCACCATATCCGGCGCCGTAACGCCATTCTGCATGGTGACCAGCAGCATTTCACCATTAACGACGGGGGCAATCTGCATGCAGAGCTGTTCCAGTGCAGTGGTTTTGCATGTAATGAGAAGCACGTCACAACCATCAAGAATGGACGCATCGCCACTGGCCTGAACATGCAGCCGGACCCTGTTTTCATTGGCAATGTGGGTCAGGCCATTCTCTTTCAGGGCAACGAGCTGTTCGCCACGCGCCAGATAAACCACGTCCGAACCTGCTTGCTGCAACAAGCTGCCGTAATGGCAGCCAACTGCACCTGCGCCGGCAATGCCAATCTTCATGCATCACCCTCCACTCTGTCGATTGCTGCAAATATCGCCATAACGGGTTAGGGTGCGTTCAAAGTAACAAATGTAAAGTCAGGAGCTGAATATGCAGGAAAACGGGTCAAAGAATGCGATGCGTGAAGAGGCGCTCGAATACCACCGCTCACCCACCCCGGGTAAAATCAGTATCCACCCGACCAAACCCTGTCTGACCCAGCGCGATCTGTCGCTGGCCTACTCACCCGGTGTAGCCGAACCCTGTCTTGCAATTGCCGCCAACCCTGAACTTGCCGATGAGTATACCTCACGTGCCAACCTGGTTGGTGTCGTCAGTAACGGCACTGCCGTTCTGGGCCTGGGTAACATCGGCGCACTGGCCGGCAAGCCGGTCATGGAGGGTAAGAGCGTACTGTTCAAGCGCTTTGCCGATATCGATGTATTTGATATCGAGGTGGACGAGACCGACCCGATGACATTTGTCGAAACCGTTGCCCGGCTTGAGCCGACCTTCGGCGGCATTAATCTGGAAGATATCAAGGCACCTGACTGTTTTATTATTGAGGAGGAGCTGAAAAAACGGGTCAATATTCCCGTACTGCATGATGACCAGCATGGCACTGCAGTAATCACCGCTGCCGGCCTGATCAATGCCCTGATCGTGCAAGGCAAAAAGATTGATGAAGTGAAGATTGTCTGCCTCGGAGCCGGCGCTGCCGGTTTTGCCTGTATGAAGCTGATTGAGCAATTGGGAGCAAAACGCGAAAATATCCTTTTCCTTGATCGTAAAGGCGTCATCCACAAAGGGCGTGATGAAGTGCTGCCGCCGCATAAAGCCTATTTTGCTACGGACCGCTCCGAACGCACACTGGAAGAGGCTATGAATGGCGCCGATGTATTTGTCGGCCTGTCGCAGGGCAATATCGTTACTCCGGAAATGTTGGAGAGTATGGCAGAACGCCCGGTTGTCTTTGCCATGGCCAACCCGGATCCCGAAATTGCTTATGATCTTGCCATGCAGACACGCTCGGATCTGATCATGGCTACCGGACGCTCGGATCACCCCAATCAGGTCAATAATGTACTTGGCTTCCCGTTCCTCTTCCGTGGTGCACTGGATGCCCGCGCCACCACCTTTAATGAAGAGATGAAAATAGCTGCTGTGCATGCGCTGGCCGAGCTGGCGCGTCAGGAAGTGCCGGATGCGGTACTGCAGGCGTATGGCAATGGGCCACTCAGTTTCGGCCCTGAATATATCCTTCCCAAGCCGTTTGACCCGCGTCTGATTGAGGTGGTGCCGGCCGCAGTTGCCAAGGCCGCAACCGATAGCGGTGTAGCGCGCGCGCCGATCACCGATATCGATGCCTACACCCGCAGTCTTGCCGGCCGCATTGATCAGTCACGCATATTCATGCGCCTGATTACCGACAAGGCAAAAAGCCATCCGTTGCGCCTTGTACTTCCTGAAGGTGATGACGCAACCATTGTACGTGCCGCCGCAGTAATGCGTGACCAGGGTGTCGCCAAACCGATGTTGATCGGCTCTCCCGAAACCATCCGGGAACATGCAGAGAGCATGCAACTGGCGCTTGATGGCATTGAAATTATCAACCCGGATGAAGAAGACTCGCGCTTTGACAGTCTGGCCGATGCCTATTATTTCGACCGCAAGCGTCAGGGCATTCTCCGCCATAACGCGGCCGAAGCACTGCGCCATGACAAAAATGTACTGGCATCCATGATGGTTCGTCAGGGCTTCGCCGATGGCCTGCTTTCAGGCCGGACAGCCCACTACCCGGATGTACTGCGTCCTGTGCTCAAAGTACTCGGCCATAATACCACCGGCCATCACCATCATGTTTATGGCCTCTATATGATGGTCATGGAGTCCGGTGCCTATTTTCTGGGTGACTGCACCGTCAATGTTGAGATGAGCGCCGAGGAACTGGCCCGTCTGGCAGTGCTTGCGGCCGAAACGGCCGAGTCACTGGGCTGCAAGGCCAATGTTGCCATGCTCTCATTCTCCAATTTTGGCAGCGCCCAACATTCCGAAACGCGCAAGGTTGCCGAGGCAGTGAAGATTCTGCACAGGGATTATCCCGATCTGACTGTAGATGGCGAAATGCAGGCCGATACGGCCGTGAATGCCGTACACCTTGCCAACTATCCGTTCAGTAAGCTTAAAGAAGCTGCCAATGTGCTGATTTTCCCGACCATGCAGGCGGGCAACATCTCTTACAAACTACTGCGTGAACTGGGTGGTGGCATAGCCATTGGACCGATTCTGGTCGGCCTGCCGAAACAGGTGCATGTGCTGCAGACCGGTGCCTCAGTCGATGATATTGTCAATATGGCCGCCATTGCATCTGCGCGTGCAAGCGATGGTTGAATGAATGACCGCTCCTTTATCCGCTACCATGGTCAAACACCTCTGTTTTAGGCGTTCGCCGGATCAGGCGTATTACCAAGGATTGGCAGCAGTATAGCTGCATGGTAACCGGGAAAAGTGGAATCCTCCCCCCTCCCTGCAAACGAGGCGGGAAACCGGAAACTGTTGCTGATGAAAAACAGTCAATCAGATCAACCCAAGCCTTTCAGCATCGCTTTTTTCAATCCTTTATCAGCCGGCTTTTTACCCAGCCACACCTCCAGCAGAGCGCGCTGGAAATCAATTCCCGGAATCACCCCTGCCCGCTTGCCCTTAAGTGTGACAACCGTGCTGCCATCTTCCAGAAAATCGAACGTGAACAGATCCCCTTTCTGAGCAGTCACAAAAAGGCTGTTAAACCGATCCAGCCGCTCCTTCAGTATTGCCATCATCTCTTTGGACTGGTTCTTCTTAAAGGCTTCATTCCAACCCTTCACCAGCTTCTTACTGCTGACCTCTGCATAAAGAAAAGACATGCTGATACGTTTCGGCCCTTTGGCATCAATAGCCTCCCGGGCAGATGTTGCGCGCTCGGAAAGATAGAGCGCTCCCACATAGATATCGAAAAACAGCTTGGTTCGAACGCCTGCACCATTGAGCTGCAACACTTTACCGGCCACATTCACCCTCTCCGGTACAGAAACACCCTCAATCTCGACCGCCCATGCCGGATGAATAAACAACATGCCAAAAAACATTATGAGCCCGTATTTCATCACTCGCTCCTTATACCAATATGTCTGATTTTTAATATAGCAGACCTGGAAAAGAGATGTGAAATGGCCATTTCACACGCGCTCATAAATGAGTATTAACAGCCCCCCAAGATTACAGACTTCCCATCTTCGGCAATTCGCCCACCAGCGGGGTAACATAATCAAGCCACGCCTGCGTTACATCATTGCCGGTCTCATGGATATACTCATCCTTCATTTTGGTGGCTTCACGCGCCACGGTTGAGAGGGGGGTGATGAAGCATTCACTTGCATATGGAGAGCCTGAAAGCCTGCGAATTGCAACCGAGCCTGCCTCAGCAGTTGAAACAGCATGGTGCACAGCATAGTCACCCACTTCACGTGCCTCGCCTGCGTCAACTGCGGAGATAATCGTCGGAAAACTGCGCTGCAGATAGCCAAACGTATCCGCACGCACGCGCGCACCCTGCCCCAGCGCCTCTTTGGCCATCGCCGCCAACCTGTCTCCCAATGCGCCTGTTCCCGAAAGCTGGATATTGCCGTGTGAATCACGCTCACCTGATGAGGCAATCGGATTGCCATCCCGATCGGCAATCCCTTCCGACACAGCCACCACACAACGGCCATACCTGGCCATGGTATCCTGCACATCCTGCTTGAATGTTTCAGCATCAAACAGACGCTCCGGCAGGTAGATCAGATGTGGCCCGTCACCATCACCCTGACGCGCCAGGGCAGATGCTGCTGTCAGGAACCCCGCATGGCGCCCCATCACAACATTGATTTTGACACCGGCCAGAGCCCTGTTATCGCGATCATCGCCCATGAATGCCAATGCCACAAACCTGGCTGCCGATGCAAAACCGGGACAGTGATCGGTAACTTTCAGGTCATTATCAATTGTTTTGGGAATATGGACTGTGCAAAAATCATACTTCGCCTCTTCAGCCATCTCGGCGATAATATGCGCCGTTTCTGCTGAATCATTGCCACCAATATAAAAGAAATAGCGTACATCGTGTTTACGGAAAACATCAAACACCTTTTCACATTCCTCACGACCAGGCTTCAGACGAACCGAACCCAATGCCGCTGCCGGTGTAGCCGCCACCAGCTCAAGCTGCTCATTACTCTGAGTAGTCAAATCGACAAAGTTTTCATCCATAATGCCCCGGATGCCATGCCTGGCACCGAGAATACCGGTGATCGCATCCTGCCGGCGCGCTGCCAGAACAGCACCAGCCAGCGACTGGTTAATTACCGCAGTCGGGCCTCCGGATTGCCCGATGACCATTTTACCTTTGAGCATGTCTGCCTCCCGTGTAGTTTGGAGTCTTGGAACCGGCTCGTAATGAACCGCTATCATAGCAGAACAGTATGGCAAGCATAACGACAATTGAAAGATGATGAGCAGAAACAAGAGGTTTTTTATGTCCGACTATTCGACATCTGTAACAGCAATACTGGAGCAGGCCGGCAAACAGTTGATCATGCCTGCCTATCAGGCGCAGGCCTCGGCCAAACAGATCAAGGAAGATGGCTCGATTGTTACGGCAACCGATCTGAAGACGCAACAATACCTGCAAGCGAAATTATCCGAACACTATCCCGATATCGGCTTCCTCGGCGAGGAGATGACTTCTGAGGAGCAGCTTGAGTGCCTGAATGGCGGTGGCCGGTTCTGGTGTGTTGATCCACTCGATGGTACCAGCAACTTTACCATACCCCTGCCCCATTTTGCCTCTTCCCTCGCTCTTATCGAAGATGGCAAACCTGTGTTTGCATGCATCCATGATCCTCTCCTTGATGAAACATTCACGGCAAGCAACGGAGGCGGAGCCTTTCTGAACGGCAGGCCCGTTCACGCCTCACCACAACCGCTTCTTGCTGATGCTATCGGTTTTATCGACTTTAAGAGACTCAACAGGGAGACGGCAGCCATGCTTGCCACCCAAAAACTGTTCCGAAGCCAGCGGAATATCGGCAGCTGTGCACTGGAGTGGGCCTGGCTGGCAGCAGGCCGCGCCCATTTCATTATTCATGGCGGTGAAAAAATTTGGGACTACTCGGCTGGTTCACTACTGGCGCAGGAGGCCGGATGTATTGTAACCGATTTTGAAGACAGGCACCCGTTCCATACCTGTCAACTGAGCAGCGCCATTATCGCCGCATCCCATGAAAAGATACACCACCAGCTACTCACCGCTCTTCAGGGCGTCTGACACATATGGATTTCTCCTCCCTGTGATTGATTTGTTTCAATAGTGACATCTGCAAATACCATACATTTCCGCAGGGTCGCTTTTCACAGTGGAATCGGCTAACATGCGCCGCCCTGAATAACTGATAACCCTGTTGTCAGGCCGTTTACATCTTAATAAAACAATCCTGGGAGGGATATGCATGTCCACCGTTGCTGATCTGAAGATTGACCTTGTTGAAGTCTGCGAGGCCGCAGCTCGCGCCTGTGCGCCGTTTGTCGGCTCAGGGCAGAAAGATGAAGGTGATGGACTGGCTGTAGACGCCATGCGCAAACGCATTAACCGGGTGAAGATGAAGGGTGTGATTGTCATTGGTGAAGGGGCCAAAGATGAAGCACCTGCCCTTTACGATGGCGAAAAGGTGGGAACCGGCGAAGGTATTGGCGTCGATATTGCTGTCGATCCGATTGAGGGCACCAACCTGTTTGCCAAGGATATGCCGGGTTCGATTGTCACACTGGCTGCCGCTCCGGAAGGTACAATGTACCGCCCCGGCTCATGTTTTTATATGGACAAGCAGGTCTACCCGAAGGCTGCACGCGGAAAAATCGATGCAGAAGCACCGGTTGCAGATCGTCTGCATCAGCTTGCCGGAGCTCTTGGCAAGGATATCAGAGAGATTCGTGTGTTTATTCTCGACAAGCCCCGTCACCATGAGTTGATTCAGGAAGTATATGCCTGCGGCGCCAAGGTTCGCCTGGCCACGGATGGTGATGTAAATGGCGCGATTCAGGCTGTGCTCAACATGGGCTCTGATGCCCTGTTTGGTATTGGCGGCACGCCTGAAGGCATTGTCACTGCCTGTGCGGCGCGTGCAATGGGCGCTGAAATGTTTGGTCGCATGGCCCCTCAGAAAGATTTTGAAATTGAACTATGCAAAAAAGAGGGCATTGATACCACTCGCATCCTGACACGCGATGAGATGGTGACATCGGATGATGTGATGTTCATTGCAACAGGCTTGACCAGCGGTGCATATGTCAGCCATGTCAAGGTTGGCAACGATGCCGATGGCCGCTTCATGACAACTGATACAGTTGTACTCTCCGGCTCTGTTGGAAACATCCGCCGGGTTCAGACCACACTGCATGTTAATAACTAACTATTAGGAATTAAATGCACTTCATAAGTTTCACTTATAAAAGAAATAACAACTATTGATTAGGCAGAATTCGATATATCTATATAGTTCCGCCTCATCGCTTTATATTAAACCTATTGATAAAAGGGGATTAGAATCACATGAGCAATCGTAGACACCTGGCCAATGCCATTCGCGCACTCGCAATGGATGGCGTTCAAAAAGCAAATTCCGGACACCCGGGCGCGCCGATGGGTATGGCGGATATCGCCGAGGTCCTGTGGAATGACTACATGAAGCACAACCCGGCCAACCCGAAATGGGTCGACCGCGACCGCTTCATCCTCTCCAACGGCCACGGCTCCATGCTGATCTACTCCCTGCTGCACCTGACCGGCTACGATCTCGGTATTGAAGACCTGAAACAGTTCCGTCAGCTGCACTCCCGCACACCGGGCCATCCTGAATATGGCTACGCGCCGGGTGTCGAAACAACGACTGGTCCGCTGGGACAAGGCATCACCAACGGTGTCGGCATGGCAATTGCAGAAGCGATGCTGGCCGCTCAGTTCAACAAGCCGGGCCACACCATTGTTGACCACAACACCTATGTATTCCTCGGTGACGGCTGCATGATGGAGGGCATTTCTCACGAAGCATGCTCGCTGGCCGGCACGCTGGGTCTGGGCAAGCTGATCGCATTCTGGGATGACAACGGCATCTCCATTGATGGCGAAGTTGAAGGCTGGTTCACTGATGACACCCCTGCCCGTTTTGAAGCGTATGGCTGGCAGGTGATTCGTGGTGTGGACGGCCACGACGCAGAAGAGATCAAGCAGGCAATCGAAACCGCCAGGGCGGAGACCGGCAAACCAACCTTGATCTGCTGCAAGACCATTATCGGTTTCGGTTCGCCAAACATGGCCGGCTCGCATGACTGCCATGGTGCAGCACTGGGCCATGAAGAGATTGCACTGGTTCGCAAGGAACTGGGTTGGGAATACGAGCCATTTGAGATTCCTGAAGATGTTTATGCCGGCTGGTCCGCAAAAGAGAGCGGTGCTGCTGCCGAATCCGACTGGAACGCACGCTTTGAAGCCTACCGTACCGAATATCCCGAACTGGCCGCTGAATTTGAGCGCCGCATGAATGGCGAGTTGCCTGCCGACTGGGAATCCACCATGAACGGCTGGATTAACGAGCTGCGTGAAGAGAAACCGGGCTGGGCCACACGCGTCGCCTCGGGCAAAACCATTGCCAAGATTGCCGGCGTGCTGCCTGAAATTGTTGGCGGCTCTGCTGACCTGGCACCCTCCAACAACACCAAGTGGCCAGGTGCAGAGGCATTCTCCAAAGAGACCCCTGCCGGTAACTATGTACATTGGGGCGTACGTGAATTCGGCATGTCTGCGGCAATGAACGGTATCGCCCTGCACGGTGGCGCGATTCCTTTCGGTGCGACCTTCCTGATGTTCATGGAGTATGCACGCAACGCACTGCGCATGGCCGCGCTGATGAAGGTTCAGACCGTGTTTGTATATACGCATGACTCCATCGGTCTGGGTGAAGATGGCCCGACTCATCAGCCTGTTGAGCAGATTGCAAGCATGCGTGTGATCCCCAACATGCGCACATGGCGTCCATGTGATGCGGTTGAATCCGCAGTGGCATGGAAAACAGCCATTGAACGCACAGAAGGCCCAAGTTCTCTGGTTTTTACCCGTCAGGGACTGCCATGCAATGATTATACAGACGAGCAGGTGGCCAATATCGCCAAAGGCGGTTATATCCTGAGCGACTGCGATGGCACACCGGAAGTGATTATTATCGCCACCGGTTCCGAGGTTCAACTGGCTCTGGCCGCACAGGCAGAACTCTCGAACAGGAAGATTCGTGTCATCTCCATGCCATGCTGCGAAGCGTTTGATGCACAGGACGCAGCCTATAAAGAGTCTGTCCTGCCATCATCGGTAACCGCACGTGTTGCCGTAGAAGCAGGTGTCACCAGCTACTGGACCAAATATGTCGGCCTGAACGGCAAGGTAATCGGCATCGATACCTTCGGTGAGTCAGCTCCGGCTGACCTGTTGTTCAAGGAGTTTGGCATCACGACCGAGGCGGTTGTCGCAGCAGTCAACGAAGTAGCTCAATAAAATAATAACCCGGAGAGGAGAAAAAATATGACAATTAAAGTTGGTATTAACGGATTTGGCCGTATTGGCCGTATGGCGTTCCGCGCTGTAGCCAAAGAGTTCACGGACATGGAGGTTGTTGCCATCAACGACCTGCTGGATGCTGATTACCTGGCATACATGCTGAAACATGACTCCGTACACGGCCTGTTCGATGGCGACGTAGCTGTCGATGGCAACAATCTGGTTGTAAATGGAAAGACCATTCGCCTGACTGCAGAGCGTGATCCTGCAAACCTGAAATGGGATGAAGTTGATGTTGATATTGTACTCGAATGCACCGGCTTCTTCCTGACTGAAGAGAGCTGCCAGGCGCATATCGATGCAGGTGCCAGGAAAGTAGTACAGTCGGCACCATCCAAGGATGGCACGCCAATGTTCGTCTATGGTGTCAACCATGAAGAGTACGCCGGTCAGGCCATTGTTTCTGCTGCCTCCTGCACCACCAACTGCCTGGCGCCGCTGGCCAAGGTGATCAACGACAAGTTCGGCATCAAACGTGGCCTGATGACCACTGTTCATGCGGCAACAGCAACCCAGAAGACGGTTGATGGCCCGTCCAACAAGGACTGGCGCGGTGGCCGTGGCATTCTGGAAAACATCATCCCCTCCTCTACCGGCGCTGCCAAAGCGGTCGGCGTGGTGCTGCCTGAACTGAACGGCAAACTGACCGGTATGGCGTTCCGTGTACCAACCTCTGACGTATCCGTAGTTGACCTGACCGTTGAGCTGAACAGTGATGCTTCTTACGATGATATCTGTGCAGCAGTCAAAGAGGCTTCCGAAACTCCTGGCATCGGCGACACGCTGGGCTATACCAACGAAAAAGTGGTTTCCACCGACTTCCGTGGCTGCGGCTACTCATCGATCTTCGATGCCGGTGCCGGCATCGCGCTCGATGGCACCTTCGTCAAGCTGGTTGCATGGTATGACAATGAATATGGTTATACCTGCAACATGATGCGCTTCGTTCGTCACGTGGCTGCCAACTGAGAAAATATCGTGGGAGTTCCGAGGAACTCCCACGTTTGTCATTGCCCGTTTGTTTCATAACAAGCAGGCAGCGACAAACGTTCGAATGAACAACGCAAGTAAAACCGGGTGTCATCTGTTTATCATAAAACCATGATAAATGTGGCCTCTTGTAAAGTTGAAGGAGTAAGAGAATGTCTGTAATCAAAATGACCGATCTTGATCTGGCCGACAAACGCGTACTGATCCGCCAGGATCTGAATGTGCCGATCACTGATGGCAAGGTTTCGAGCGATAAGCGTATCCGCGCCTCCCTGCCGACCATTGAACACTGTCTGAAAGCCGGTGCCAGGGTGATGATCATGTCGCATCTGGGCCGCCCGACCGAAGGCGAACCGGAAGAGAAGTTTTCGCTTGCTCCTGTTGCCGCGCACATGTCCACTCTGCTGGGTCAGAATGTACGCCTGGTTAAAGATTACCTTGGAACCGATGTTGAAGTTGGTGATGGCGAGGTTGTGCTGCTGGAAAATGTCCGCTTCAATGTTGGCGAAAAGAAGAATGATGAAGCATTGTCAAAACAGTATGCTGCACTCTGTGACGTCTATGTAATGGATGCATTCGGCACTGCCCACCGTGCTCAGGCATCAACACATGGCGCAGGTATCTATGCTCCGACAGCGTGTGCCGGCCCGTTGCTGGCTGGTGAGCTGGAGGCGCTCGGTAAAGCTCTGGACAATCCTGCACGTCCGATGGTTGCTATTGTCGGTGGCTCCAAGGTTTCCACCAAGCTGACTGTGCTGGAATCACTCTCCACAGTTGTCGATCAGCTGGTTGTGGGTGGCGGTATTGCCAACACCTTCATTGCCGCTGCCGGCAAGCCTGTCGGCAACTCCCTCTATGAAGCCGACCTTGTTGATACCTGCAAAAAGCTGACTGCGGACGCAGAGGCGAACGGCGGCAACATTCCTGTGCCGACTGATGTGGTTTGTGCCAAGGAGTTCTCACCCACTGCAGAAGCAACACTGAAGAGTGCGGATGAAGTGCTTGATGACGACATGATCTTCGATATCGGTCCGGATTCGGCTGCTGCACTGGCTGAAATCATCAAGAGTGCCGGCACCATCGTCTGGAACGGCCCTGTTGGCGTATTTGAGTTTGATCAGTTTGGCGAAGGCACCAAGGCGATCTCCCTGGCAATTGCCGAGTCTGATGCATTCTCCATTGCCGGCGGCGGTGACACGCTGGCAGCGGTTGATAAGTATGATATTGCCGACAGGATATCTTACATCTCAACCGGTGGTGGTGCTTTCCTTGAGTTCCTGGAAGGCAAGAAGCTGCCTGCCGTCGCAATGCTTGAAGAGCGTGCTGCTTAAGTGGCTACTCCTATTCGCAGAACCAAAATTGTAGCCACGATTGGCCCCGCCTCGGAATCACCCGAGGTGCTGGACCAGTTGATCGGCGCAGGCGTCAATGTTGTACGCCTGAACTTCTCCCACGGCACACCCGAAGAGCACAGGCAACGTGCCGAAAATGTACGTGCCGCTGCCAAAAAGCACGGTGTGGTTGTTGGTATCCTTGCTGATATGCAGGGTCCTAAAATCCGTATCGGCAAATACAAAACCGGCAAGACGTTTCTCAAACCGGGACAGAAGTACATTATCGACGCCGCTCTCGATCTGGATGCCGGCGATGATGAACGCGTAGGCCTGACCTACAAGGAGCTGGTTGGTGATGTTGAGCCTGGTGCACGTCTGCTGCTGAATGACGGCCTGATTGTCATGGATGTTGATGAGATTAAAGGATCGGAGATCCACTGTACCGTGGTGATCGGTGGTGAGCTGTCCAACAACAAGGGGATCAACCGTGCCGGTGGCGGTCTCTCGGCTGCAGCTCTGACCGAGAAGGACAAGGAAGACATCAAAACAGCCTGTGCGATTGGTGTGGACTATATTGCCATCTCCTTTCCTCGTCACGGTGCAGATATGGAGTACGCCCGCACCTTGGTTGAAGCCGAAGGCAGCCATGCCGGCCTGGTTGCCAAGGTTGAGCGTGCTGAAGCCGTAGAGCCTGAAAACCTGAAGTCGATCATGGAGGCATCCGATGCCATCATGGTTGCACGTGGTGACCTGGGTGTTGAAATCGGCGATGCTGCCGTGCCACCGGTGCAGAAACGTATGCTGCGTATGGCGCCCAAGTATAACTGCCCTGTGATCGTTGCCACACAGATGATGGAATCAATGTGTGAAAATCCGATTCCGACACGTGCAGAAGTCAATGACGTCGCCAATGCCGTGCTTGATGGCACCGATGCGGTGATGCTTTCGGGCGAATCGGCTGCCGGTAAATATCCGATTGAAGCAGTGCAGGCCATGCATCGTACCTGTATAGAGACCGAGAAGCAGAAGGTACTGCCCTCCTCTTCAACACGTGACCCGCGTTTCCCACCCCATTCTGTGGATGAATGTATTGCCCGCCAGGCGATGGAAACGGCACATATGATGCCGATCAAGGCGATTGCTGCATTTACACAGAGCGGAAACACCACGCTTTACATGTCCCGTCACCTTGGTGATGTGCCGATCTACGCACTGACACCGGAAAAGAATACGCTTGGTCGTGTCTCCCTGTTTCGTAATGTCATACCCAAGATAATTGGCAACACATACACATCAGATACCGATGCGCCGCGCGCAACACGTGAAGTCGTTGCAATGATGAAAAAGGATGGGATTGTTGAGGCTGGCGACCTGATCGTCATGACACTCGGCACGCCAATGGGCAAGGCTGGTGCTACCAACACGATGAAAGTCGTTGAGGTTGAAGATTAAGGTTGATTGCACAGACGACTTCATGCCGTCACTATTGTGCGTAGAATAGATTTACAAAGAATATCAAGGAGGAAGAAATGGCACTCATTTCAATGCGACAACTGCTGGATCACGCAGCTGAAAACAGCTACGGCATGCCGGCATTCAATGTAAACAATATGGAGCAGGTACATGCCATCATGCAGGCCGCTGATGAGACCGATTCACCGGTCATCATGCAGGGGTCCGCCGGTGCGCGCAACTATGCAGGCGAAGCCTTCCTGCGTCACCTGATCTCCGCTGCCATTGAGCAGTATCCGCATATCCCTGTGGTCATGCATCAGGATCACGGTTCCGAGCCTGCAGTATGCCTGCGCTCTATCCAGTCCGGCTTCTCATCAGTGATGATGGATGGCTCGCTGATGGCCGATGCCAAGACCCCCTCTTCTTACGAGTACAACGTGGAAGTGACCAAAACCGTGTGCGACATGGCGCATGCCGGCGGCGTTTCCGTCGAAGGTGAGCTGGGCTGCCTCGGTTCTCTGGAAACCGGCATGATGGGTGAGGAAGACGGCCACGGCGCCGAAGGCAAGCTGGATATGGATCAACTGCTGACCGACCCGGATGAAGCGGCCGACTTTGTTGAACAGACCGGCGTGGATGCACTGGCCATTGCGATCGGCACCTCCCACGGTGCCTACAAGTTCACCAAGCCGCCAACAGGTGCAGTCCTGCGTATTGACCGTATCAAGGAGATTCACGCCAAACTGCCGAATACGCATCTGGTGATGCACGGCTCCTCCTCTGTTCCGCAGGACTGGCTGAAAACCATTAATGAATATGGCGGCGACATGGGCGAAACCTATGGCGTACCGGTTGAAGAGATTGTGGAAGGCATCAAGAACGGTGTACGCAAGGTCAACATCGATACTGATCTGCGCATGGCATCTACCGGCGCGGTTCGCAAGTTCCTGGTTGAGAACAAGGCCAACTTCGACCCACGCAAATTCCTGAAGGCTTCAACCGAAGCCATGAAGGAAATCTGCAAGGCGCGCTACGAAGCGTTCGGTGCGGCCGGCAATGCTTCCAAGATCACACCAAAACGTCTGGAAGTCATGGTCGACTTCTACAAATAGGAAGTAGCAACTTCGACCTCCTTCAAAGGCGGGCCATGTGCCCGCCTTTTTTATTTGTCTGCCAAGGAAGTGCTGATCTGTTCCGCACTTCCATACAGACCATGGAAAGCTCTCCTCATGGCGGACTGTCATGCTTTTGGATTTGCGTAGCTGAAGATTGCACGAATGCAATGATTCAGCATCTCCCTAAACAGCTATTGCCGGATTTGTCCGACGGGCTGCTTTTGGGTATCATCCAGCCTCTTTAAAAAGAAGAACGCCAAAGCAAAAGCGCGGTTTCGCTTTGGCTCACAAAATCAGGCACTGTGTGCATGATTTGGCGACCCGCCCATGGGTCATGCGGCAGCACTGATGAATCAGCACTGCCTATAAAGGAGGCCTTAGACTTGTTTAAACGCATTCTGGTTGCCAACCGTGGTGAGTGTGCGATCCGCATCATCCGTGCCTGTAATGAACTGGGTATCGAATCCGTGGCTGTCTATTCAGAACCGGACAGCCATGCACTGCATGTGAAAAAGGCCGATCAGGCTGTCCTTATCGGCCCCGATCCGGTCAAAAGTTATCTGAACATTCACCGGATTGTCGATATTGCACTTAAGATGAAGTGCGATGCGATTCATCCCGGTTACGGCTTTCTTTCAGAAAATCCTGATTTTGCAAAGGCAGTAGTCAATGCCGGCATCACCTATATCGGCCCCTCTGCCGAAGCCATTGCCAATATGGGGAGCAAAACATCCGCCCGTACCGCCATGCTGGCAGCAGGCGTTCCCTGCATCCCGGGAACCGAGTCCTCTTTAACCAGTTCAGACGAAGCGCTCCGGGTAGCCAGGGAGATGGGCTATCCGGTGATGCTCAAAGCTGCAGCCGGCGGCGGCGGTCGCGGCATTCGCCGGTGCGACAACGATGAAGAGGTCATTGAAAACTATGATATGACGCAGCGGGAAGCGATGGCCGCCTTTGGCAACGATGAACTCTTCATGGAAAAGTGCATTGTCGAGCCAAGACATATCGAGTTTCAGATACTGGCTGACTCACATGGCAATGTTGTACACCTGTTCGAGCGTGACTGCTCCATTCAACGCCGCAACCAGAAACTGATTGAGATTGCCCCGTCGAATTACATCTCGGATGAACTGCGTCAACGTATGGGAGCAGTTGCCGTCCAGGCAGCCAAAGCTGTGAACTATGTCAATGCCGGAACCGTCGAGTTCCTGGTTGACAGAAACCACGATTTCTATTTCATGGAGATGAATACCCGCCTGCAGGTTGAACATACCATTACCGAAGCAATTACCGGCGTGGATATCGTATCCCAGCAGATTCGCATTGCTGCCGGCGAGAAACTGTCATTTACTCAGCAGGATATCAGCTTTAAAGGCCATGCCATTGAGTTCCGGATCAATGCTGAAGATCCCCAGAACGGCTTCTTCCCGACACCAGGCCGCATCACCCGCTACTACTCCCCCGGTGGGCCGGGTGTGCGTGTGGATGGCTGTGTCTCTGCAGGCTATGAAATTCCGCCACACTATGACTCCATGTGCGCCAAACTGACAGTCTGGGGGCCGACATGGGAACATGCAGTGACCCGCTCCCAACGGGCGTTGAAGGAGTATGATATTCGTGGTGTTAAAACCACGCTACCCTTTTATCGCAATATTGCACAGTCGGATGTGTTTCTTGGTGGCCAGTTTAATACCGGTTTCATGGAACAGTATCCGGAACTGCTCGATTACAAGCCATTTGAAGCGCGTGAAGATATTGCCGCGGCCGTTGCCGTGGCCATTGCTGTTCACGCAGGCCTGTGATTGTGTGGGTACGGAAAACAACATCCTGTTGTTTTCCTCTCTCGTGTGCACAAAACATGGTTTTATGCACACTCACGGCAAGCATGCCGTTGGCACATCCATGTGCCAAAACAAGCGCACTTGTTAAAGGACTTACGACATGACGAACGCAAAGAAAAAACTAGCCATTACTGAACTGGCTCTGCGCGATGGCCACCAATCACTGCTCGCAACCCGTATGCGTCTGGATGATATGCTGCCGATCTGCGAAAAGCTTGATCAGGTTGGTTTCTGGTCCATTGAGGCCTGGGGTGGCGCCACCTTTGATACCTGCCTGCGTTACCTGAAAGAGGGGCCATGGGTTCGTCTGCGTGAACTGAAAAAGGCCCTGCCAAACACGCCGATCCAGATGTTGCTGCGTGGTCAGAACCTGCTCGGTTACCGCCACTATGCAGATGATATTGTCAGGAAGTTTGTTGATATGGCAGCCGCCAACGGCGTCGATGTTTTCCGTACCTTCGATGCCATGAATGATCTGCGTAATGTGCGCACTGCCATTGCTCAGGTAAAGGCGAACGGCAAACATGCGGAAGGTACCATCTGCTATACCGTCAGCCCTGTTCACACATTGGAGCACTTTATCGATCTGGCCAGGGGCTTTGAAGATATGGGCTGTGACACGCTGGCCATCAAGGATATGGCAGGTCTGCTGACACCGATAGCAACTCGTGAGTTGGTCAGCGCACTTAAAAAGGCGATCTCCATTCCGCTGCATCTCCACTCCCATGCC
This sequence comes from uncultured Zetaproteobacteria bacterium, assembly GCA_964559845.1. GTDB lineage: Bacteria > Pseudomonadota > Zetaproteobacteria > Mariprofundales > Mariprofundaceae > WSZY01. Next base: position 2,110 of record CAZLJF010000010.1, on the reverse strand, counting down.
ACAGCCGGTGTGGCGGAGATGGTGCAGTGGGAAGCCGTGCATGCAGGGTGTGACATTATCGACACGGCTATCAGTCCGCTATCGGGTGGCACCAGCCATCCTGCTACTGAAGCGATGGTTGCCGCATTTGCCGGCGGTGAATTTGATACCGGCCTGAATCTTGAGCTTCTGCAGGAGATTGCAGCCTATTTCCGTGAGGTGCGCAAGAAATATGCCCGCTTTGAGTCGGATGTCACAGGTGTCGATACCCGTGTTCTGACCAACCAGATTCCCGGCGGCATGATCTCCAACCTTGCCAACCAGCTCAAAGAGCAGGGCGCTTTGGACAAGATGGACGAAGTGCTGGCTGAAATCCCCCGTGTTCGTGAAGACTTCGGCTACCCGCCACTGGTCACGCCAACCAGCCAGATTGTCGGTACCCAGGCGGTGCTGAATGTTGTTTCCGGCAAAAAATACAAGGTCATTACCAACGAAACCAAAGGCTACCTGCAGGGTAAGTATGGCAAGGCTTTGGGGGAGATCAATGAAGAGGTCCGGAAACTGGCTCTGGGTGATGAAGAGCCCATCACTGTGCGTCCGGCAGACCTGCTGCAGGATGAACTCGATGAGCTAACCCGTGATGTCGGTGACAAGGCCAAATCGGTTGAAGATGTGCTTTCCTATGCGATGTTCCCGACCATTGCTCTGGAGTTCTTTGCGGAACGTGAATCAGGCCGGTTCATGCCCGAACCACTGGATGAGGCACCTGCCGCAGCGCCTGCCGCAGCCCCCGGTCTGGCTCCGACCGAGTTCAATATCACCATTCATGGTGAGGAGTACCATATCAAGATTGAGGGTTCCGGCCATCCAAGTGATGAAGTTCGCCCCTACTTTGTCAAGGTCGACAATGTGCTTGAAGAGGTGTTTGTTGAAACCCTGACCGAGGTCGTCCCCACACTGGATGGTCGAGGCATTGATGCCAGCAAGGCCTCCAAAGGATCCAAGCGCCCCAAAGCATGCAAGGACAGTGATGTCACCTCGCCCATGCCGGGCAGGATTGTTGCCGTGAATGTCTCCGAGGGTGATCACGTTGAAGCTGGTGACACGGTTGTCACTGTTGAAGCGATGAAGATGGAAAACCCGGTTCATGCCCCTGTATCGGGTACGGTAAAAGCGATCCATGTTTCCGAAGGTGACAATGTCAATCCTGATGAGTGTCTGATCGAAATCGGATAAGGGCGCACCCGCCTTTACCAATCCTTCCGGGATCACTCAGCAGCCCTTTAAACTGACTGAAAATAAAATGAACGGATTATCGATCCCCGACTAAAAAAGAAAGGGCCCTGTAAAAACAGGGCCCTTTTATCATGGTTCCAATAGCTTCTTAATTCTTAATAGGAGAAATCTTTATAGCTGATATAGATAAATGCCGAGACATAGATCAGGGTAAAAACTACCGGGATCAGCTTAACGGCCAGCGGCAGCTTGTTCGCCTTCTCCTTGAACTTGCGAAGCATCGGCACGAGCTCACGTCTCATATTCGTAAGCAGTTTCGCTTCATGATTCACAATCGTATTCATAATGGTAAACGCAAGTCCCGGATGCTCCTTCATCAGCCTGCTCATATCCTCTCTCTTCAGCCTGTAAAGCACACAATCCTCTTCAGCCTTCACATCAGCTGATACGCGACGATCATTGAGGAAAGAGAGTTCACCGACCAGATCACCCTCTTTAAGCGTTACAAAAGAGATACGCCCTTCATAGCGATTGTAGTCCTGCACGCTCACCTTGCCAGACTTGATGATATAGAGTGCGCCACCCTCATCACCATGGGAGAGAATGGTGTCACCTTTCGCGAAGGTTAACTCTGTTAAAGGTGACAGCGCCTTCTTCTCGTTTGCGGAAAGCGTGGTATATAATGTATTGGTTTCCAGCCAGGTCATATCAACTGCCATGGTTTACCCCCAAAACTTCAAACTTTAACGAACATCGACTTCACATAAGTGTGCATCATCAATGACGTTGGTGCGAACTATGGCGACAGTTCGCCCGTCAATCTGTGAGCGTTGTCACTACATTAGTTGCCCCTGAATAATTCATTTTCACACAGATCTTAGCAAGAGGCAGGTGG
>CAZLJF010000009.1:0-51751 GCA_964559845.1 uncultured Zetaproteobacteria bacterium | reverse complement strand
CTCTGTTCAGAAACTTCCTGAATTGAACACCAAAGTTTTCGTGCTGTCTAGGGTGGATGTTTATGATCGCTAGCGTGACCATGCAGGATCGGATGCATCAATGTTGGCGGGCGTGATTGGCACGGCCTTTCCGCCCCAGGCCGGAATTCGGTAAATTCGGCGAATACCATCATTTTCTGCAGAATAGAGCAGCATCTGGCCATTGGGCGACCAGCTTGGTGATTCGATACGCCGGCCGGTCGCCAGGTAGCGCAGTCCACTGCCGTCAATATGAACAGTGGCAAGTGCATAGGCCCAGTTTTTCTGGGTGATAAAGGCCACCCGGTCGCCATGCGGAGCCCAGACCGGAGATGTATTATATTTGCCTTTCAGGCTGATGCGCCTGGCTTTTCCGCCTGCAAGAGGTTTGCGATAGATCTGGGGCGTACCGCTCCGGTTGCTGGTAAAGGCGATCCACTTCCCATCCGGCGACCATGTCGGCGTGGTATCGATGCCCGGATGATGGGTGAACTGCCGCCATTTCTGCTTCTTCAAATCATAAATATGTATTTCAGTATTGCCTGTGTGGGAGAGTGCTGCCGCAATAAAGCGCCCATCCGGCGAATATTCAGGTGTGCTGTTCAACCCTTTAAAGCTGCCAAAGGCTTGCCGCTTGCCTGTTGCCAGATCAAAAATCTCCAGCCTTGGACGATTGCCGACATAGGTATTCAGGGCCACATGCCGGCCATCAGGAGCCCAGTCAGGTGAGAGAAGAAGCGTAAAGTTTTTGCCTACTGCCTGCAGGTTAGCGCCATCCTGATCCATATAGATCAGATCGGCGTGATCACCTCTCTTTTTCACGTAAAGGATATGGGAACTGAAGTGGCCATGCACACCGATAATGGTGTGATAGATGAAGTCCGAGACCCGATGTGCAAGGGTGCGAAGTTTGCTCTCTTCATGCGTCAGCGTGGTGCTTGCAAGCAGTTTGCTGCGAAAAGGGTCATGGATCTGGATGTCGGCCTGCCAGCCCTTCTCCGTCCGGTTCAGCAGGCATGCCGCCACCATATCTGCACCGATAATGCGCCAGTCGGCATAATCGATTTTCTGCAGGATTGAGCTTGTATCGGCAATAAAGCTCAGGGGATCAAGTGTGGAGAATGACCGGCTGGTCGTCAGGTCGTTTTCTACGATGTGATAGAGCTGAACATCTTCATCCTGTGTCGCTGTATTACTCTGAACCATCCAGGCAAGTTGAAGGGGACGATATTCGGATTGATAAACATCGAACTCCACTGCAAAGAGTGAGGTTGAGAGTGTCATCAGTAGAAGCAGTAGCGTAAAGCGCATGTTACTAGTTTATCCTTTGTCGTTGTGTTATTTCAGCGGTCTGAAGCGTATCCGGTTTGTGCGAAACAGTTCAAACTGCTGTTTTGGAATCCGGAAGGGTGCTGCGGCATAGATGGCACTGATCAGAGTCTGATCCAGCGAGGCATTACCGGATGACTCAATGATTCTGGCGCTGGCAACGCTGCCGTTTCGGTTTAATACCATTTCAACCAGTGGGTCAAGGATGGCGTTGTCAACATCGGCAGACACTTTCCAGTGCTGCTGAACTGCCTGCTGCATCATGGCAATATATCGATCAACCTCCTGCTCGGAAAGTTGCTTGCCCATGATGGTAAGCAGCTCGTTTCGCAGTGCTTTTTTGGGTGTTGTGATGTCACTTCGGGACTGCACCGGAGCGAAAGGGTCGAAATCATTTTCGACTGCTTTTGCCTGTTTTTTCGATTGTGGCTCAAGTTTTGGTACAGGTTTAGCCCTTGGCTTAAGTTTTTTCTTTTTTTGAGGAATGATTGGCTTCTGATTCTGCATTTTTGCCAGTTCCCTGGCAGAAATCATCTCCACTTCAATATGCTTCAGTGGCTTTGGTTCAGAGGTGGATTGCCACCAGCTCAGGATGACAGCCAGGATGATGACGAGCAGATGAACGACGCCGGCAAATATAAAATCTGCAGCGGTGAGAGCGTTCTGGTCTGCTGATTTAACGGCCCGGTTCAGTGACAAGTCCAACCTTCCTGATGCCACCCTTCTCCAGTGCACTCATCACCTGGGCGACATGCTCGTAGGCTGTTTTGGCATCTCCGCGTATAAACACCGGAAGATTCGGCTTTGCCTTGCGCATGGCCGCAATACGCGGTGCAAGCTTTTCAAGTTCAACGGCATGTTTCCGGATGTAAATTTTGCCATCTTTATGGATGGAGATAACCAGTGGTTCGACATTCTGCTGCATGGCAGGAGAGTCTGCATCCGGCAGGTCAACATCGATGCCCTGCGTCAGCAGCGGAGCGGTGACCATAAAGATGATCAGCAGTACCAGCATGACATCGACCAGTGGCGTGACATTGATCTCGCCCATCGGCTCTGTCTCTTTATCCCATTTGCTCTGTCCTGCCCACATGGGTTAGCTCCGAATATGGCGAGAGATGATGTTCAGGAATTCAGCTGAGAACTGTTCCATGCCGGCTGCAATTCGTTTCAGATCGGCCGTGAACTTGTTGTAGGCAACCACAGCCGGAATCGCGGCAACAAGACCGAATGCGGTGGCAACCAGTGCCTCGGCAATACCGGGAGCGACTGCCGTCAGTGAAGTGTTCTGTGATAGTGCGATATTCTGGAAGGCGTTCATGATGCCCCAGACGGTTCCGAAGAGGCCGATAAATGGTGATGTTGAACCCACCGTCGCAAGAAAGGAAAGATGACGCGACAGTCCTTCCAGTTCACGTGACAGGGCTGCATCCAGTGCACGGCGAATACCATCCAGGCCTCCGCCGGCAACAATTTTATCATTGTGCTTATCATTTGAATCCCTGCGATGGCGCATATACTCCCGATAGCCCGCCTGAAAAATGTTGGGTAGCGGACTGTTCTTGTAGTGTTGCGGAATCCCGGCCAGTAGCGTGTCCATATCCGAGCCGCCCCAGAATGCCGATGAGAATGTTTCTGCATCTTGTCTGGTTTTCCGGTAGATGCGCCATTTGTTGAAGATGATTCCCCATGACATCACCGAGAGCAGGATCAGTAAAGCCAGTACTGCCTTGACGACAATGCCCGCACCAAGAATAAGGCTCCATACGGTTAACTGTTCAGCCATTCAATGCTCCTTGCCTAATGCACATGTTTTTTTACTCCATGATTGAAATATTATCGCGGGGAGGAAAAAGCCCATATGCGTTTTATTTGTTTCATGTCAGGTCTCTGTTGCCTTGATTTGTCTGCAAGACGGGAAGCAGTGAGGCCGGAATACGCCTTGCATTTCCATTTCTGTCTATGCAGGCAAGCCTGATTTCCGCTTCGGCCAGCAGTGTGTCACGCCTATCGCCGGCTCCTCGGTGCATGCGCCAGATTTGTTGTTTAAATGCAAGGCGTGCGCCTCGCGCATGCGTCAGCACACTGTCCACCTCCAGCAGGTCATTGAACAGGGCTGGGGAGATATAACGGATATTGGCCTCGGTAACGGCAAACATAACCCCCTCGCTTGCCTCAACTTCATCCAGTTCAATATTGGCAGCACGCAGATACTCGGTGCGGCCGCGCTCCATGAATTTCAGATAGTTGGCGTAGTATACCACGCCGCCGTGATCGGTGTCCTCGTAATAGACACGAAGCCGGAAGCGGTGGCCCATTGTTTCCCTGCCACTCAAATCAGCGAACCCTGTTTGACGGCATCAGGCAGTTCCCGGTGCAGGTGAGAATAGGCCAGCGGCGTTGCGACCCTGCCGCGTGGCGTGCGGGCAATCAGCCCCTCCTGCATCAGGTATGGTTCAAGCACATCCTCAATGGTATCCCGCTCTTCCGAGATAGCAGCAGCCAGCGTATCCAGGCCTGTCGGACCGCCGGAGAATTTGTCGATCAGGCTGATCAAAAGCTTCCGATCCAGATTGTCAAGACCCAGATGGTCGACCTCCAGCCGTCCCAGCGCATGATCGGCGACAGTCTGGTCGATCAGACCACCATGTTCCACTTCGGCAAAATCACGGACACGGCGCAACAGACGGTTGGCAATTCTCGGTGTGCCGCGTGAGCGCCTGGCAATTTCCCTGGCTCCGTCTTCGGTTGAGTTGATCTCAAGAAGGTTGGCTGAACGGTGAACAATGGTGGCAAGCTCATCATCACTGTAAAACTCAAGGCGTTCAATGACACCAAAACGATCCCTTAACGGGTTGGTGAGCAGCCCCGCCCGGGTGGTGGCGCCAATCAGCGTAAAGCGGGGAAGATCCATCTTGATCGAGCGGGCGGCCGGTCCCTGGCCAATCATGATGTCGAGCTGGAAGTCTTCCATGGCAGGGTAGAGAATCTCTTCAACCTGAGGCGAGAGGCGATGGATCTCATCAATGAAAAGAACATCTCCCTCCTCAAGGTTGGTCAGCATGGCCGCCAGGTCACCCGGACGTTCAATGACAGGTCCGGATGTTGAGCGGATGTTGCTCTCCAGTTCTGTTGCAATGATATTGGCCAGTGTGGTTTTACCCAGTCCCGGAGGTCCAAACAGCAGTACATGATCCAATGCTTCAGCGCGGCGTCTGGCCGCCTCGATATAGACAGCGATGTTGTTTCTGATTTTTTGCTGGCCAACATATTCCGATAACCGTTTGGGGCGCAGGGCCACGTCCCAGTCCTCAACACGTTGATCGGCATCCATTATGCGCGCTTTGCTCATACCATTATCTGTCATGAGATGGCCTTAAGTGCAGAGCGAAAAGCCGAGTCAAAACCAACGGTTGTATCAATATCTTTAAGCACTTTATCGATCTGGGCCGGCTTGTAGCCCAGGTTCAGCAGGGCGGAGCGGATATCACTGATTTCGTCGGGGAGCGCTGCACGGCCGCTCTCTTCAGTTGCAAGCTTTCCTTTCAGTTCGAGAATCAGACGTTGGGCCGTTTTTTTACCGATGCCGGGCGTACGGGCAATGGCGATATCATCGGCATTATCGATGGCCTGCAATAGTTCGGCAGCGGGCATACCGGACATCAGGTTCAGGGCTGTCCGGGCACCGATGCCTGAAACAGTATTCAGTTTGCGGAACAGTTCACGCTCCCGGATCGAAAGAAATCCGAAAAGTGTTAACTGGTCTTCTCTGACATGGGTATGGATGTAGAGGCTTGCCGTTTCACCCTGCTTCAGCGAGCAGAGTGACTGCATGCTGACCGCAACATCATAGCCGACGCCATGGGTTTCAAGCAGGACAGAGCCGGTTGGATCAAGCTCTCGCACCGTGCCTGTTAACCAGCCAATCACCGTTTTGTCCTGTAGATGTTGTGCTGCTTCGTCATGGGCGCATGATGCGCGTGGCAGATACATACAGCAAGCGCATCGGCTGCATCTTCCGGAAGCGGCATGGGTGGTTTTAACAGCAGCTTGATCATATGCTGGACCTGCTGCTTGTCGGCCTTGCCGTAGCCGACGGTGGCCAGTTTCACTTTGGTCGGCGAGTAGGGGCTGACCTGGAGTCCTGAATCACCACAGGCGGCAATCAATGCGCCCCTGGCCTGCCCCAGTTTCAGAGCCGAAGAGGTGTTTTTTGAGATAAAAACATCTTCCATGGCTGCAGATTGCGGCCGATATTCGCCAATAATCTTTTTCAGTTGTGAGAAGAGAATATTCAGCCGTTCGGTAAACTCGCCCGTACCGCAATGAATTACCGCGTGATGAACATGGATCAGGCGGTTGCCTTGAACATCAATGATGCCAACGCCCGTTTTTTGCGAGCCGGGGTCTACACCAAGAATGCGCATGAATTTGAATCAGCCTTCGATGCGTGCCATCTCTTCAGCAGAAATGTCATAATTGGCATAGACATTCTGGACATCATCCAGTTCTTCAAGCCTTTCGATGAGCGCCAGTAGCTTTTCAGCTGTCTCACCTTCCACAGCAATGGTGTTTTCCGGTATCCATGTAACTTCGGCAACCTGGGGTTTCAGGCCGGCCGCCTCAAATGCATCCTGAACTGCAGAGAAATCAACGGGTTCCGTGGTTACTTCAATGCATCCTGCATCCGGGTTGTCCCGAATATCTTCAGCCCCGGCCTCCATGGCGATTTCCATGATGTTCTCTTCATCATTGGCTTCACGGTCGAAGATGAACTGTCCCTTCTGGTGAAACATCCATGAAACACAGCCGGACTCTCCCAGATTTCCACCGCCTTTGGTGAAGGCGGAGCGGACATCGGAAACGGTGCGGTTGCGGTTGTCTGTCATGCAGTCAACGATAATGGCAACACCACCCTGCCCATAACCTTCATAACGAATCTCGTCAATATTGGAACCCTCGCCACCACCGACACCGCGGGCAATGGCACGCTCGATGTTGTCCTTGGGCATGTTGACACCTTTGGCCGCAGTGATGGCGGATCTGAGACGGGGATTGGCATCCGGATCTTCGCCACCGGTACGGGCCGCTACTGTAATTTCACGGATATAGCGTGTAAAAATCTTTCCGCGCTTGGCATCTACTGCCGCCTTTTTGTGTTTGATACTGGACCATTTATTATGTCCTGCCATGTCTTGTTTTCTCCGTTATGGTTAAAAATATCAGGCTCAAACTATATCATGTCGTGAACAAAAAAGGCAGGGGATACCCTGCCTTTTAAACCGGATTTTAAATGGTGGTCAGCCCAGATGTTCGTTGATGAATTCGATGAGTTTGCTTTTGTTGACAGCCCCCACCTTGGTTCCCTGTACATTGCCATCGTTAAAGAGCATTAGCGTAGGGATGCCGCGAACACCGTAGCGGCCAGGCGTGTTCGGATTGTCATCAATGTTGATCTTGGCAACCGTGACCTTGCCTGCCATCTCTTCGGCAACCTCGTCCAGAACAGGTGCTATCTGTTTGCAGGGGCCACACCATGGTGCCCAGAAATCGACGATTACAGCATTGGATGCCTTCAACACATCGGCTTCAAAGCTGTCGTCGCTTACATGAATGATCTTATCAGATGACATTTGTATTCCTCATGACTGTTTATATGATTGGCGCTAAGTTAGTCGGGGGTGAGATGAGCGTCAACCATAATGCTTCCGATCTGGAAGCAATGATAGCACAATGTATCAGACAGGCAGGCGGATGGATTCCGTTTGAGCGCTTTATGTACATGGCTCTTTATGAGCCGGAACTGGGCTATTACGAATCTGCGGCTGTCTTTGGACAAGACGGGGATTTTGTTACCGGCACACAACTGGGGCCATGGCTGGCGCTGGGATATGCCGATCTGATTGAGTGGGGATGGCGTCAGCTGGGTTCGCCTTTGGAGTGGACACTGGTTGAGCAGGGTGGTGGCACAGGCACCCTGTTTGTCGATGTGGTGGAGTTGCTGCAGGAGAGGGAGATACCCCTTCCCGGGATGATTGCCATTGAAGCCAGTATGCAGATGCGCAAACGGCAACAGGCTCTTTATACCGCCCGCCATCTGGATGTGCTGTCGCTTGAATGTATTGCTGAAGCCGGCGAACTGGAAAACTGCCTGATGTTTTGCAACGAGCTTCCGGATGCCTTCCCGGTCCGCTGTTTTCGCTGGAAAAATGGCGAGATGGTTGAGCGTGGCGTGGCTCACAGCCAGAACCGTTTCATCTGGCAGGATGGTCCGGTGATTCATGACGACTCTATAGAGATTGAGGATTGTCTGAAACGTGCATGGCCGGATGGATATATCAGTGAGTGGAACCCGAATCTTGCAACATGGCAGGCAGAGGTGGCCGCGATGATCAGGCGGGGCTTCCTGTTTTGTGTGGATTACGGCTACTCCCGGCAGGAGTACTACCGTTCACAGCGCAGCCAGGGAACGCTGATGGGACACCGGGGGCATCAGGTAATTGAGGATGTGCTTGATACACCGGGCAACTGTGATATCACTGCCCATGTTGATTTCACCGCTCTGTGCAGAGCGGGAGAGAGGCTCGGGTTGATATCCGGGTGCTTTATGAGTCAGGGGGCATGGCTGGCTCAGAGTCCTGCCGTTCAGAGACATGTGGAATCGCTGGCTGCGGCTGGAAGTGTGGAGAGTGTTCAGCAACTGGCGCATGCCAAACGGATGCTGTTGCCATTCGGGATGGGGGAGACCTTCAAATTACTGGTGCAGGGGGTTGATGTTGAGCATAGTGTGCCGGTCTATCTGAGTCAGTTTAACCGGCTGGATGATCTGGCGCCAGTAAAGGGAGTCGCTTGACATGTGCAGGGATGCGTCAACAATCACATTATTATGCGATGTCAAACATGTGGCCTGGAGAGTCCGGAGAGCCGGGGTTTTTGCCTTCATTGCGGAGCTGCCATGATTAATGAAAAGCATGTTCCGCATCTTGGGCAGTATCGCCTTGATGCCAAACTGGGTGAAGGCGGCATGGGCATTGTCTATCAGGCCACAGACGAGAAGCTGCACCGGGAGGTTGCCGTTAAGGTGTTGCATCCGCACCTGTTACAGAATGACAACCTGAAAGAGCGTTTCCGCCGTGAGGCACGTATGCATGCCAAGCTGATGCATCCGAATGTGGTGACACTTCTGTCGCTTTATGAAGACGGGGAGCATATGGCGCTTGTCATGGAGATGGTGCATGGCAAGAATCTGAAAGAGTATCTTAAAGTTCACCCGACACTTTCGCTGGTGGATCTTGTAAAAATCTGTGATGCCATTCTGGCGGGGCTGGAGGCCGCACACAATCTTGGCATGGTGCATCGTGATCTGAAGCCTGCCAATGTACTGCTCTCCTCTGATGGCGCCATTAAATTGATGGATTTTGGTCTGGCCAAGCCCAAGCATGGCGATGATGATCTGACTCAAAGCGGTGCCACGGTTGGCTCCTTCCGTTATATGGCGCCGGAACAGATTCTTAACCAGCCTGTTGATGCACGCACGGATCTTTATGCCTTTGGTATCCTGCTTTATCAGATGTGTACAGGGAAGCTTCCGTTTGACGTGACCGCCGGTGGCGGGGGTGAATTTGAAATTATGGAGAAGCAGGTGCGTGAAGATCCTGTGGCGCCCCATGAACTGGTACCATCGCTTCCGCTGGCGCTTTCGGATCTGATTCTTCGTCTGCTGGCAAAAAATCCGGCAGATCGTCCTGTGGACTGTAAAGAGGTACGTGACGACCTTCATACACTATTAAGACAGGAGTCCAAGGATTCCAGAGCCGGAGCTATTCGCATGCCGACCAGGCAGGCCAGTGAAGATTCCAATGCTGAAATTGCCAGGGGGCTGCTTAAGGCGCTGTTTCAGAAGTTGTTTGGTGTGCTGCGTCCGGCAAAGAGTTCGGTGAAGTCCGATGTCTCCGGTATCCAGGGTGGAGCCGAAAAACACCCCGTATCAATTCCGCTTTCAAAACGCTGGCAGGCGCCGCTAACTTTTGGGGTGCTTGCCCTGTCTATTATTGGCATTGGCTGGGTCCTTGTGAATGTGATTGATCTTGCAGAGAGACCGCCATCGGCGGGCCTGAAGCCGGAGGCAGAAATATCCCCGGTTGTGTCACAGGATAAAAGCACAGCTGATAAGGCAGTTACGAATGTGATGGAACCGAAGCCTGTCACCAAAGACAGACCGGTTGCTGAGGCAAAGAGCTCTCCGAAAAAAGTTGTTGCAAGCAAAAAAACTGCAACGAAAACAGCGGCACCCAGGCCGAAGAAAAAGAGTATCAAAAGAGCGAGCCGGTCGATTACATATAGTGTGAAACACAGGGTGATTCGCAATGACAACAGCAGGGTGGATCCGAATAAGCCGCATGAGTTTCGTGGCGGAAAACGGGTCTGGTTTACATCTTTGAAGGATTACAGATGGAAAGACAGGTTTCGCTCTTTCAAGAAGGGCGAGATCAAGCTTTATCTGGATAAGCCGACCAGACTTTCCAAAATTGTTATTCACAAGGCCAGTGTCGGCAGACTCGATTTCAAGGGTGGCGAGGTAAGGCTCTCTGTGCAGGACAGCAAAGGACGATGGAAGGAACTTTTCGTTCGCAAGGATGATGATGTTGATATCAAGGTGACAATTACCAGGCCGTCAAAATATCTGAAAGATGTTAAAGGTGTGATCCTTCGTTTCAAAACGCCTGAGCCGATCACCATCGGGCCGATTGACCTTATTCGGTGAGTGGTAACTTACATTTAACAGGAGAAACTGAATCTGTTTTGCCTGGCGGGGAGGCTCTGATTCGTGCTGGTGGCCATTCGTTTCTTGTTGCCAACTCTGTCCCCGGTGATCTTATCTCTTTTAAGCCGATTCAGAAGCGGCGCGGTGCTGCACGCGCATCCCTTATTCAAGTGCTCAAGGCATCCCCTGATCGGATTGAACCCGACTGCCCTGTAGCTGAACAGTGCGGTGGCTGCGCGCTGCAACATATTAAACAGCACAAACAGGCGGAAATTAAGTCCGGCTGGGTTTCTGATGCGTTCCGCAAGCATCAATCAAATAACACGCTATGGATACCCGCTGAAGTTACAAGCGGACATGGCAGACGTCGATTACGATGGTATGTCGGAAAGGATAGTGACGGCTCCTTTCTGGGGTTTCGGGCTAAAAACGCCCACAGGGTTGTTCGACATCAATCATGTATGACGGCAACAGACGAGGCGAATGTTCTCCGTCAGAAGCTGGAGTCATCCGCCGATGCGATAGCTTTGGAATTGTTTGAATCAGTGCAGCTTGTGCAGCTTGAAGATGGGATACACCTGATTCTTGAGGGCGGTGTTGCAATAGACGGATCTGCCATACCGTTTCATGCCGTGGATGGTCTGGCAGTACAGTGGTGGCATCGGAAGAACGGAGTGACGTTGCCGTTATCAAGGCCGGTTCACTGTTTTTATGATGCACTTCCGGAGGGTGACGACAAAGATATCCTGATTCAGATTGGCCCGGACGACTTTATTCAGGGGCAAAAAGAGGGCAATCGTCAGATGATTGAACAGGTGGCAGAGTGGTGTGAAGGCGCTCGTTTTGTTGTTGATCTCTTTTCCGGTGTCGGCAATTTTTCGTTGCCTGTTTCTGCGGCTCTTGGGGTGAAAGTGACAGGTGCGGAACTCAATCATGCCAGTGTGCGGGCGGCCAATGCCAATGCAAAACGGTTGAGACTCGAAGCAAGCTATCAACAGGCCAACCTTTTCGAAACGTTTGATGTTGAACCCTTTGCCGGTGCCGATGTACTGATTCTTGATCCGCCGCGGCGCGGCGCTAAAAAGGTGTGCAGTATGATGGGAAGCCTGTTACCGGCAAAAATCATTATGGTGAATTGCGATGTTGCATCCGGCAGCCGCGATGGCGACATACTGCAATCGCTCGGTTATCGTTTGAAAACACTGCGCGCACTCGATCTGTTTCCCTATACCGGTCATGTTGAGGCGATGAGCCTGTGGGTAAGATGAAGCGATCTGTTTTATTTGTCGCACTGATTGCAGCACTGGTTTCTGCTGCTTGCAGCGGCTCTTCCGGTGATCCGTCCACCATCAGGGTCGGTCTTGCCCAGTTGCCGATGAGCCTTGATTCACGCTTTGCCACTGATGCGGCTTCACATCGGCTGCAGGCGTTTCTGCACCGGGGGCTGGTTCGACTGGATGCACAGTTTCTTCCCCGGCCCGATCTGGCAGCGTCATGGCGTCATCCCGATCCGCTTACGTGGGAGTTCACGTTGAAGCAGGGGGTTCGTTTCCATGATGGCTCCCCTGTTCGGGCTGCAGATGTTGCAGCAACCCTGAATGCAGTACTGGACGAGGCGATGGCAAGTCCGCTGCGGGCAGGGCTGGCGGCAATTGATAAGATTGAACTGCTGGCAGACGACCGGCTTCGGATTAAGTTGAAGCGGCCGGACGCCTCGTTACTTACAAGGCTTGCAATCGGTGTCATTCCGGAGTCTGTTGCCAGACAGGGGCATAGCCCCCGAACTGTGACCGGTTGTGGCCCCTATCGTCTCTCTTCATGGCAGGGAAACCATATCGATATCACACCTGTTGATGCTTCAAGCGCTGAGAACCGGTTAAGTTTTATCGCTGTTAAAGATCCTGTGACGCGAGTTCTGAAACTGGTACGCGGCGAGCTTGATTTTACCCAGGGAGAGCTGCCGCCGCACCTGCTGCCTTATCTGCAAAGGCAGAATGGCATTGAGATTCAGTATAAACCATCCACCACTTTCTCCTACATCGGCCTGAACCTTCAGGATCAGTATCTGAAAGATGTTCGTGTCCGCAGGGCGCTGGCACTGGGTCTGGATAGAAAACGGTTGAAAAAGGCGCTCTTTTCAGATCTTCCGGAGCTTGCGGAAACCGTTTTAACATCATCCCACTGGGCTGCAGCCGCTCTTCACGAAACCCGATTCGATCCTGTAGAGGCAGAAAGGCTTCTGGATGCAGCCGGATTTCCAAGAGATACGGAGGGAGTACGATTTCACCTGACCTACCGTACCAGCACCAATCCGACCCGCTTGCGGCTGGTCACGGCTATTGCAGATAGCTGGCAGAAGCTGGGCGTGGATGTTTCCATTGAGTCGCTGGAGTGGGGCGGCTTTTATGCACGTATCAAGCGGGGCGACTTTCAACTTTTTTCGCTCGACTGGGTCGGCATCACCGATCCGGATATCTATCGCTGGATATTGCATTCCGGGATGTGGCCGCCTGCCGGCTCAAATCGTGGCAGGTATAGCAATAAACAGGTGGATGAGTGGCTGGATGCCGCTGCAAGCAGTGAGGATCAGGCCGAACGTGTTCGACTTTATGCCAGGGTGCAGCAGCAGATGCAAGCCGATCAGGTCTATATTCCACTCTGGTATCAGCCGGTAATCGCCGTTTCCGGCCCGCGCATTCGTGGCTTTGAACCGGCAGCCGATGGCAGCCTGCTTTCACTTCGTGAATTAAAAGTTGTTAACTGACCGGTTTCTGTACCACCAGATGCAGGTAACGGCCGAGATGCAGATAGGGCTCATGCTGTGCATACTTCATCTCGATGCGCACGATCTCTTCAACAGGGCGTTTGTCACGGATGCGGCGCTCCATATAGTCGTAAACCACCCGTACACCGGCCCGGCTTAATGTTTCAAAATCCCATTCAGTTAACCAGCCCTCCACCTCTTCAAGGGTAAGGGGGTGATAGGGGGTAAGGCCGCCCTCATCACCCTGCAGGTTGTCGCTCTCTGCCTTGCGCCAGTTGCCGCGAATCAGGTTGCGGAAGATGAGCGCATCGCGATTATAAAACATCAGCGATAAGTGGCCGCCGGGTTTGAGAAGGTGGGTCAGGTGATGGAGCGTCTTTTCAGGCTCGGCCAGCCATTCGAGTACGGCATGGAATAGAATCAGATCGAACTGACCAAATTTCTCAGCAGCCAATTCCTGAACAGGTTTATGCAGCAGTGTAATAGCGGCGTTTGGAAACTCCCTTTCAAACAGCTTGCCTGTCTCTTCTACCATCTTTTTCGACAGATCGGAGAGCAGCAGTTGATGTCCCTGTTCGGCAAGTTTCAGCCCCATCTGCCCCAGTCCGCAGCCGGCATCGAGGATGCGCAGAGGTTTGCCCTCCGACAGTTCGGGGATGGTTCGCAGCAGGTGTTCCCAGACAATAGCCAGGCGGACTTCGCCTTTGGCGCTGCCGTAAATATTACGGGCAAAGCGGGTGGCGAGATCATCAAAGTTGCGGTCGGATTTAATCATTGTTGCTGCTCTCCGGTCATGATGCCATATATGCGGAGGAAGCTATCCGGTTCTATGGCCGGGACAACCAGCTTGCAATTTCCGGGTTTGGGCGTATCGTTCGCCAACTCGGGAAAGTGAGCTGCGGCTCGCTTTTTTTGTTTTTTGGGCTTTGTGATCTTTAAAACCGAGGGCGGTTTGTGTTGGAAGGAGCTGGTAGTGAGTCTGGAATCAAAAGTACTTGAACTGGTTGCTCCTATTGCCGAAGAGCTCGGGGTTGATGTTCTGCGTGTCCGTATTGGCGGCACCAGAAGCAATCAGCTTGTTCAGGTGCTTGTCGATCGCAAAGGTGGTGTGGATTCGGACACGCTGGCTCGAATTAGTCGCGGACTGGCTCTGCAGCTTGATGTGGAGGATCTGATTCCGTGCAGGTTTCGTCTGGAACTTTCATCGCCGGGGCTGGATTGGCCGCTTGAGACTGCTGCGGATTTTGAGCGCTATCGGAATGAATGGATCAGGGTGGTGTTTGAAGAGGGAGAGCCCGTTGAGGGCGAGAACCTTGGCCCCGACCAGGAAGGTTTTTTGATTCAGCAGCGGGGATGTGAAGCACGTTATTTTGCACTCAGTGAAGTGAAGCGTGTTGTGCGCACAGTGAACTGGGAAAGGGTTTCACGGGGCAAGAAAAAGTAAATTTTGATTTTGATTGAATGAAATCGACTGGAAGAGGATAACAGACAATGAATGTTGAAATATTACAGGTGGCCGATGCAGTGGCTCGTGAGAAATCTGTTGAGCGGGAACTGGTGATCGAGGCGATGGAGCAGGCGATCAGAACCGCTGCCCGTCGCACCTATGGCAACAGGAATATTGAAGCCGTCATCAACCGCGAAACCGGAGAGATGAAGCTTAGCCATGTGCGTACTGTCGTTGAAGAGGTTGAGGACGAAGAGAACGAGTTGACGCTGGAGCAGGGAAGAGAGCTTGATCCTGAAGCGGAGATCGGCACCGAGTTCCGTGAATCGCTGCCGCCGATTGAACTGGGGCGTATCGCTGCACAGACCGCCAAGCAGGTAATCAACCAGAAGATCCGTGAAGCGGAACGCGAGCGTGTGGTTGCAGAATATGAACCGCGTGTCGGCGAACTGATTACCGGCATTGTGAAGCGTGTTGAGCGTGGCAATGTCTATGTTGATCTTGGCCGTGGTGAGGCGGTGATGTACCGTGAAGATCTGTTGCCGCGTGAATCATTCCGGCAGGGCGATTGTGTGCGCGCCTATCTTCGCGAGGTTCGCAATCAGCCGAAAGGTCCTCTGGTATTTCTCTCCCGTTCCGATGCAGGCATGGTGCTGAACCTTTTTGAGCAGGAGGTGCCTGAAATTCAGGATGGGCTGGTTACGATTCAGGCCATTGCCCGTGATCCGGGTTCGCGCAGCAAGATTGCCGTGATTTCGACCGATCCGAGTATTGACCCGGTGGGGGCATGTGTAGGTATGCGCGGCGCACGTGTGCAGGCGGTTGTCAACGAATTGCATGGTGAAAAAATCGATATCATCGAGTGGACGGAAGACCCTGCCGCATTTATCGTCAACGCATTGGCGCCTGCCGAAATTGAGCGAGTGATGGTGGATGAGGAGAGGGGCACCATCGAAGTTGCCGTGGCGGAGGATAATCTTGCCGTTGCCATTGGCCGCCGCGGCCAGAATGTGCGTCTGGCATCCGAACTCTCCGGCTGGAATATTGAAATTATGTCATCGGGCGAAGAGCAGCAGAAGCGCAGTGAGGAGATTGAATCGGCCAAGGCTGATTTCCAGGCAGGGCTTGATGTTGATGAAGATTTTGCTGCGTTGCTGGTGAGTGAAGGCTTTATGGCGCTGGATGACCTCGCCTACTGTGCTGTTGAGGATATTGCTGCCATTGAAGGGCTGGATGCCGATCTGGCGCAGGAGCTTCAGAAACGCGCCCGTAATGCCCTGCTGGACAAGGCGTTGCAGGGTTCCAGTGAAGAGGGTGAGGCGGCTGTTTCCCTGCTTGATCTGCCTGGTATGACACGCGAAATTGCTGAGCAGCTTGCTGCACGCCAGATGACGACAGTGGCAGCGCTGGCAGAGGTTTCAATCGATGAGATTGAGGATATTGAAGGCCTTAGCCGGGATCAGACGGAAGCGTTGATTTTGGCAGCAAGGGAGGCCTGCGGCTGGTTTGAGTAATACTTCCGGTACTGTTTCGGGTTCTGCTTCCAGGGCAGAACGGAGGCTGAATCAACGTCAATGCCTGGTCTGCCGAAACAGGGCGGAAAAGGGAGCGATGTTACGTCTGGTGGTTGATGATGAAGGCCGGCTTTGGCCCGACCTTTTTCAGAAGGCACCGGGACGGGGAGCATACCTTTGTATGAGAGCGGCGTGTCTTGCTCAGTTGTCAGACAGGAGGCTTGGGGCATTACGCAGGCATTTTAGTGTGCAATTGCCGCAGCGTTCGGAACTGATTGAGCGGTTGCGGCAAGGATTGCACCGGCAGTTGATGCGCCTGTTTTCGCAGCATCGTGCAGTTGCCGTGCTGGGAAGAGATGCGGTGATGCATCAAATGTGGAAGAATGCCCCCCTGCTGCTGTTGCTGGCAGCAGATGCCGGTGAGGCTCTGGTGCGGCAGATTGGCGATGCCGCCGGAAAAAGGGAGGAAGCGGGCAAAAAAACAGTGCTGTTGCACAGCTTTTCTGCTTCGTTTCTTGCCGAGGCTTTTGCCAGAGATAAAATTTCGGTGGCGGCCTTGGACATAACGGCTGTATCGGCAAAGCTGCACCGCTTCTGTGTCTGGTATGAGCGAACGATTGGATTAAAATTGAATTGAGTTAGAAAATCAGGGTAAAGGTACGACATGGCGAATAAACGCATCCTCGAATTGGCTAAGGAACTGGGCGTCACGGTTGCAGAAGTGCAACGTGCTGCAGTGAGTTGTAGTGTGGCGGTTAGCGGGCCAACCAGTCTTCTCAATGATGAAGACACGGCGAAAATCAAGGAGTGCCTGAAAAACCGTGATAAAAGCGCCCCGTCCGGCGGTAAGACCCTGACGTTAAACCGTCCCATGGTGGCTGGCCAGGCGCGAATTGGCAGCAGCAGTGTTGATGGACGCGGACGTACCGTTCAGGTTTCTGTTCGCCGCCGCCGTAAACCCGGTCAGGCTGCCGGGCCTGTTGCAGAAACGGGAGCAACGGTACGGCCACAGGTAGAGAAGGCGGTGACCAAGAGCGTTGCCAAACCGGTTGCCAAAAAGGCTGCAGGTCCCGCACTTTCGCCTGCCCAGCGGGCTTCGCAGGCTGTTGAGGCGCTTAAGAAAGCAGAAACCAGAAAGCCGGTTGCAGGCAAGGGTGAAGATTCCCGTCGCGAGCCTAAGCCTTCCCGTGCGCCCTCAGATACGAGACGCACGCCTTCAGATACGAGAGAGAGAGGTGGACGAGGCACTGCCGGTTCAGGAGGCCCGCGTACCACGATTCGCAGAGGCCTGACACCGGCACAGATTGCAGCATCCAAGGCGCCCCGCTCTTCAATCAAGCAGATTGAGGCCAATATCAGCAGCGAACGTGCGGAAAGGCGGAAAGAGCGTGCATCGGCTGGTGCAGGCGGCAGGGGTGGTGCAAGAGGAGGCAGTGTTCCCGGCGGACCGAGGCGCTCTCCTTCGGTTGCTGTCGCACCTCAGCCTGCCCCCCCTCCTCCCGAAGGGCAGAGGCGGCGTGGTGGTTTTGCTGGCGGGTCCGGCGGCAAGCATCAGAAGCGCAGACTCTCTCCGGCAGAAAAAGCAGCCAAGCGAGATTATGCATCCAAGCGTCATATGGTGATGACCGAGGAGCAGATAGAACGTCAGGCGCGTCTGGCCCGGGGTGGCCGCAGTCGGACGAAGACCATTACCAAAGAGGATGCGGCTTTTGTAACCCGTGAAGTTGAAGTGACGGATCCGATTCTTGTCGGGGAGCTTGCCAGCCGTATGGCAATCAAGGGTGGAGAAGTTGTCAAAAAGCTGTTTGAGATGGGTTCGCCTGTAACCATCAATGAAAGTATTGATGTGGAGACGGCTGTTCTGATTGTTGAAGAGTTTGGCCACAAGCCGAAAGTGATCAACGAGGCGGCGGTCGAAGATGTTCTTGTTGAACAGATCGAGGAAGATGAGGCCGATCTGCAGCCACGCCCTCCTGTTGTGGTTGTCATGGGGCATGTGGATCATGGTAAAACCTCGATACTTGATGCGCTTCGGAAGGCCCATGTCGCTGATGGTGAAGCCGGCGGTATTACCCAGCACATCGGCGCCTACATGGTGAAACTGGATAGTGGCGACAAGGTGGTATTTGTTGATACGCCGGGCCATGAGGCATTTACCGCTCTGCGTGCCCGCGGTGCGAAACTGACAGATGTGGCCGTGCTGGTTGTGGCCGGTGATGATGGTGTCATGCCACAGACGATTGAGGCATTGAACCACGCCCGTGCTGCAGGTGTTCCAATCATTGTGGCTGTCAACAAGATGGATAAAGAGGGTGCAAATGTAGAGAAGGTTATGCGCCAGCTTTCCGAATATGAGGTTGTGCCGGAAGAGTGGGGCGGCGATACCATCTTTGTTCCTGTTTCGGCCCATACAGGGCAGGGTCTGGATGATCTGCTTGAAATGCTTGCACTGCAGACAGAAATCCTTGAACTGAAGGCCAACCCGGAGCGTCGCGGTCAGGGTGTGGTGATTGAGTCGCGTCTTGATAAGGGGAGAGGCCCGGCGGCAACGGTTCTGGTTAGGAATGGCACATTCAAGAAGGGCGATATTGTTGTCGTGGGCACGGTTATGGGTCGTATTCGTGCCATTGTCGATGAGAATGCCGTTCAGCATAAAACTGCCGGCCCGTCGATTCCGTTTGAACTGCTTGGACTGGAGGCGGTTCCGGAGGCCGGCCAGGAGATTATGGTTGTTGAGAATGAGCGCCAGGCGCGTGATATTGTCTCTTACCGTAAAGAGAAGATTCGTCAGCAAGGTGTGGCAACACAGACCAAGGCAAGCTTTGACGATCTCTTTGCGGCAGTGAAGAGTGGTATTGCAGAGGTTCCGGTACTGATCAAGGGCGATGTGACCGGTTCCGTTGAAGCGATGGCGGAATCTCTGGTCAAGGTCGGCACAGATGAGGTTGAAGTGAAGGTGATCCATAAAGGGATTGGCGGTATCACCGAGTCCGATGTCATGCTGGCATCGGCTGCCAATGCCATCATTATCGGGTTCAATGTGCGTCCTGAAGCAAAGGGCAAGAAGTTAGCCGAGGCTGAAGGGGTTGATATCCGTTTCTACAAGGTGATCTACGATGCCATTGATGAGATCAAGGATGCCATGGCCGGCAAGCTCTCACCGGAAGAGGTCGAGAAGGTGACCGGCAGTGCAGAAGTGCGCGATGTCTTCCAGGTGCCGAAGGTTGGCACTGTTGCAGGTTGCTACATGACCGATGGTTACGCTCAACGCAACTCCAACGTGCGTGTCCTGCGTGAAGGCGTCCTGATTTATGATGGCAGGCTTGCTTCTCTGAAGCGTTTCAAGGACGACGTGAAAGAGGTGAAGAGCGGCTACGAATGCGGCATCGGTATTGAGAACTTCAACGATGTGAAGGTCGGCGATACCTTTGAATTTTACATTATTGAGGAAGTTGCTGCGAAGCTGTAACAGTTATGGCTAACCGACCAACCGGAAAGGGCCGTCTGCAGACGGATATTCACCGGCTGCTGACGACACTGATGCAGCGGGAGATTGATGACCCCAAACTCTTTGGGGTTACCGTTACGCGCCTGGAGCCATCCAGGGCAGGGCAGGGCATAACTGTTTATGTCCATCGCATGGATGAACCCGATCCTGCCTCTGTTGTTGATCGCCTCAACAAAATGTGTCCGCATTTTGAGCATGAGTTGCGCAGGGCATTGCCAAAGCGGCGTTTCCCGTCGCTTAAGTTCCGTTGGGATGATGCCTTTGATAAAAGCAGTGCTGTGCTGGATCTGCTTGGCAGAATGGATCGCACTTGAAGCCGCTGATTGCAACAACCGACTGGCGTCCGGTAGTCGGCGCATTGAGTGATGCCGATGGCATACTCCTCATCACCCATAAAAACCCGGATTCCGATGGTATCGGCTCCCAGATTGCGCTTTTCCATGCGCTGAAAGGGATGGGCAAGCAGGTATGGATGCACAATCTTGATCCTGTACCACGTATCTGCCGCTATCTTGACGGTGTTGCTGAAGCCGGTTGTGGTGAATATTTCGCCTTTCTGGATCATGTTGACACCGTTGTTTCACTGGACTGCGGTGCAAAGTCCCGCCTGGGCATGCCTGATTCATTTTATGCCGGCAGGACGCTGGTCAATATCGATCACCATGCCAGTAACAGCGGCTTTGGCCGGATCAACGTGGTGGATGCCGACTACTGTGCCACTGGCGCCATGATTTTTGATCTTCTGCTCGCCCTTGATATAACACTTACACCGGCCATGGCATCGGCACTTTACGTTGCGCTGTTAACCGATACGGCAAGCTTCAGGCTTTCAACGGTGACAGCCGATGTGTTTCGTCTGGCGGCAACACTGGTCGAGGCGGGAGCGGATCCGGCAGTCGCATCAAAGGCCGTTTACGGCAGCAACAGCCATGCCCGTCTTGAGTTGCTAAAACTTTCGCTTGATACGCTGGAGTTGCATGATGACAGGCGTTCGGCATGGCTCCATGTTGATGAGTGGATGTACCGCAAGAGTTCGGCCGATTGCGAGGATACGGAAGGGTTCATTGATTATGGGCGTAGCATTGACGGTGTGGCGATTACAGTTTTTATCCGGCCGGAAGCAAAGCACTGGAAAGTAAGCTTTCGCGGCGCCAATGGTTACGATGTCGGCTCGCTTGCAAGCCAGCTGGGCGGTGGCGGCCATCGTTATGCAGCCGGTTGCACCCTTTCCGGAACGCTGGATGAAGTTCGTGAACAGGTTCGCCTGCTGGTGACACGCACACTTTCAACCAAAATGAGTGTTGACAGCCCCTGAATGCTCTCCGGTGTTCTTTTTCTGGATAAGCCGCCGGGCTGGAGCTCCCGCCGCGCCGTAAACGAGGTGGTTCGTCTTTTTACGCCTGCAGGGGCGAAAAAGATCAAGGCAGGCCATGCAGGTACGCTGGATCCATTGGCGACAGGCATGCTGCCGATTCTGCTGGGTGAGGCCACGCGTTTTGCCGGGATGGGACTGAATGCCGAAAAGAGCTACCGTTTCACACTGGATCTGAGCTATCAGACTGATACCCTGGATTGTGAGGGTGAAGTGATAGCGAAATTCGATGGCACGGTCAGTGAAGCGCGGCTGCATGATACGATCCGGGAGTTTGTCGGAGAGCAGCAGCAGGTGCCGCCGATCTACTCGGCTATTCGTGTCGATGGCAAACGGGCTCACGATCTGGCGCGTCGGGGCAGAGAGGTGGAGATGAGTGCCCGGCCGGTCACCATTCATGAACTTGAATTGCTGCGCTTTGAATTTCCACTGGTCTCCCTGAAAGTGACATGCTCCAAGGGCACTTATGTACGTTCGCTTGCCCGTGATATGGGCAGGAGCCTTGGCATGGGGGGCTGTGTGACAGCTTTGCGGCGACTCTCCACCGGCGGCTGGCCGGAGGCGGTGATGGTTGATATGGATGAGCTGCTGATGAAGCGGGAAGCCTCTGTCGTGCCGCTTGCATCATGGTTGCGGGAGTTGCCGGATGTGCATCTTGGAGAAGCTGATGGCAGGCGATTTCTGCAGGGGCAACGCATACAGGTAGGTGACAGCTTGCAGGGACATGTTAAGGTTTTTGCCGGTCACTGCCTGCTGGGAACGGCAGAGTTGAAGCCGGGCATGAAACGCATGGTATTGCATCCGTCACGGATTCTGCCCTCGGCACAGGAGAAGTTGTTGTGAATGTTAGCAAGCTGATATTTCCGTTCATGGTTGCGGCTCTTTTTGTGATGCCGGCCTGCAGCGATGCCGGATATGTTGATTCTAAAACAGTGGAGAGAACGATGAGTAAAGCACCCAAAAAAGCGCCATTGGCGACTGATGAGAACCTTCCGGAAGGCAATCATGTGGTGATTGAGACCGATCTGGGTTCAATCAAGATCCGGTTGTTACCGGATGTGGCACCCAATACCGTGGCAAACTTCAAGGTGTTGGTAAACAATGGCTATTATGATGGCATTATTTTCCATCGCGTTATCCCGGGGTTCATGGCTCAGGGTGGTGATCCGACCGGCACCGGTACCGGTGGTCCGGGTTACACCATCAAGGCCGAGTTTAATGACACCAAACATGTACGCGGCACCGTGGCCATGGCCCGTACAGCCGATCCTGATTCGGCCGGTTCGCAATTCTATATCTGTTTCGGGCCGCAGCCACACCTGGATCACCAGTACACCGTGTTTGGACAGGTGGTTGAAGGAATGGATGTGGTTGATCAGGTAAAGAATGGCACGGTGATGAACAGGGTGACGCTTCAACCATAAGCCCTGATTGTTGCATGGATCAGGGCTTGTCAGCACCAAAAAAGGGCGCTTTAAGCGCCCTTTTTTGGTTATTTTCTTTTTGCACTCGCTGCGCGTTTGCGTTCATGCTCCTGCAACAGCCGTTTGCGCAGACGGATCGACTTTGGTGTGATCTCCACCAGTTCATCATCTGCAATAAACTCGATGGCACGTTCCAGTGAAAGATTCAACGGCGGCACCAGATCAATGGAGTCATCCTTGCCCGATGCACGCACATTGGTCAGCTTCTTCTCACGGGTGGCGTTGACCACCATATCATCATCACGGCTGTTCATGCCGATGATCATGCCCTCGTAGATCTTGACGCCTGCGCCGATGAACATCTTGCCGCGCTCCTGAAGCTTCCACAGTGCAAAGGCGACCGATTCACCGGATGCCATGGATACAAGCACACCGTTATTTCTACCGGGAAGGGGGCCGACAAACGGACCATATTCGTGGAAAACATGGTGCATCACACCCGTACCACGGGTGTCGGTCATGAATTCGGAGGTGTAACCGATCAGGCCACGTGTCGGGCACATGAACTCAATGCGGGTGGTGCCATCGGGATTGGCCTGCATATGCGTCATCTCCGCACCACGCTTGCCCAGCTTTTCAATAACGGCTCCCTGATATTCGGAATCCACATCAACCGTGACATGCTCATACGGTTCCTGTTTGACACCATCAACTTCACGAATAATCACACTTGGACGGGAGACGGCCATTTCAAAGCCTTCACGGCGCATGTTTTCCAGCAGAATGCCGATATGCAGCTCGCCCCGGCCTGAAATCTTGTAGATATCTGCCGAGTCGGTCTCTTCGACACGCATGGCAACATTGGTACGGATCTCCCTGAACAGGCGATCACGAATCTGACGTGTGGTGATGAACTTGCCCTCGGTGCCGGCCAGCGGAGAGTTGTTGACATGCAGCTCCATGGTCAGGGTTGGTTCATCAACCTTGATGACAGGCAGGGCGATCGGGTTTTCCCGGTCAGCAATGGTTTCACCGATATGGATGGTTTCAATGCCGGCGACGGCAACAATATCACCGGCCTGTGCCGATTCGATTTCGACACGCTGCAGCCCCTTGAAGCCAAGAATCTTGGTGATTCTGAATTTTGATTGCGATGCATCGGCATGCACCACTGTGACCTCCTGGCCGGTTTTCATGGCGCCGTTGGCAATGCGGCCAATGACA
The DNA here is from genome assembly GCA_964559845.1 of uncultured Zetaproteobacteria bacterium. GTDB lineage: Bacteria > Pseudomonadota > Zetaproteobacteria > Mariprofundales > Mariprofundaceae > WSZY01. The sequence continues at coordinate 28,387 of CAZLJF010000009.1, read as the reverse complement.
ATACGACCGATATAGTCGTCCCAGTCCAGTGTGGTGGCCAGCATCTGCAACGGGGCAGAGGGATCGCCGGCCGGCTCACCGACATGCTCGATAATGGTTTCAAACAGGCAGGTGAGGTTGTCGGACTCTTCGTTCAGATCGAGCATGGCGTAGCCAAGCTTGGCTGATGCGTAAACAACCGGGAAATCAAGCTGCTCATCATTGGCACCCAATGAGGCAAAGAGATCAAAGGTCTTGTCCACCACTGCATCCGGATCGGAGCCTTCACGATCGATCTTGTTGACCACAACAATCGGTTTCAGGCCAAGGCCAAGCGCCTTGGAGGTTACAAACTTGGTCTGTGGCATCGGGCCTTCACGGGCATCGACCAGCAGCACCACGCCATCCACCATGTTGAGGATTCGTTCCACCTCACCGCCGAAGTCGGCATGGCCGGGGGTATCGACAATATTGATCAGGGTGTCGCCATATTGAATGGCGGTATTCTTGGCAAGAATGGTAATGCCGCGCTCACGTTCGATATCATTGGAATCCATTGCGCGCTCATCAATCTCCTCACGCTCTTCGAGTGTGTTGGACTGCTTCAGCATTTCATCCACGAGCGTGGTCTTGCCATGATCCACATGGGCGATGATGGCGATATTGCGTAAATTGCGGGACATAAAAAACCTCGGTCTGTTCGCGGCCAGCGGCGGCGCGTTTGCCCTCCGGTGCAAAGGGCGGCGCATGGTAGCAGTTTATGCGGATAAGGCCATGCAAATAAACCGTAAGGATGGCAGCCTCTTTGACAGAATCAGGTAATGCCTCTCCCGAAGGCCGCAAATACTTCGGCTGGCTGGGTCAGGTTATCCTCTGTAACCCTGATATTTGCAAGATGAGCGTCACGTAAGAATTGCGCCATTATCGTTGTTCTTTGCTTTTACGCATAACGCTTGGTAACTGGCTGCTAATGCAGCGCAGCAGAATAGCGGCCTGGTGAAGCACCTTGTTAGCAGTTACACCTTGAACTTCTCGAAATACGCAGGATCAACGTCGTAAACGATCCGCTTCGTCACTCCGAGTTCAACTCGCTCGAACATTTCCACGAGCTTCTCTCCGTCCACCAACTCAACCTGCGGAGCTCCTTCGCGATTGGCTTCTTGTACCGCTGCGTTTGAAAATCCGGACGTAGTGATAATGATACCTTTCTCAGCACGACCGATCATGGCATTGCGGAAATCACCCACTTGTGCCCGTGATACTAAGTTGCCCTTTGCATAGCGTTTGCACTGAAAGAGCACCTTGAAGCTTACGAAGGGATTTATTTCAAGCGTTCCATGCCCATCAATGCCACCATCGGCGGAACCACCTGTTACCTCGACGTTTTCGAAGCCGGATTCCCGTAGAAGCTCTCGGCAGACCTTCTCAAAACCCACTGGACTCAATGAGCGAAGTGTACTAATAAGATCAAGGGACTCCTCCGGTACCAATACTTCGTCCGACGATTCATCATTTGGCGATTCTTCCACTTCTTCAGCTTGTTTTTGTTTCCTGTTCTTGGCATGGATGGCTACCCACTTAAGAAAAATCTCGCGGGCCTCCTGCTCAGAAATATGAGCATTTCGTCCTTTCTCGGTCAGAGTCCACGTACCGTGTTTCGATGAATCAAGTAGTCCTTCCCAAACTAGGTATTGCCTGGCCCAGGCTACCTGATTGTGAAATTTACTAGACCCTGATTTCAGCGTTTCATCGAGAATCTCGTCAGAGAGATTAAGATTCTTCGCAATGCGGTCGGAAACTTCACGTGGTCGTCCGGAGTCACCAAGATCTCGTAGGGCATTGAGCAACGGTCCAAACCATTTCGTGAACTCAGCTTTTGATTTTCGCGCCATTGTTTTCCTCTTTTGACTGTCCGGATGGAACGCCTTGTTAGCATTATCTATCAATTAACTTCGTATTAATCTATAAGTGGATGTTTTTTCCTCTTTATTGCATATTGAAGGCAAAAAGAGGGACGGGAGAGGTAACGGCTGAAACAAACGCGGCATCCCCTCCGGCAAGCCACATTGTTGCCTCAAGCGTGGGCATCGTCAATCCCACAAAAAGGGGATATGACGGGGCAGTCGCGTAGAATGAAGCAACATCTCTCCGGCTCTCTCCGCTGTGGTGAATCTCCCCGTGGTTTCGCGTAGGCTGCCACGCATGAAATTCCGACTGTGTGGCGAATTTGAACCCAAAGGCGATCAGCCGCAGGCCATTGCCGAACTGGTGGAAGGCGTGCTGGCCGGCGAGCGGCATCAGACGTTGCTGGGAGTTACCGGTTCCGGCAAGACCTTCACCATGGCCTGCGTTATCGAACGCACCCAGAAACCGACCCTGATTCTTGCGCCGAACAAAACACTGGCTGCGCAGCTCTACGGTGAATTCAAACAGTTTTTTCCTGATAACGCCGTGGAGTATTTTGTCTCCTATTACGACTACTACCAGCCGGAAGCCTATGTGCCTGCTTCGGATACCTTTATCGATAAGGATTCATCAATCAATGAACATATTGATCGCATGCGTCATGCCGCCACCCGTGCACTGCTGGAGCGCGAGGATGTGATCATTGTGGCCTCGGTTTCCTGTATCTATGGTCTGGGTTCGCCCGAAGCCTACGCCAATATGCTGCAGTATTTTGAGGTCGGCCGGGAAGTCGATCAGCGCGCAGCGGTGAACAAGCTGGTCGAGTTGCAGTATGAGCGTAACGATATGGACTTCCACCGTGGCACCTTTCGGGTGCGGGGAGACGTGCTGGAGCTCTTTCCCGCACACGCCGAGGATTTTGCCATCCGGATTGAGTTTTTCGGGGACGAGGTGGATGGTATCTGCAGTTTCGATCCGTTGACGGGCAGACGCATTGAATCGCTGCACAAATATACTGTTTTTCCCAAGAGTCATTTTGTGACGCCGCGCGGCCTGCTGGTTCGGGCCATGGAAGATATCAAGGCCGAACTTGCCGAAAGGCTGGCCGAACTGCATGAGCAGAACAAGCTGGTTGAGGCGCAGAGACTGGAACAGCGCACCATGTTCGACCTGGAGATGATTCAGGAGGTCGGTTATTGCACAGGCATCGAGAACTACTCCCGACACCTGACCGGACGGGCGCCGGGCGAGGCGCCGCCGACACTGCTCGATTACCTGCCCAACAATGCACTGGTGATGCTGGATGAGTCGCATGTCACCGTGCCCCAGATCGGCAGTATGTTTAAGGGCGATCGCTCCCGTAAGCAGACGCTGGTGGACTATGGTTTCCGGCTTCCTTCGGCACTGGATAACCGCCCGCTGCAGTTTCATGAGTTTGAGGCGGTTGTGCCGCAGGCGATCTATGTATCGGCCACGCCAGGCCCTTATGAGCTTGAAAAGACGGGAGGCGTATTTACCGAGCAGGTGATCAGGCCGACCGGCCTGCTTGATCCCGAGATTGAGATTCGGCCGGCCACCACGCAGGTGGATGATTTTGTCAGTGCGGCGAATGAGGTGATTGCCAAAGGCTACCGCGTACTGGCCACCTGCCTGACCAAGCGTATGGCGGAAGATCTGACCGAATACCTGACCGACCTGAATCTTCGCGTCCGTTACCTGCATTCCGATATCGATACCGTGGAGCGCATGGAGATTCTGCGGGATCTGCGTCTGGGCGAGTTTGATGTATTGATCGGCATCAACCTGCTGCGGGAAGGGCTTGATCTTCCCGAGGTGGCACTGGTAACGATCTTTGATGCCGACAAGGAGGGTTTTCTGCGTTCGGTCCGGTCGCTGATTCAGACGATTGGCCGTGCAGCCCGTAATGCCGAAGGACGGGTGATTCTTTACGCCGACAAGATTACCCGTTCGATGCAGCTGGCCATGGATGAGACAGCCCGCCGTCGTGCCAAGCAGATGGCCTATAACGCAAAGTATGGCATCACGCCGGAGACCGTGAAAAGGGAGATTCGGGATATTCTCGGCTCTGTCTATGAACTGGATTACGGGCACATTCCCGAAATTGAAGAGCCGGAGGCGGTATATGATACGCCCGAGGCGAAACGGAAACGCATTGCCGAACTTGAACGGTTGATGACCGAGGCCGCGGCCGATCTGAGATTTGAGGATGCAGCCGGCTATCGTGATGAAATCCTGGCCCTGAAGGAGTGTGCAGAAGATGCATGAGTTTCCTGAACTTACCGAGGAGATGATCTGGCAGTGGCTGGGCAAAACCTATGCCCTGCGTGGCAAGGCGTATTTCAATCGGGGCCATGTGATCGAACTGGATGAAACGGATGATGCAGCCGGGCTCTGTTCGCGGGTTGAGGGTAATGCCGCCGACCCTTATGAAGTGGAGATTCGGTTTGGTAAAAACCAGTGGATGCATAGCCGTTGCAGTTGTCCAATCCGTAAGGATTGCAAGCATGTCGCAGCAACACTGTATGCATACATGGCGGAGCAGGCCGGGAAAGCGGAAGATGAAGTTGTTCCGCATGCTTTTGCACAGTGGCTGGGTGCTCTGGAGAAGGTGGAACAGGGCAAGCAGCCGGCACTGGTCTATCCGGAACGTGTCAAACAGCGATTGTTATATATTCTGGAACCGGATGAGGGGCGCGGAGTCCGTCTCAAGTTTCTGTCCGCCCGGCTGCTGAAAAGTGGCGGCTATGGCAAGGCAAGCGAGTACAACCCGGACAATGTGCTCAATTATAGCGTGCCTGCCTATATTCTCGCAGTGGATGAGAAAATATTGAAAGAGGTGGCGCTGGACCGTTCACTGGGCTCCATGCGCGGCTACAGGCTCAAGGGCGAGGAGGGTCTGAGCATACTTAAGCGGGCTCTGATGACAGGGCGATGCCACTGGCAACATGAAGGCACGCCTGCCTTGAAGCAGGGGGAGAAACGATCCGGGAAGTGGCTATGGCGGCTTGACAGGGATGGCGTGCAGCAGCTGAGCCTGCAGGTGGAGGGTGCTGCACAACTGATACTGACTGCGCCTCCGTGGTACGTGGATGCAGAGCAGGGGCTGTGTGGCGTGATAGAGAGTGGCCAGGCTGCGGATGTGGCGGAATTGTTGTTGAATATGCCCGCCATTGAGCCGGATTGTCCGGAAGCGATGCTGCAAGCCATTACTGAACGGCTGCCTGATGGCATCCCCCTGCCCATTCATCTGGAGCATGAGAAGCGCCGGGTCGAGCCCGTTCCCCTGTTGCGTCTGACTACGCTCCCGCTTTCGCGCCCGGTACGGCATCTGCCGGATCATTGCCATATTGCCGAGCTGCTGTTTGATTATGACGGCCATCTCATTCCATGGTCGGACAGGCAGGGGAGCACAGTGCGTGCGGTTGCCGGAAACAGGGTGGTGAGCTTTGTACGGGACCGGAAAACAGAGTCGGAAACCCTGGAGATGATTGCCGCAGCGGGCCTCTGTCCGCTCCGGAATAGCTATATCCGCAACCATTTTGATTTTCCCGGTCATTTTTTCAGCCTTGAAAAGGATGAGTGGTGGCCTGAATGGTTGATGTATGAGGTTCCATCGCTGAAGGCACAGGGGATTCGGATTGAAATATCGGAGAGATTCGGCGTCAGGATAGAGCAGGCCAGGGCATGGCATCTGAATCTTGAACAGGCTGCGGCAGGCGGCCTGATGGGGCGGGCCAGCTTTGCGATTACGCTGGATGATGGTGAAGAGGTTGATCTGATTGATGCGCTGGCCCGCTGGGTGGGCGAGAAGCCGGAACTGTTGCAGGAAAATGCGCTGGAACAGTTTAAGGCACAGGAAAAGATTGCCTTGCCGCTTGCTGATGGACGCATGCTTGAGGCTCCCGGCGCCATGATTGCCAACATCCTCTATTATATGCTCGACCTGTTTGCCGGTGGCAGAGAGGAGAGTGCAGTGCTGAGTGCGCCCCAGATACTGGCGCTGGAAGATAGCCTGAAGCAATTGGGCGATCAGATGGATGCGCCTGTGCAGATCAGCAGTGGTGCATGGCTGAAACATATGCGGCAGCTGGCAACGATTGAGAGTGTGCCGGTATCCGAGCCGCCAAAACAGTTGCGGACTGAACTGCGGGATTATCAGCGCGATGGCCTGAACTGGATGCAGTTTTTATGTCAGATGCAACTGAACGGCATTCTTGCCGATGATATGGGGCTTGGGAAAACCGTTCAGGCGCTGGCGCATCTGCTGAAAGAGAAGGAGCAGGGGCGGCTGGAGCACCCTGCACTGGTGATTGCACCGACCTCTCTGATGCATAACTGGCGGCGGGAGGCCGAAAAATTCACACCAACGCTTTCTGTGCTGGTGCTGCACGGACCGGATCGTGCCTCTCATTTCGATCATTTGACCGAATATGACCTGATTTTGACGACCTATCCGCTGCTGGTGCGGGATTTTGAAGTGTTGCAGCCACAGCCGTGGCACCTGCTGATACTCGATGAGGCGCAATATATCAAAAACCCCCGTGCCAAGGCGGCACAGCAGGTGCGCAGACTTGATGCCAGACACAAGCTCTGCATGACCGGAACGCCGATGGAGAATCATCTGGGTGAGTTATGGGCGCAGTTCGATTTCCTGATGCCGGGTTATCTCTATGACCAGCGCAATTTCACCACCCTGTTCCGCAAGCCGATTGAAAAGCAGGGTGATGCGGCCCGTCAGGATGCATTGAAGCTGCGTATCCAGCCCTTCCTGCTGCGGCGCTCCAAGGAGGATGTGGCGGCAGAGTTACCAGCCAAGACAGAGATCATCCGCAGCATTGATATTGAAGCGGAGCAGCGCGAACTTTACGAGAGTGTGCGTCTGGCCATGCAGAAGAGGGTACGGGATGCCGTGGCCACCATGGGTATGGCGAAGAGCCGGATTGTAGTGCTCGATGCGCTGCTGAAGATGCGACAGGTCTGCTGTGATCCACGCCTGATCAGCGGGCTGGAGGGCAAAGCTCCTCCCTCGGCCAAGCTTGAAATGCTGCGTGACATGTTGCCTGAAATGGTTGATGAAGGGCGCCGGATTCTACTCTTCTCCCAGTTCACCACGATGCTGAAGCTGATTGAAGCCGAGTTGCAGATGATGAAGATTGATTATGTGAAACTGACCGGCCAGACGCGCGACCGGGAAACAGCTGTGGATCGTTTCCAGAGCGGTGATGTGCCCGTTTTCCTGATCAGCCTGAAAGCCGGCGGGGTAGGGCTGAACCTGACCGCTGCAGACACCGTTATTCATTATGATCCGTGGTGGAATCCGGCAGCAGAGAATCAGGCGACAGATCGCGCCCACCGTATTGGCCAGGATAAAGCGGTGTTTGTTTACAAGCTGATTACGGAAGGCACGGTGGAAGAGAGAATTCTGGAGATGCAGGAGCGCAAACGTGAACTGGCCAGGAGCATTCACCGCAAAGCCGGTGCGCAAACGCCATTGTGGAGTGAAGAGGAGATGAATGCCCTGTTTGCACCATTACAGTAGCGGGATTGCAGACTCTGAATTTTACATATGCGGCGTGATGACGGCGGCTGTTTGTGGTACCGAGGGCCGGAGTCGAACCGGCACGCCCGCAAGGGCATTGGATTTTGAATCCAACGTGTCTACCAATTCCACCACCCCGGCATAAGAATGATTGCTGGTAAAAACGCGCGGAAGCATTGTCCCGGGCAGCATATGTGTCAAGTTCTGATATTGTTCTGCTTTTGAGGATTCAATCCCTGCCGGAGTGACTTGCAATTGTATATAATGTCATAATACTGATGCAGGTATTCAGAATTTCTTAAATGGTACAGAGCAGGTTTCGGGGTATATGACGCAGCAACACTCTCAGACTGATCGTGAATTCGATATTGTTATCGCAGGCGCCGGTGCGGTCGGCAGTGCGCTGGCGATTCAGCTCAGTGATCTTGGATATGAGGTTGCTGTTATCGATATTTCACAGCCCGATTATGAATCCTCTGATCCGGAGCGTGTTATCGCACTCTCTTACGGTTCAAAATGTTACCTTGATGAACTGGGCGCATGGCAGGGAGTTAAAGAGGCAGGCGCAGGCCTGATACGCCATATTCATGTCTCCGAGCCGGGTAATGACGGTCATGTTGAGATGGACGTTTCAGAGGCGCAACTGCTGGCGGCTGATTCGGAAAGCGCCTCCGGAGCGGCCATGGATGCACTGGGTTATGTTGTGGAGATGGGGCATGTGCTGAAGCCGCTGCATGAAAGGATGCGGGATGTTGCCACACTGATTGCGCCTGTTGCCATTCAGCATATCCGCTTTGGAGAGGGGGAGCGTAAAACAGAACTCCATGTCAGCGGACAGGGAAAAACGGCATGCCTGAAGACTTCGCTGTTGATCGGGGCCGATGGCACCCGTAGTCAGGTCAGGCGCAAGGCTTCAATCGCTACAAGGGGGTGGGATTACAATCGCTTCGGACTGGTGCTTTCAGCCCGTATCGAGCAGCAACACCGGGATATCGCCTACGAATGTTTCCGCAAGTCCGGGCCTTTGGCTTTTCTGCCGATGGCCGATGGCCGCTACTCGATTGTCTGGGCGCTGGCGCCGACCGAAGCGATGCGTCTGCTGCAGATGCCGGATGTCATGTTTATCAGAAAGCTGGAACAGGCAGCCGGAAAGGAAGTTGTGAAGCGCTTCGGATCTATTACCGGAATTGGTAAGCGTTTCTGTTTCCCGCTTGAACTGACCATTGCCGAGCGTTACGCCAGGGCGGGAGTGGCGCTGGTCGGCAATGCGGCGCATACGATCCATCCTGTGGCCGGGCAAGGGATGAATCTTGGTTTCCGGGATGCGGCTGTACTGGCCGGGGTGCTCGCAACCGGTCCCGCCCGCAGTAATCCGGGGGCATCGATTCTGATGCAGGCCTATGCTGAAAAACGTCGTGCCGATGTTATGGCTGTGGCCGGATTTACGGATACGCTGGTCAATGTGTTTGGCATATCGCTTCCGGCTGCCAGGCAGGTCAGAAGCCGTGCGCTTGATACCTTGCAGAAGATGCCGTCACTGCGCTCACTGCTGCTGGGTCAGGCATCCGGTCTTTCCCAGATGAATACAATGAAACTGCCGGGACAACTGATACACAGGGGTAGCGTATGAGCAGTCCGGAACAGGTTGACCTGATCATTGTCGGTGGCGGCATGGTAGGACTGACAGCCGCCTGCGCGCTGAAAGACTCCGGTCTGCATGTCGTGGTCGTGGAGCGTTCAGAGCCTGCTGTACGCACATCCCTGAATCGTGACTGCCGTGTTTCCGCCATTGTGCTTGGCAATGTCCGTATCCTCCGGGGGCTGGGTGTCTGGGACCATATTGCCGACAGCGAACCGATGCATGCGATGCGCATCTGGGATGATCAGAGAAGTGGCGGCATCCGTTTTGATGCAAATGAGATCGGTGAAGAGGTACTCGGTTATCTGGTGGAGAACTCAAAATTGCAGGCAGGGTTGCTCAAGGTGTTTCACCAGCATGAATCACTTGAACTCTGCTGTCCTGCGGCCATTGAGTCGCTTGTCTGGCACGCAGAGCATGTGGAAGTGCAGCTTGATGACGGGCGTGGTTTTTCGACTCCCCTGATTGTCGGTGCCGATGGAGCCCATTCATGGTTGCGCGGGCAGGCAGGGATTGGTTGCTACTCCCACGATTATGGGCAGAAGGGTATTGTGGCGACGGTGCGTCCGCAGATACACCATCATGGCATCGCCTATCAGCGTTTCCTCCACACCGGACCTCTGGCCATGCTGCCGATGTCGGATGGTCTCTGCTCCATTGTCTGGAGTGCTGCAAATGAGGAGGCGGATCGCCTGATGGCGCTCGATGCGCTGGCCTTCCTGGAAGACCTGAACCTCACTTTCGGCCCTGTGCTTGGCAGGATAGAGGAGGCGGGAGAGCGAGCTGCGTTTCCTCTGAAGGCCCGGCTTGCCCGCCATCTGGTGCGTCACCGTCTGGCGCTGATTGGTGATGCAGCCCATACGATTCATCCACTGGCCGGTCTTGGCGTCAACCTTGGCCTGCGTGACGCCATGGTTCTGGCACAGGAGATTGCTGATGCCAAACGTTTTAAGGAAGACTGGGGCGAGTTGGAAGTGTTGAATCGTTATATGAAACAGCGATTGCCCGACGTGCTGAGCATTCTGGCTTCCATGTCAGGCTTGCATCACCTCTTTGCCCATAACTGGCCGGGATTAGCGGAATTGCGGGGTCTGGGTATGCGACTGGTTGGCAACAGCGGGCCGATCAAGCAGCTGTTGATGCAGAACAGTACAGGGTTGAACCTGCCTGTTCCCAAACAGATCAGCTAATCCTAATTAATCATAACCACGAAGATTTAATGAACAAAATGAAAGCCTATATTTCTTGCTCTTTGTGCCTCTGTCTCTTTGTGGTTTGATTCGCACATGAGTGACACAGTAATCCATATCCTGCCACCCCATGTGGCCAACCAGATTGCTGCCGGCGAGGTGGTGGAGCGGCCCGCATCGGTTGTTAAGGAGTTGGTCGAAAACAGCCTTGATGCCGGAGCAACCGCCATTGCCGTGCGTATCTCCCGGGCCGGGAAAAAGCGCATTGAGGTGGAAGATAACGGCTTTGGGATGTCAGCTGCAGATGCAGAGCTGGCCTTGAAGCGCCATGCCACCAGTAAAATCTCCACAACCGAAGATCTTCACCATATTGCCAGCCACGGATTCCGTGGCGAGGCGCTGCCATCCATCGCCTCGGTATCCCGCTTTCGCATGCATACATCGCTAAATGGCAGTGATGAAGGTGTTGAACTGCGTATGGATATGGGGGAGATGCAGAGCCGTCCGGCAGCACCCCGCAGGGGAACCCGCATCGAAGTACTGGATCTGTTTTTGAATACACCGGCCCGTTTGAACTTCATGCGTACCGATAAAACCGAGGAGGCGGCCATCATTGAGGTGATGCGCGGCCTGGCTATCTGTAATGCTTCGGTTGCATTCACTCTGGAGCTGGATGGCCGCAGGCGGCTCTCATTCCCTGAAAAACAGGGCGAGCGGGATCGTGTCATTGCTGTGATGGGGGATGAGTTTGCCGGGAACAGCCTTGAACAGCGCATTGAACATGAAGGAATAGAGGTTTCCGCCCATCTGGGACTGCCGACCTACCACCACCGTGACACGTCACGCATGCTCTTTCTGGTCAATGGCCGTGTGATTCGCGATAAACAGCTCATTGCAGCACTACGTACCGGCTATCGCGATGTTATGTTTCATGATCGTTATCCGATTGCAGTCATCCGCATTGAGATGGATCCGGCAGAGGTGGATGTGAACGTGCATCCGGCCAAACGGGAGGTGCGTTTCAGATCGCCGCAGATGGTGCGTGCCGCCATTGTCGCTTGTGTGCGTGCCGGGATTGAGCGGATGGGGCAGACGGTCTCTTCGATGCCGGCCGGGCAGGCACTGGATGTGATGCGGAAAACTGCGCCGGACTCTTTTTCATCGCGGGCTTTCGGCTCAACTTACGCAGTTGCGCCACCTTCGGGCAGACCTTCAGCCGCGCCGTCCTGTTCCACTGATATTCAGCATCTGCTTTTTCGGGCGCCTCTCCGTGAACCGGAAGGCGTATATCAGGTTCCGGATGCCCTTGACCTTGGAACGCCGCTGGCACAGATTCATAGCTGCTATATCCTGGCGCAGAGTAATGATGGTGTAATTCTGGTTGATCAGCATGCCGCGCATGAACGCATTACTTATGAGAAACTGAAAAAACAGCTCGACCGGGGTCAACTGGCAGAGCAAATCATGTTGACACCGGAGCCATGGCAACCGGATGTCACGACCTGTGCGTGGCTGGCGGATCATGCGGCGCAGATTCGGGCCTTTGGCGTGGAGCTGGATCAAGCCGGTGAAGAGTGTTTTTCCATCCGTTCGGTTCCGGCCCTGTTGTCAGGCGAACCCCCTGCGGAGTTGGTCGCAGAACTGGTGGAGGCATGTATGCTGATTGGCTGTGAGGCGGAGGGGCGTGGCCGTGTGCTGGAGCGCTGGCTCGGCAATCGTGCCTGCAAGGGTTCGATCAAGGCCGGGAGGGTTCTCTCCATTGAAGATCAGGAGGCACTGCTTCGCGAAATGGAAAGAACGCCCAATATCGCCCAGTGTAATCATGGCAGGCCGACCTATGTTCAGCTCTCGTTGAGTGATCTGGATCGTCTGTTTGGCAGGAAGGAGTAAAGACTTTATTGAAGTATCGTCTCCTTTCTCTTCTTTCTTGTGCGGTCAGGAAAGAAGCAAAGAAAACCGCCCCGTTTATCTTTGCCCTTCGGATTCTCTCAACTACGTATATCCAAACGGTCACGCGTTGCTGCTCTGTTCGGTCAGGGCATACTTGTTTCGGCAAACCTGAAACGGGGAGTTTCTGGTGACAAAAGCTTTAAAAGCAGTGGCCCTGATGGGGGCGACAGGGACGGGCAAGTCGGCACTGGCGATGAAGATCGCAAGGCGGTTTGGCACAAGTATCATCTCGTGTGACTCCATGCAGCTCTATCGCGGCCTCGATATCGGTACGGCCAAAGCATCGGCTGAAGATCGCCAACAGGTACAGCACTACATGATTGATTGCGCAGATCTTTGTGAAACCTATTCAGCGGCGCGCTGGGCTGATGAGGCGGCAGAAGTTATTGCGTTTGAAAACGGCAAAGGCCATGTTCCCCTGATTGTCGGCGGGACCGGCATGTATCTGCGGGCATTGCTGGAAGGCTTTGCAGAGATTCCTGCAGAGAAGCCTGAAATAAGAGAGCAGCTTCAGGCGCTGCAAAAAGAGCGAGGCACGCCGCATCTTCATCTGCTGTTGCAACAAGTTGACCCTGCTATGGCCGCAAGGCTGGAAGAGCATGATACCCAGCGGATCATGCGTGCGCTGGGCGTCTTTCAAAGCAGCGGCAAAACACTCTCTTACTGGCAGGCGCAGGCGTGCGAAACCGGAACGGATATTGAGTGCCCTGTTATCGTGCTGGAAGTGGAGCGTGAGATGTTGCGCCAGCGCATTGCTGATCGCTTTCACGCCATGATGGCTGCCGGCTGGCTGGATGAGGTTCGCTGGCTGGATAGCCGCAATGTAGGCGAGTTGCATCCGGCCATGCGTGCTGTTGGTTATCGTCAGCTGCTTTCATATCTGCATGGAGAGTGCTCACTGGATGAGGCTGTTCGTGATGGTATCACAGCGACCCGGAGGTATGCCAAGCGCCAGCAGACATGGTTTCGAAATCAGGCATCCGATGCATATTTTGGTGATGCGGATGCCTGTTTTGGTGCGATTTGCAACGTGTTTGAGGAGCCATCAAATTGCCTGAGTTAACATCTACAGAACGTGTAAAGGACCGGGTGCTCTCTGTTCACCCGCAGGTTGATGCCGGCGGTGGGTATGCATCGCTCTCCCGCCAGCAGGAGTTTGACCGGTTGGTGCTCTCCAGTGACTGCGATCTGCGTGACTCTTTGCCGGCTCCGATTCGGCGTATGACCGCTGCAACATTGTTCGGCTCCGGTCAGGTTGAACTGATTGCCGAGCAGGCACGCATTCATGAGGCCGATGTCGTCTTTGTCGATCACCAGCTAACCCCTGTTCAGCAGCGGAATCTTGAGAAGGCGTGGAATGCCAAGGTGGTGGATCGCACCGGACTGATTCTTGAGATTTTTGCCGCCCGGGCCCGCACCAGAGAGGGGGTGTTGCAGGTGGAACTGGCCAGTCTCAATTACCAGGTTAGCCGTCTGGTGCGTTCATGGACGCATCTGGAGCGACAGCGTGGCGGTTTTGGTTTTATGGGCGGGCCGGGCGAACGCCAGATCGAGCTCGACCGCCGCATGATTCGTGATCGTATCAAGTCGGTTGAAAAGGATCTTTCCCATGTCAGGCGCATGCGTGCCACGCAGCGTTCGGGCCGAAAGCGTAGTGATATTCTCACGGTTGCACTGGTCGGTTATACCAATGCGGGGAAATCAACCCTGTTCAACCGTCTGACCAGGGCTGAGGTCTATGCCGCCGACCAGCTGTTTGCAACACTGGACCCGACTCTGCGCCTGCTTCAGTTGCCCGGAGGCAGTAAAATCATGCTCTCCGATACGGTGGGTTTTGTACAGGACCTTCCGCATGAACTGGTTGATGCATTCAGGGCCACGCTGGAGGAAGTGACAGAGGCTGACCTGATTCTGCATGTCAGGGATGCAGCTGATCCGGAAAGTGCGAATCAGAAGGCGGTGGTGGAGAAAACGCTGGTTGAGATGGGACTGGATGGCGATACAGCGCCACCGGTCATTGAGGTGCTCAACAAGATTGATGTTGTGCCGCAGGTGCGTTCCACCATCACTGAAGCGATTGCCGGAAGCCGGGTGGCGACATCAGCGCTGACAGGGGCCGGGCTGGATGAACTGCTCCAGTTACTGTCGAAGTGGTGTGAGATGGATATGCAGGAGTTCACACTGAAGCTGCCTGCCTCTGATGGAAAGAGTCTGGCCTACTGTCATGAGCATGGGCGGGTGCTGAGTCAGGAACTTGAAGGTGATCAGTTGAAATTGACAGTACGCATGACGGCAAAACATGCGGGCAAGCTGGCAGCGTTTATACTGTGAGCGGAATCTTTTCGCCTTTTTCATTGCCGATAATGATCTACACTGCCGATATGATGAGTGCATGGAGATCCCTATGGTTGGCAGGCTGCCTTGTTGGCATGGCGGTTCCGGTATTTGCTGATTGCGGGCAGCAGGAGAAGGCCGGAACCGTGATGTCAAACAGGGCGGAGACAGTCGGCTCACACGTTACGCAAAAGGAACGGCCGCATGCCTTGTCTGAAAACAGACAGGCAGAGGGGCAGGAAGCTGCCAGGCAGGCTGAAGATAAGGTGCCGGGGCTGGAAGAACTGGTTGCACGGCTCAAGGCAAGCAAGGCCATTGGCTTTTTCACAAAGCTGGCAATTCGTTCCGATGTGCTCGATCTGCGCGCAGCGCTTGAGCAACATATGAAAAAGAACACATTTGAGGCATATCGTAGCGACTTGAGAAGTCGTTTTGACGGTTTGCTGTTAAAGATTATGGCATTGCTGGAAAAGGATGTGGAACTCTCCCGTGAGATTTATCTGGCCCGGGAGACGATCTGGAACAGCCTGCTGGAGGTAAAGAGATGAAATATATCAGGATGATGATCTTTCTGGCGTTGATGATGCCTGCCACGGCTTATGCGGTAACCATGGCTGAAGATATTGCCACAACCATTCTGCTTCGGGGTTACGACTGTGGTGGCAAGCAGGTGTCAGCGGTCAGTGAAAGTGAAGATGGAAAGGGCAACAAAACAATTCTTGCGACATGTCCGAATGGCAAGCGTTATAAAATTAATGTGAGTTATGATGGCCGGGTGGTGGTAACGCCGCGTTAAGGATACGCTGAAAAATTCAGGTTGTCCGTACTGCCCATGGGCAGCTTGCAGCCGTTCAAACGGTACCCTTCCTTTTTGTCGCGCTTTTACTTTTACGCGCTGATTACATACAGGAATCTATTTAACCGACCCTAATATACGCATATGGCAGGGCTTTATGGCAGTACACGCATGATGACTGTTTTCTCTTCAGTCATCTCCAGCATGGCGGAACGAATACCTTCCCGGCCCACTCCGGAGCTTTTAATGCCGCCATATGGCATCTGATCAACCCGGAAGGTGGGTACATCATTAATAATTACGCCGCCGACTTCGAGATGTTCGGTTGCATATTGGATATTACGGATATCATGACTGAAAATAGCTGCCTGCAGGCCATAATTCGATTTGTTGATGCGCTGAACAGCCTCTTCACAACCGGCAACCGGTGCGATGGTGATGACAGGACCGAAAATCTCCTTGCAACAGACCTGCATAGAGTCTTTGACGTGCGTTAACAGTGTCGGTTCAAGCACCTGCCCTCTGCCCAGTTTCAGCCGTTTGCCTCCGCACGCTATCCTGGCGCCATTTGTTTCAGCCTCATGAATCCATGCAAGGATACGCTCGGCTGCCTTGCTGCTAATGACGGGGCCGGTGACAATATCACTTTTCTGCGGGTTGCCGGATTTGATATTTCGCGTTTCTGGAATCAGACACTCAAGAAGCTGGTCATAAATATTTTCGTGCGCATAAATACGCTGAACGGAGATGCAGGATTGGCCGGCATGCGCAAAGCCGCCCGTGGCCAGTTGTCGGGCTGCAAATTTCAGGTCGGCATTTTCATCAACAAAAGTACCGGCATTTCCTCCAAGCTCCAGTGTCACACGCTGCGTGCGTGCCAGCTGTTTCAAGGACCATCCTACATCGGAGCTGCCCGTGAAACTGAGCATTTTGATGGCACTGCTCTGAAGCAGCATGGGAATATCCTGATGGCGTATCGGCAGCGTATTCAGGCTGCCGGCAGGGAAGCCCGCCTCACCGACAATGCGTGCCAGAATCAGGGCTGTAATAGGTGTGTTGGATGCAGGTTTGAGGATGATCGGGTTGCCGCATGCCAGTGCGGGAGCCACTTTGTGAGCAACCAGATTGAGCGGAAAGTTGAATGGCGTAATGGCAAGGATGATACCGATGGGTTCGCGCCGGGTATGGCCTTCATAACCCTGACCACGGGCCATGCCGTCGATTGGAACCTGTTCGCCACAGAAGCGCCTTGCCTCTTCAGATGCCCATGTGAAAGTGGCAATCGTGCGTTCAAACTCCTGCTCGGCGAACATGCGCGGTTTTCCGCCCTCCAGTATCATGGCATCGACAAGCTCGGTTCGGGAATCATGCAGCAACTCAACGATGCGACTGAGCAGTTGCGAGCGCTGAAACCGGGTCATCCCCTTCAGTTTCTGGAACGCATCATGACTGCTGGCCATGGCTTCCCTGATCTGCCGGCGTCCTGCAATGCAAACAGTGCCGACCGGCGTGCCATCAAACGGGGATGTGATTTCAAGCGGTTTGGCCATGCCCTGACGGGCTTCATTATGAAGCCAGAGATAAAAGTGGGGAACCTCCGCTTTCGAATTGGCCGGGGCGTCAATGTTATGCGCTGACATGCACCTACTTATAGCAGATATTTTATCATGTAGCCGAGACGATAGCACATCAGTACACTCCCGCTCCCATGAATCAGCAACGAATTCGAAATTTCTCCATTATTGCCCATATTGACCATGGTAAATCCACGCTGGCGGATCGTCTGATTGAAGAGACCGGAGCACTCTCTCAGCGCGAGATGAAGAAGCAGGTGCTGGATTCAATGGATCTGGAGCAGGAACGCGGCATTACCATCAAGGCGCAGACGGCAACGCTGACATACACAAGTCAGGCAGGCGAAGATTGCGTCTTTAATCTGATTGATACGCCTGGCCATGTTGATTTTACCTATGAGGTTTCCCGTTCATTGCAGGCATGTGAGGGGGCGCTGTTGATTGTGGATGCCACCCAGGGCGTAGAGGCGCAGACACTGGCCAATGTCTATCTGGCACTGGAGAACGATCTCGAGATTATTCCGGTGATCAACAAGATCGACCTGCCGTCAGCCGATGTTGATGAGGCGCGGCGCCAGATTGAAGAGATTATTGGCCTGGACGCCTCCGAGGCGATACCGGTCTCTGCCAAAACCGGCGAGGGTATCCATGAGGTGCTTGAGGCGATTGCCAACAGGATTCCGGCCCCTGCAGGCGAAACAGATGGCAAGGTGCAGGCGTTGATTGTCGATTCATGGTTTGACTCCTATGTGGGAGCCGTGGCACTTGTGCGTGTGGTCAATGGTTCGCTGCGTAAAGGCCGGAAGATTCGCCTGATGTCGACCAACCGGGCTTATGAAATTCAGAATCTGGGTGTTTTTCAGCCAGCACCGGTTTCACGCCGGGAGCTTTTAACAGGTGAAGTGGGTTTTATGGCCTGCAGCATCAAAACGCTGGCAGACTTGAGAGTGGGGGATACGGTAACACTGGAACGTGACCCTGCTGACGAGCCACTTCCGGGATTCAGGGAGCCGAAACCGATGGTATTTTCAGGCATGTACCCGGTGGATTCCGGTGATTATGCCGAACTGCGCGATTCTCTGGAAAAGCTGAACATGAATGATCCTGCCTTTACATTTGAGCCGGAAAGTTCCTCTGCGCTGGGCCTTGGATTCCGTTGCGGATTCCTTGGCATGCTGCATATGGAGATTATTCAGGAGCGTCTGGAGCGGGAGTATAATCTCGATTTGATCACAACGGCGCCATCGGTGGTTTATCGTATTACCCTTAATGACGGTTCGGAGCTTGAAGTTTCCAACCCGAGCGAGTTTCCTGACCCGACACTGATCAAGAGCATTGAGGAGCCGAAGGTGCTGGCGCATATATTCCTGCCCAATGAGTATGTCGGCTCATTGATGAAGCTGTGTCAGGACAGGCGTGGTGTTCAGCAGGATATGAAGTTCATCTCTGAAAACCGTGTCATGCTGACCTACAAGCTGCCGCTGGCGGAAATGGTGATCGATTTTTACGATAAGCTGAAATCGGTATCTCGCGGTTACGCCTCCCTGGATTATGAGCTGGCCGGATTTGAGGCCGATGATGTGGTGAAGATGGATGTGCTGGTGCATGGTGACCCGGTCGATGCGCTGTCGTTGATTGTGCATCGCTCCATTGCCGAGGTCCGTGGGCGTGAACTGGTGAAGAAATTGCGCCAGCTGATTCCACGGCAGCAGTTCGATGTGCCCTTGCAGGCTGCAATCGGTGGCCGTATCTTGGCGCGCGAGACCGTAAAGGCAGTACGCAAGAATGTGACGGCCAAATGTTACGGTGGTGATATTACCCGTAAACGCAAGTTGCTGGAGAAGCAGAAGGCGGGTAAGAAGCGTATGAAGTCGATTGGTAGTGTTGAGGTGCCGCAGGAGGCATTTCTGGCTGTCCTGAAATTGGGGGAGGAGTAGAATGTTTACAAAGAAGCTGTCTGCACATAAGCCACTGTGGCGCGAATGGCTGGAGAGTCTGGTCGTAATTGCCCTGCTCGCCATTGTGATCCGCAGTTTTATTGTTGCGCCGTTCAAGATTCCCTCTTCCAGTATGGTGCCAACACTGGAGGTGGGCGATTATCTGTTTGTGCTGCGCTACTCTTACGGCTTCCGCATTCCGCTGACCGATATCCAGATTGCGCCATCATCTGCCAAACGGGGTGATGTTGTGGTGTTTGATTATCCGGAAGATCGCAGCAAGGATTATATCAAACGCATTGTCGGCATTCCCGGCGATGAAATTCGTTATGAGAAGAACAGGCTCTTCGTCAATGGCAGGGAGATGCCGTTGAAGCAATTGGGGATGCGGGCCTATTACCTATCGGATGGTAGTGTGGACATGTCGATGCAGTTTGAAGAGCGCCTGTTTGAGGTAAGTCATGTCGTATTGCGCAAGGAGTTTTCCATCAGGGATGGTGTCTGGAAGGTGCCGGAGGGGCACTACTTTGTGCTGGGTGACAACCGGAACAACTCAAGAGATTCGCGTTTCTGGGGGTTTGTGCCGCAGGAGTATCTGGTTGGAAAGGCCGCTATTATCTGGTGGTCATGGGATCGTGCCAAAGGGGAGGTCAGGTGGGACCGGCTGGGCTCCCTGATTCATTAGGGAAGTATTGATTTATTCCGTACTTCCGTACAGGCCATGGTTGGTCTGTCACTCATACCATGTGCCCATGTATGGCCCCTGTGAGCGAAGCTAAATCTTAGAAGCTCTGAACAATAACGGCAGGAGAGGTGTTATATGAAACATGAACACGGATTTTCTATGATTAAACTGCTGTTCTGGCTGTTTGTGATTGGTGCCGGAGTGATGGTCGGCTATAAAGTCATACCGGTCTATAATGCCCAGTGGAAAATTCAGGATACATTTGAAGCAGTTGCCCGGAATATGGCGGACAGCAGTGAACGTGAAATTCGCAAACGGCTTCCCGAACTGCTGAAAATAAAATATCTGGCAAGGGACGATGTTCCGGAAGAGTTTTATGAGAATATTGTCATCAAGGCAGATGGCAGGCGTGTTGAAATATCTTCTGAATATGGCGTGACTGTCTGGTTGCTGGGGCCTGTTGAAGGCGTTGACCCCGATTCGGATTATGATGAATCTGAATTGAAAGGCATGGACAGGTTGCGCCATAAAGCCCGTCAGGATTTCTATTTTGAACCCTATGCCGAAACCCCTTGATCAGGATAGCCTGGAGGCACTGCAAAACGCCATCGCCTACCAGTTCCATGACGCAGCACTGTTAAAGCGCGCCCTGACGCACCGTTCGGCATCCTCCGAGCATATGGAGCGTCTGGAGTTTCTTGGTGATGCGGTGCTGGGTCTGGTGATTGCCGAATATCTGCATGACAAGTTTCCCCAGTACAGGGAAGGCGAACTTTCGCGCATGCGTGCAGCCCTTGTACGCAAGGAGGGACTGTTAAGTGTGGCGGACATATGGCTGCTTGATGGCTATCTGCATGTCGGTGAAGGTGAGCGCAAACATGGGCAATTGAAATCCAGATCTATTGCAGCCAATGCGGTTGAAGCTGTGATTGGCGGCGTGTTTGAAGACGGTGGCTGGGATGAGGCACGTACCCTTATTCTGCGAGCCTGGAGTGAACAACTTGCAAATATCGAACTTGGTTCTGTCCGCGACCCGAAAAGTCGTCTCCAGGAGTTTACCCAGGGCAAGGGGTGGGGGCTTCCCGAGTATCGTGTGATTGATCATGGCGTGGGGAAATCACCGCGCTTTTCAGCCCAGTGCAGGGTGAACAGAGAGCTGTTGGGCGAGGGAGCAGGTGACCGTAAAAAGAGTGCGGAACTGAACGCTGCTGAAAAGGCGTGGGAAACGCTAAGTAAAAAATAGGGCAGCTGTTTGAAAGGGTTCTTTTGCTCCGGCAGCCCGACAGGCTCCTAGGTCAACCGGTCAAAGATGATAAAGCCTGCAGCATAGGTGCCGATGGCGGAGCCGAGCGATGAAAAGATAAATACCAGCAGAGTGCGTGAAATGCGATTGTGCCACCAGCCAGTCAGATGAGAGGTGTCGTGACGCAGGTTGTCAAAATCTCTCATTCTTGGTTTGCGCAGCCATATCTCCAGTGCCGAAGTCACCACGCCTGCGCCGATCATTGGATTAAGCGATGTGATCGGGGCGGCAATAAAGGCTCCCAGAATGGTTAACGGATGTGCAGTTGCAATCAGTGCGCCAATCGATGCAAAACCGCCATTAATCAATACCCATATCCATATCAGTTCCCGGCCCAGTGAAGGACTCTTTGAAAAACCGATGGCAAAACCGGCGAGGATCAGGGCGGTAATGAGCCAGGGGATGAATTTGCCAATCTTTCTCTTTTCCGGGAGCTGTTCCAGCTCATTCAGTGCTGCGTTCAGTTCGTTATCAGAGTAGTCGCAACAGCGCTCCAGATAGCCCCGTATGCCATTGAAATGACCTGCACCGACGACGGCTACAACATGGTGGTGCGCGGCAGCGTTGGTTTCCTGAATCAGGCGAAGCGCCATATAGCGGTCGCGCTCATCGATCAGCGGCCTGAAAAGTTCGCTATCCTTTTTTGCAAACCGGGAAAAAGCGGATTCGAGAATGTCGCCATCCTTAAGCTGCTCAATCTCCTCTTTGCTGATGCTTTTCCGGGAGAGGAGGCTCTGGATCAGGCCGCTAAGCAGCACCATGCGCCGTTTGAAAGGTACGCACCGGTAGATACGCTTCATGGTAATGCCGATATCGCGATCGATGAGCAAGACCGGATATCCGGCCTTATCCGCCTCTTCAAGCGCTGCCATTAATTCTGCGCCCGGTTCAATATCCACCTGCTCCGCCATGCGCTGCTGGAATGCACCAATAGCCAGATTGGCCCATATCATCGGGCCTTTTCCCTGTTTGATGGCCTCGAACAGATCAAGTTCCGCAAGTGTATCCGGGTTAGTCATCTTTTCATGCCGGCCGGCACAGAGTTCAACGGCAACAGCATCGAATTCACCTGATGAGAGAAGTTCACGGACCTTATCGGCACTGGCCCTGGAGATGTGGGCTGTTCCCAGCACGGTAATAAACTTCTCACCATGTTCGAAGGTGAAAATAGGGTGGTGACTCATATATTATTGCTCCTTGAGTGTACCTTTGATCACTTTAGTCCACGGCTGTTTGCAGGTCGAGGATTTGTCGGGCAGGCAAAAAAAAGCCCCGAAATTTCGGGGCCTTTATATTTATGATCATATGGCTATGTCAGGATGCCGAAAAGGTTGCCAGCCCTACAAAGAATGCAATCGTTACAAGCCCTACAAGGGTGATTTCTGCATCGTCGATAAGAAGTTTTTTCATTTTTTTTGTCATAATATGACCTCCTGCGATATCGCTGTATACCTTTCTATTATAACCGATAAAAAAAGTCAAGTATTTTTTTGTGTTATGTGCATTTACAACATGATCTGTACTATGCGGCAATGGCATCTGATTCGATTGATAAAAAAACTGAAAATACGGATAAATCCTTTCGCTGCGGAGCGATAGCGCTGTTGGGAAGGCCCAATGTGGGCAAATCGACCCTGATGAACAGAATTGTGGGCACCAAAGTGGCCATTGTGACGCCCAAGCCCCAGACAACCCGTCACCGTATCCTTGGTATCTATACCGATGAAAAGCGCCAGCTTATCTTTGTTGACACCCCCGGTATTCATAAAGGAACCAAACAGCTAAATCGGAATATGGTACGTATTGCCTATGCAGCCGCACAGGAGGCGGATGTCCTGGCCATTATGCAGGATGTAACCAAGCCGCTGGACAGAGGTACACAAAACCTGATTGAACGGTTTGCCGATGGTTCGCTGACTCAGCCTCGGGTACATGTTCTGAACAAGGTTGACAAGGTGAACAAGGCCAGTCTTCTGCCGCGTTTGCAGGAGCTTCAGAAGCTTGACCCGGATGCGGTGGCCTATATCCCGGTTTCCGCAACCAGGGGCACTCAGGTGGATGGCCTGATTGATACGCTGAGCGAACTGTTGCCGCAAGCAGATCCTGTTTATGATCCTGAATGGTTCACCGATCAGAGTCAGCGCCAACTGGCTTCCGAATATGTGCGTGAACAGGTTTTTCTTGCCATGCATCAGGAGATTCCGTTCCAGACAGCAGTTGATATTGAGGCATTTCGTGAAACAGAGAGTGGCATTGAGATCGATGCCGTGATACTGGTTGGTAATGAGCGCCATAAGCCGATGCTGATCGGCAAGGGCGGCGAGCGTATGAAAATGATTGGTATGAAGACTCGCAAGGGGCTTGAGGAATTGCTTGGTTGCAAGGTCTATCTGAAGCTGTGGGTGAAGGTACAGCCTGACTGGTTTGATCATCCGGGCCAGTTGGCCGAACTGGGGCTGAATGGCTGAACTGCAAGATCATGCTCTGCTATTAAGGCGGATTCCATACAGTGACACCTCGTTGATCTGCCATTTTCTGACCCGGCAGCATGGACGGGTTTCTCTGATGGCTCGCGGCGCCCGCCGGGTGAAAAGCCCGTTCAGGGCTGCACTGGCGCCGCTTTATGCACTGCATATCAGTTGGCGTCCGGGCAGGACAGGCATGGGAACGCTGGTGGATATTGAACGTGGAGAACGATTGCTTGATGAACATCTTGATCTGGATGGCCTTGAGCTATGTTCAGTCGCATCGGGGTTGTTTCAGGAGGGCGATCCGCATGGTTATGAAGAACTTCTCAATGCTATCAGGCTGGTGCAGCGGCGACGTTCCGGGGTTGCACTTTTTACAGGTGTCTGGCAATTGTTGCAGTTAAGTGGCTGGGTTGGCGATTTTCAGCACTGCTGGCAGTGTGGTAAACAAGTGGATGAGTCATCAATGATGTCGTGGAGAGGAAGTCAGTTATCATGCAGCGCTTGCGGTCAGGGTATGATGGTGAGCGCCGGTTTGCGCAAAGGGATTGCAGCACATCTGGTCAATGATGAATCGGGTGCGAATGTCCGGCTTGGTCAACAAGAGCTTTCATGCTGGCAGAGGATGATTCAGGATGTGCTCAGGGAGCATGGTGTCCGGCCACTGTCCACTGTAGATCAGGTGTGAAAGGTAAAAAAATATGGAGAGATCATGAATCTGGGTGTAAATATTGATCATGTGGCAACACTTCGCCAGGCACGTTTAACGTCATATCCCGACCCGGTTGCGGCAGCAGAAATCTGTCTGCAGGCGGGTGCGGATGGTATTACCGCGCATCTGCGTGAGGATCGTCGTCATATTCAGGATCGTGATATGGAGAGACTGGCGGCAATGGATCTGCACCTGAATATGGAGATGGCAGCAGAGAATGAGATGGTGATGATTTGTGAGCGGCTGAAGCCGGCGGCATGCTGCCTGGTGCCGGAGAAGCGTGAAGAGCTGACAACGGAGGGCGGTCTGGATGTGGTGGCGCACACTGCCCGGCTCAAGTCCGTTGTCAGCAGGCTGAGCGATGCAGGTGTGCGTGTCTCTATGTTTATTGATCCTGTCAAAGAGCAGATTGAGGCATCCAAAGCGATTGGTGCACCTGTGGTTGAACTACATACCGGTCATTATGCCAATTTAAGCGGCGCGGCTCAGGCGAAAGAGCTGGCGATGATTGCCGATGGTGCGAAGCTGGCCGCTGACCTTGGCCTGATTGTCCATGCAGGTCATGGTCTGACAGTTGCGAATACACCTGCCATCGCTGCCATTGAAGAGATTGAGGAGCTGAATATCGGCCATGCCATTGTTGCGGATGCACTATTCAAGGGGCTGAAACAGGCTGTCATTGATTTCAAGGCGGTAATGCGGCGCTAATGGCTATTGTTGGCATTGGTGTTGACCGCATTCTTATTGTGCGGGTTCAGCGAAGTTATGAACGTTTTGGAGATCGTTTTATTCAGCGGGTTTATACTGATACCGAATATCAGCAGGCTCTCAACAAGGGTAATGCGGCAAGAAGGCTGGCGATGCTGTTTGCGGCTAAGGAGGCGGTCTCCAAGGCTCTGGGAACCGGTTTTCATCAGGGGGTGACACCGAAACTGATTGAAACCATCCATCTGCCTTCCGGCAAGCCTGAAATCAATCTCTACGGCTCTGCACAGGAGAAGGCGGATGCACTGGCTGTCTCACGGGTGCATCTCTCTTTGAGTGATGACGATGGCGTGGCTATGGCTTTTGCGATTGCAGAGAGCGGCGGTTAGTTTTTTTAATCATGAGTGGAAAAGCTGAAAGCATGGGCGAATTTGATCTGATTCAGCAAGCCTTTCGGCAAGGATCGCCTGACCCTCATCCCAATACGTCGGTAATAAATGGTGATGATGCCTCCGTACATGCCGTGCCTGCCGGCATGGAATTGGTGGTGAGTACAGATTCATCCATTGCCGGTGTGCACTGGCCCGACACTTTTCCATTGGACAAGGCTGCTGACCGGGCGGTTTGCGCCGCACTTTCCGATCTTGCCGCCATGGGCGCCGAGGCATGCTGGGCATGGGTCTCCGTAATGTCCTCTTCACGTAATGATCTCATGGTGATTGGCAAGGGTGTGAACGCCGCACTTTCACGTTACTGCGTTGAACTCTCCGGTGGTGATACGGTCAGTTCTCCTGTCAACGCTTTGAGTATCACGGTGGCAGGTATTGTACCGAAAGGCTGCGCGATGTGCAGAAACAGGGCGGGGAATGGAGAGAGGGTCTGGATGATCGGCAAGGCGGGCTTTTCATCGCTGGGTCTCAAGCAGTGGATGGCCGGGATGCAGGACGGCTGTTTCAAGCGCTATTTTGCAGAGGTCAGACCCAAGCTGGAGCAAGGCATTCGCCTGCGTGATCTTGGAGTTCGTTGCTGTATCGATGTCAGTGACGGGGTGTTGCAGGATGCCGGACATATCACAGCGGCATCCGGTGTCGCCATGCGGCTGGAGCTGTCTGATTTTCCGGATTGGGAAATGCTCTGTCGTAAGGTTGGAGAAAAAGATGCGGTTCAGGCTGTTGTCGGTGGCGGCGAGGATTATGCACTTATTTTTACAGCGCCTGAGGGTATGGATGGGCTGGACTCTTTCGCAACCTGTATCGGCAGATGCAGTAGTGGTGAAGGTGTTGAAATCCGGTTGAATGGGAAGACGCTTGAAGGATTGCGCCCGGGTTATGATCACTTTTCATAGGGGGAGTTATTTCATTGCTGCCGGACTTGGCAGCGGCTGGCTGCCCAAAGCGCCGGGAACATGGGGAAGTCTGGCAGCCCTTGCCCCGGGGTGGCTGATTGTTGAGCAGTTTGGAGCGCCTGCCCTGTTCATGGCCAGCCTGCTTCTGTTCGGACTGGGCTGTTATCTTTGCATGCTGATACTGCCGCAGCTTGATGCGCATGATCCTGGCTGGATTGTTATTGATGAGTGGGCCGGCCAGTGGCTCTGTACAGCCATCATATCGCTGTTCATGCCTCTGGATTCTGTGCTTCTGCTACTCTCTTTTCTAATGTTTCGTCTGTTTGATATCCTGAAGCCTTGGCCTGTCTCATGGCTTGAAGGGGTTGGCCCTGAATGGTGGTCGATCATGGCCGATGATATGGGGGCAGGAATACTTGGCGGTCTGTCTGGTATACTGATCATGAGTCTGTTTGCAGGAGTTCTGTTGTGAGGCAGCTGATTTGAGAGGAGCGGTTTGATCAGGGCATACCTTGTACTCAGCGAGGCCGGGCGCGCATCCCTTGCCTGCGCTGGTATTTCCACAGTCTGGTTAAGCCTGTGGATCAGGTCGGCTGGTGCTGAATATGTGGAGGTGCGCGGGCTTAATGATGTGGTGTGGAGCGAAATGGAGGGATGGATCATCGTCATTGCCGATGATATTGATCTGATGCGTGTTGCGCTGGCTCATGGAAGGCGAATCTCTGCCGGTGGTGATGGCAAGCGGACAATATTGGGTAGTGATACCTTTTCACTGATCAATCCGGAGCGTCTGGCCTGGTTCTACCGGTATGAAAAATCCCGTGTACTGTTGCTGCCAACAGGTGATGTGGCCTATCAGCGCTTTGCATGGCTGGGAAAATTCAACGATGAACAACCGCTACTGCCACTGCTTGTCTCAACAGATGAGCATATTGGCGATGAGTTGGAACCCGGACTTTTTGGCATGATTGCTGCCAGTAATTTTAAACAGCAGACGGTCGGTATCCTCAATGATTGTGGTTATCTGCCAGAAGAGCAGCTTGTGCTATTGCTCAGAAAATATCGTATAATGTTGCATTGTGCGGAGTCTTGTACGGCAGGGGGGGTTGCCGCTCGCATCAGCCGTTTGCCGGGGGCTTCGGATGTTCTGAACCGGGGTTGGATCACCTACAGCAATGCTTCCAAGCAGGAGGAGCTGGGTGTTTCATCCACACTGATCGAGAAGCATGGCGCTGTAAGCAGGCAGGTGGTTGAAGCAATGGCGACCGGATGCGCAAAAAAGGAGGGGGCTGCAAAAGAGACAGCAGCCATTGCTATCAGTGGTATTGCCGGCCCGGATGGCGGCAGTGATGCAAAACCTGTCGGAACAGTCTGGATTGCTGTCCGGCTGCCGGGAGAGAGACCTGTGGCAGAGTGTTTCCACTTCTCCGGTAGTCGCACCGATATTCAGTCTGCGGCAGCATCCAGAGCCATGGCAATGCTGATCGAAGAGCTGAATCAAGGCCGCTGAATCCACTCTTTTATATTAGGGTCTGTTAACGATTGAAATGGAACTCTGCGGGACGCCCCATTTTTGCGCTCCGTTGCGTTATTACTCACTGATGTGCAACAAACCATGACGCTCGCAATGCCTTGCAGGATCACAAAAACAGGTGCCTCGGTACAGCCTGGTGTTAACAGGCCCTAACTGCTATAATTTCCGACAGATAAAGCATAAGTTGAACAACTATATGGCCATGAGACCATGAACAGGAGGTGATGCCCTTTGCTGGTATGCAGTAACCATGTTCGCCTGAGTAACCGTGACAAGAAGCTGCTTGTCTGGGCTTCGCAGGGCGCCTCTGTGGATCATATCAGGAGAGTTGATCAGCTCATCGATTTTATTCATGCAATCCAGCGTCTCTATCCGGGCCGCTCGGCCGATGAGCGGCGGATCAGGATATTGCTGGAGCGCTTCATCCCCGATGAGGAGATGATCCAGGTCGAAGGCAATGTGCTTCGATTGACGCATATCTGAAGTTGAGCCTTGTTCCTGGAATCAAGCAGTAAATTTGACATTGCTGAGAATGCGGATTTTAATTTGCTAGGGGGAGTAGTCGGATATGTTATTTTATCGAGTTAAGCCCCCAGAGTTTCCAAGGCAACGGGGATAGAATGTATCTCTTTCCTTAATGCTTTAGTTTTTCGAGGTAATTAATGGGGAATTGTACTTATTGCGGTGATAACGCCGGACTCTTTAAATCTTATCATCACAGCTGTCCGGTTAAGCATTGATCAGCACCAATTGTCGTAAATTTTCTGTTTT
>CAZLJF010000008.1:4434-52257 GCA_964559845.1 uncultured Zetaproteobacteria bacterium | reverse complement strand
CGGGCAGACCGATCCCCCGGCATGCCACGGTGCGAGACATGATCCGTTCAGGCGCAGGCGAGCTGGCTGCACCTTCGGCGAATATCCCGGAACAAGGCGATATGCGCGCCGGATACTTTCATCCACAGGGATCGGGCATGACGTGTGATGCGACCGGCGATCTGATACAGCCGCCAGCGGATCGTCCGCACCTGATGTCGCCCCCATGCCTCCGGCAAGGCATGTGTCCTGAACATCACAAACAGATTGTACGCCAACACACCGATGCGGAAGAACACGGCATTGGCTGCAAACTGACCGGGCAGCGCATGTACTGCCGTTTTTGGCGCTCGCAGACGCAGGATGAACTGATCGCCTTCATGGCGAACATTGGCGATGACCTCGGCGGATTCTTCGAAGATAATGTCGCGCTGCTCAGACACGGGACTTAGCAATTTCATCAATTAGCTGTAATCCCTTTCTTGTAAAGAAAAATCCAGCAAGAAATGTTGCCGCCGAGGCAATGAGAGCTAAGTTTATATTGATGCTCTCTATTTTTAGAATAGAGGCCACAGGTATAGAAATAGCCAGCCAATAACATTTGTCGCCTAGTTTGATAAGTTGGTCTGCAGATGCTTTCTTTGAGTCTGATGTTTCATATTCAAAGAACCAGAATGAGTTTGCTTTAAAATGCATTGCTTTGTGCCTTCAATTTCCTTTGTTCATTCTTCCGTTTCTCTGCGGCAATTTCAGCATTCATGGCCTTCACCATCTCAGGAACGGAGTATCTCAGGTAGGTGGTGGTATCAGGCCAGCCGCGATAGACCTTGATGGTTACGCCATCCTTGAACCAGATATAACTGGCATTACCAAATTCCGGATTGCCAGAAGTCCTGTTCGGGCGACCATATTTGCTGGCAATCATCCTTTCAATGCGCCCAATCTGCCCCGCATCCAGCCGTGAAGGAAATTTATATTCCGCATAGGCGAAGAAGTCACTAGCACCTACGCGATAATTCAAGTCACTCTTTGCTGAGAAACATAAAACCAGCTCTGTAGAATCTTTTAGAAGGCGGTTGGAATCGTATATATCACAAAAATAATTATAATCTTCCCGAAGATGAACCGCTCCATTTTTCTTTGCTGCGAATCTTAGGGTTCCCCTCATGGCACCAACAAGAGGTATCCCAAACAATTGGGGCGATTTAGAGTGTAAATGTCTAGCTTTTTCAGAAATATCAATTGCTTTTAAAAGAGAATCCCCTTCCCAAAGCCATTTCCTTGCTTCGGAAAAATTTTGTGGAACTCCTAGCCCCAACGCATATATTCGTCCCAACTCACTTTTTGCAGCCGAAACTCCTGCCAATTGCCTATATCTAGACCGCCCTTTTAAACCAGTCATATTCTTTTTATCTGTTGCCTTCTTGTACCACTTAAGGGCTTTCGGAATATCTTGCGCTATACCTTTACCATTCTCATACATATGACCTAATGCTACCATTGCAATGGTACTACCCCGCTCTGCGGATTTGCGATACCATTTGATTGCCTCGGAATAGTCCTGTTTTACACCTTTCCCATCAGCATACATCACGCCAAGATAATATTGAGCCTTAGCGTCACCGCCCTCCGCCAATGGCCGCCATATCTTTATGGCCGTTTCATATTGCTTGGCCATATAGGCAGACATCCCCTGATCAAACGCGGAGTTTTCCGCTGCTGTGGATGGGATTGCAACGCCACCTGCCAGCAGCAGAATAAACAGCAATAGCCCTTTTCTCATTTTATCCCCCCTTTTTGTTTCCATTCTTCGCCGCATCCGTTTCCGGTGCAATCTCGTACTGCACGAAATGACCAGCGCTGAACGTGTATGCAAAGAAAACCTTGCCTTGTGTGGCAATGATACCAAGCGCCCTGCAGCCGAACACATAATAGCCTGGGCCGCCAGTGTCAATCGACAGCCTTTTCCCCAAAATCCGACATTGGCATTAAGCAACATGCCTGAGGGCTTTGGGTTTAGTTGATTCTCGGTGATTTGCCTGATGGATGGCGTGTCGAAGGGCTCTCCAAGCGGTACTGGGGCGGTTTGCGCCCGTATAGGGGGGCTATTTTTCTGTGTTGCGGGCATAGTGAGCCCTTGGCATGCCCGTTGTGAGGCATGAACCGTTCAGGCGCAGGCGAGCTGGTTGCACCTTCGACGAATATCCCGGAACAAGGCAATATGCGTGTCAGACACCTTCAGCCATAGGGAGCGGGCATGACGGGTGATACGACCAGCGATCTGATACAGCCGCCAGCGGATTGTTTTCACCTGATGTTGCCCCCATCCCTCCGGCAAGGCATGCGTTCTGAACATCACAAACAGGTTGTATGCCAGCACCCCGATGCGGAAGAACACAGCGTTGGCTGCAAACTGACCGCAGGGCATGCGCTCCATGCCAAAGCCCAGCTTGAGCTCCTTGATGCGGTGCTGGCGATCTCGCCATCACGGTAAGGTTGCCAGTCTGTCTCGGGAATGGTGGCAATCACCGCCTTCACCGCCGCATCCTGTTTCGCGCCAATCGCATAGCGAATACCTTTGCGCTCGCAATAGTTGATGACCGTCGCCTGATACGTCGCCGCATCCGCACGCAAGCGGGCGATACGCTTCCCCTTCGGCATGTTGGCCACGCAGACCTTGATGAATTCCAAGTTGCGGCTGGCCGGTGCTTCATTGCCTTTCCGGAACTCCTCATGCACCACCAGACCGTTCTCCGCCAGGTGACCCACCATCGGCATGTAGCCGCGATTGCCCTTGTAGGTGGGATGTGCCTCACGCTTCTCCGCCACAATCTCCGTGGCATCTATATCCAGCCGTATATGCCTTCTGATCTTCCCGCTTCAAGGCTCATTTCAACCGTTTTCTGTGCACCTCGCCCAGACCGCGCAAGCCGTTGCCATTACCCATGCGCCGAAGCCAGTTGCCAAACGCATCAGCACTCGGAACCGACATGCCCAGCAGCGACTGCAAACCGGAATCCCTGGCCAGCATTCGCAAATCCTCCAGCGAACGACTGCCGCCATGCAGCATCAACACCAATGGCTGCACATATGCACTCGGCGCAAAACCCCTGCCGCTGCCTGGCGTGGGCAAATATCGATCAACATCCTCTCCAAGCCGCATCGCAACACAAAACTCGCCAAACAGCGCCAGACCCCCATGCGCCGTCAGAACATCATCTGTCACAGAAAGCTTGAATGGTAAAACACTTTACTCCATCATTCCTTCACCCCGCTGGTGATCTGGTTTGAACCTTCATGAAGCTCTAACCTACTATCCCAGCGGGGCTTTTTCATCCCGCGAAAAAATCAATGTCGGATTCGGGGTAAAACAGCCTTCTTGCCAAAGAGCAAACTTTTGAACTATCCTGTCGCTTAGGGGCAGGATAAACTATGAATGTTCTTTTAATTGATGATGACACGCTTACACATGAGATCATCACTACTTTTCTCCATCATTATGGTCAGATATACAATATCGATGTGGCAGTTAAATCGATCCATGATTCTGTGCGTAATTCTTTTAGATCTTCGCCTGCCAAAACTGAGTGGTGATGAAATTTATAAAATCATCGCAAAAAAAACCTGAACTTCTTGATCAGATTATTTTTATTACGGCATCACCAAACGAACTACATCTGAAGCTCCCCAATCAGGATCTGCGTGTTCTGAGTAAACCCTTTCACTATCAGATGCTTGAGTTCCATATTGCTGATATCTACCGGCAACACTCTGCTGAACAGCACGGCCCATAAAGAAGTTACCCGGAGTTCCCTCTGCTCATTTCAGCAAATTTCCCCTTTGTACCAAAGGATAAAAGCAGCGCCAGCATCGGCGCCCCCGAATTGATTTTTCCGTTTTCCAGCCACTGCATCGCTTCTGTGCGGCTGATCCAGAAGGGGCGGATATCTTCATGCTCATGGCTGATGCCACCGCCATCGCCGACAGGCCTTGATTTATCGACAAGCCCCAGATAGAGATCAATGCGTTCGGATGACCCCCCTGGCGTTGAGTAATAGCGGCCCAAATACTCTATCCTGAACGGTTCATAACCGGCCTCTTCGACCGCTTCACGGCGGGCAGCCTCCCCGGGATCCTCTCCCGCATCGACCATACCGGCCACCACTTCAATCAGCCACGCCTCATCCTTTCGCACAGCCGGGCCAATCCGGAACTGCTCAATCAGCAGCACCTCATCACATTGCGGATCATACAGGAGCATGGCAACGGCATCGCCCCGCTCCAAGTGTTCACGGCAGATATGCTGGCTGCCGCCCGCAAAG
Source organism: uncultured Zetaproteobacteria bacterium (assembly GCA_964559845.1). Lineage (GTDB taxonomy): Bacteria > Pseudomonadota > Zetaproteobacteria > Mariprofundales > Mariprofundaceae > WSZY01. Next base: position 47,956 of record CAZLJF010000008.1, on the reverse strand, counting down.
CACGCATGCTCAACATCATAGGCGTCGAGTTCAAAAAAACCGCGATAGAGGAGCTTTTTTTTCAATAGTTTATACTGCATAACTCACCTCATGCCACATTTTCGCTTGCCGTCAGTCAAAAAGCCATAGATGGACTTTTTATGCTTCATCATATGCTGAAAAGTATAAAAATAACAGATACCCTTCACGAAACGGATCACTTGCTGCTACACTGGGCCACATGAAGATTCTGGTCGTTGAAGATGAAGAGCGCGTTGCCCAGTTTATCCAGAAAGGACTGAAAGAGGAGGGGCATGCCGTTGACGTATCCTATGACGGCGAAGATGGCGGTTTTCTGGCAGAAGTAAACGATTATGATCTGATTATTCTTGATCTGATGCTGCCCAAGAAAAACGGCCTGCAAACCTGCAAGGAGATCCGTGATCACGGTGTTAACACACCGGTGCTGATGTTGACCGCAAGGGACAGTGTGGAAGACAAGGTTCGTGGCCTGGATGCAGGCGCCGATGACTATCTGGCCAAGCCGTTTGCCTTTGAAGAACTGCTGGCCCGTGTACGCGCCCTGCTCCGCCGCCAGTCGGAAAGCAAAACCCCGATACTTCAAATGGCAGACCTTGAGCTTGACCCGATGAGCCGCCAGGTTACCCGCTCCGGCAAACCGATTCGCCTGACCACCAAGGAGTACGCGCTGCTTGAGTACCTGCTTCGCAACCCGAAAAAAGTGCTTTCACGCACACTGATCGGTGAACATGTATGGGATATGAACTTTGATCCCGAAAGCAATGTTATTGATGTCTATGTAAGCCACCTGCGAAACAAGGTCGATAAAGGCTTTGAACCGCCGCTGATCCATACCCTGCGCGGGCAGGGATATATTCTGAGCGACGAAGCGCCACCCTCCTGACCCTCTTTTCCGGAATCACCCCTGTCTTCGCTCAGTCCAAATTCCCGGCTTAATCGTCTGCGCTCAAATATCTTCCACACATTCCGTGGACGGCTGGCAATGCTCTATATTGTGGTTGAATTATCCATTCTGCTCATTGCCGGTGCATTAATCTATTTTATCCTTTCCATGAAGGTTTATGACGAGGTGGATGAGTCCCTCTACCAGCATGCACAGAGTGTTGTTGCCGAACTGGAGCACTCCCGTTTTCATTACTGGTCCTTCCACCTCAATGAATTCGCCAGACACTTTCATGGCACCGTCCAGTTGATCGGAGCCAACGGCATTGTCCAGTTTGCCACAAGAAGCAATCTTATCGGCAAGGGCGGCAATGAAGTCAGCAAGGCGCTTGGCAAGGCGCTGAAGGGTGAGGCTACCGTATTTGTATCCACCCGCTCCCTGCTCCGCAAAGATAATATCCGCGTAATCGCCATGCCGGTCCACCGGGCCGGAACTGTTGTTGCCGTACTGTTGCTTGGCCGCAGCACCAGTGAGATTCAGAGTTTTTTCAAGTGGCTCTATCTGCTCGGTGGTGTGCTTGGCCTGCTCTCTATGCTCATCAGCGGCGTGGTAGGCTATATTATGGCGCGCAGGGCGCTGAAACCGATCAATGAAATCACAACAACAGCGCGGGCCGTGGCTGCCGGCGACCTGACCAGACGGCTGCAATCAGAAGTACAGGACAAAGAGATCCGCGTTCTGGTGAAATCGTTGAACAAAATGTTTGCAGACCTCGAATCAAGTTTCATGGCCCAGAAACGCTTTACAGCCGATGCCTCGCATGAGTTACGCATTCCCCTCACCATTCTGAAGGGCGAGGTTGAGGTAGCGCTGAGACATCCGCGCAGCGAAGAGGATTACAAACAGTTACTTAGACAGCATCTCGATATCATCGAGCGTATGCAGCGTATCGTTAATGACCTGCTGACCCTGGCCCGTGCCGATGCAGGCCTGCTGGAACTGGCCCAGGAGCCGGTAGATTTGTCGCTGTTACTGCAGGAGGTCGCCCAGCATCACCTCATTCTTTTTGCCGATAACCATATCAATTTAGATATGGATATTCAGGACAACCTGGAGGTGATGGGCGATCACAGTCATATTGAGCGCGTGATCTTTAACCTGCTTAACAACGCCTTTAAGTATGCACCTGAACTCTCGACCGTGACACTGTCGGCCCATACAGAGGATGATTCGGTGATCATCACCATTGCAGATGAGGGCCCCGGTATTTCCGAAGTGCATCAGGCCCGCCTGTTCGACCGCTTTTACCGCGCCGATGATGCAAGGGCTCGCAGTGAAGGCGGCGGCGCCGGGCTTGGCCTGGCGATCTGCAAACGCATTGTCGAGGCTCATAACGGCGAAATCAGTGTTGAAAGCAGGGAGGGAGAGGGCGCCCGGTTTATAGTTCGCCTTCCCCTGAGCAGTGCCAACCCGGAATTTTCACGACGCCTGCATGCCATCATTGACCAGAGATGAAAAAGGGCAGTGATTACTCACCGCCCTTATAGACCGAAATAACTGACTGCAACAACTGCACTCCGTTTTATTCTGGTAGTGAAACTGACCAGACATGGAACTTGCCAACACTGCCCTTAAGCTGATGCTCCTTTTTCAGTTCAGCACTCACTTTCCGGTCCGAATGAAAATAGACACGGCCATTTGTTCCGACACTTGGCGCGCCATCGCGGGCGGCATCCATGGTCAGCCGGGTCAGATTTCTCCCCTGACGATCAATCGCCCAGATATCCCAGTTATTGTTTGCAGACTTACGCAGATCACTCTTGGCACGATTGGATGTAAAAACAATCCACTTGCCATCCGGGCTCCAGGACGGCTGTACATCCACACTGCGCGCATCGGTTAACTGGCTGAGCTCAGAGCCATCTACCCGCATCATGAACAGATGCCAACTGCGCCCAATCGGCATGGAAAAAACAACCCACTTGCCATCCGGTGACAGGGCCGGGTTGGAGCCTTCACTGAGCAAACGTTCTACGCCATGCCGGTCCACATGGATCATCCGGCTCCTGTAACCTGGAATCTGCCAGTTATTAAAACCGTCGTGGCGCACCTTCACCTTCTTTTTGGTATTGCCAGTCGGCTCAAGGCGTACGGCAATCACACTCCCGTCTGCCAGCAACTGCGCCTGGGTTAACTTCCCTTGCAGCTCTTTCACCCGGCGAACAATACCCTGGCCATCGGATGCCTTCTTCCAGAGCCCCAGTCCCCCGGCTCGCTCGGAGAGGAAGGTTACCGAATCGCCATGCCACTGCACCGAATCCAGCGCTCTGGCATCGTCAACGACAACATTAAGCGGATCACCATTCTCAACCGCGCGTCTTGATATCCATGCATCCCTGCCACGGCTTACCTGAACAGTCATATAACGGCCATCGGCTGAAACATGCGGATACATTTCGGATTCCTGTGGCTCCAGTGTAAGAAGCATTGCACTGTCTGCCGGCCGGGCAGCCGACCGCTCTGTTTTTTTGCCATGCGATGATGGCTGCAGCCAGTCAAACAGATTCTCCGCCTGGGCTGCAGGCGTTGCCACCAATGCGGCAAGCATAAGATATAATACTTTCAATCCTGTTCTCATTTCACTGTCACCTTCCAGAGATTCCACCTGGCGCCAGCACGCGCCTGTGGTTGTTTCGGATCGCGGTTGGAATGGAAAATAATGGTCTGGTTATCCAGCCACGCCGGCCCACCATCCGTAGCCTTTGGCGCATTGGTCACACGCTCAATGTTCCCGCGCTCCAGATCAACAACATAGATCGAAGTCAGGCGTACATCACCCTTGCTGTCGCGGTTGGAGACAAATGCGATCCTGCTGCCATCCGGGCTGAACACAGGCTCGAAATCACCAAACTGGTTGGTGGTAAGCTGGACAAGAGCTGTGCCATCCACATTCTGCATCCACAGATCGTAGTTGCCGGCTGTTTCGCGAACAAACACAACCTGCTTTCCATCAGGAGAGAGTGCGCCATTAAACGCATTCGGAATCATGGTCAGCTGACTGCTGCCACGGTCAAAGAGAAATAGCGATGGTGCCTGAAACTTGTTTTTTGCTCCTGCCTTAATTGCAGCATATCCCTGCTTATAGCGCCATGCGTCGGAGTGGTACATGCGCCAGGCCTGCCCGATCAACTCACTCTGCTTGAATCCGTCACTGAAATCATCAAGCACACGGGCACGCCGCGTTTTTTCCAGAGATGAATCAAAACACCAGATCTTTCCATCGATCGATGCCTTCAGATGTGCCGGCATCAGTGCACCGGTAAATGTACTGATATTGCCAATAGCAATATGACCGTCACCTTCGGCCTGGTGCATCCATGCCGAAACCGGCCCCATACGATTGCTGATATAGCCAATAGCGCCATCCTTTACAGCCACGCCATAACGAATCGCCTCCTTCGGCTGTGCTGCGGCAATGAGGTGGCCCGCTGCATTCAGATCGTGCCTTGATACGCGAACAACACTGAACTCATTATTTACACGCTGACTGTATACAACAAAGTCGCCTGCAACAGATGGATAAACTGTCTCCCGCTTTTTATCTTCCAGCACAACCTGAACGGGGTAGATGGCCTGTGGGGCTCTTTCCTGCATCCGGGCCATTGCAGTCTGCCCGAATGAAACAGTAGCGATTAAACCAACAAACAGCTTCAGCCATGGCTTACACATTGATCACTCTCCTTATTAGTGTTTTTAGTAGTTTATCATCCTCTGGCTTACGGCTTGCGCCAGAAACGCGGCAAACCGTGCCGCCAATCATACCATATTCAGGTGATCTGCATCACACATGAAACAATCTTAATTTTCACTTAACTTTACGCTGCTGAAAACCACCACCCAAGCGTGTGTTGATTAGGGCCTGGTGGCACACCCGGCAAAATCCATCCACAGCCTCCTCCGTGCCTGTCGCTTCGGCAGGGCCATCAAAAGGCCAGTGCTGTTTTTCGCAACCGGCCGGAACAGCCGGACAACTCTTTCAGCCAACCTTCAGCCATTTGTGAACGGCAGGAATTGCCTGTACAGAGAAACAGCAGTCGTTGTTTTGCCATGCCTATTCTGCCTGCAGGATAGCGTGCAGCCTGGTGATCAGCGCCGAGTATGGCGCATGACGCATAAACCCGCCCGGCCATCAACCCCGGAAGCAGTTATTCCAGCACCCCTGGCCTGGCGCCCTCTTTCGTCCGGTTAACGACAGCAGCACTCCGTCAGAGTCTGAAAGCGCTTCGAATACAAGCGCTGAATGTATAATTATTGATCCCTGAACAAGAAAATACGCTGCAGTGATTTGTGTCCCATCAGTTGATGCAACAACGCCATAAAAACATGTCCACTCAGATAGATCCACAGCAATTCACCAAGCACTTCATGCGTCTCTTTAAAAAAATGAACCGTATCACCCATTGAGCCATCAGGGTTCATGCCTGCAAAAAGAACTGTACCTGAAAAACCAAGCGCCAGTGCCAGCAGGAGACCGAGACCATGCACGGTCTTGGCGAGATAATCCTCCTCACCGGCATCACGCAGTTTGCCGACAAACCACCCCGGCACCTTTTTCAGTTCGGAAACAATGCCTTTGCAGCCCTCTGCGGTGATCCAGGGAAAGAGCCTTGCCCATTCATTCCGATCCATAATAAAGACAAAACGCAGCAGCACCAGCACCAGCACTATCACGCCAAACCACTCATGAACCTCGAAAAACAGTTCCTGCCCCTCGGTGCGGATACGTCCCGGCTTGGGGCGCTTCATAAACTCCTCACTTAACAGCTGCACCAGAATCGTCGATGCAATCAGCCAATGCAGAATTTTGGTAATCTTGTCGTAATGCATGATCAGCCCTCTTTTCCCGCAACTGCAGCCAGACGCAGACGCAAGGCATTGAGCTTGATGAAGCCTTCGGCATCCTGCTGGTTATAGGCGCCCTCATCATCCTCAAAGGTGCAGAGTCGTTCGTCAAACAGTGACTGATCCGACTTGCGCCCGACCACCATCACATTACCCTTGTAGAGCTTCAGACGAACCACGCCATTGACCACCGCCTGCGATGCATCAATCATCGTCTGCATCATCCGGCACTCCGGTGCAAACCAGTAGCCGTTATAAATCAGCTTGGCATAACGCGGCATCAGCTCATCTTTCAGATGTGCCACTTCACGATCCAGCGTCAGAGATTCCATGGCCCGATGTGCCTTCAACATAATGGTGCCACCCGGCGTTTCGTAACAGCCGCGCGACTTCATGCCGACATAACGATTCTCGACAATATCGATCCGGCCAATACCATGCTTGCTGCCCAGGCGGTTCAGCTCGCGCAGTACGGCAGCAGGTGTCATCTCCACGCCATTGACAGCCATGATATCGCCGCCCTGATAGGTCAGCTCGATATACTCAGACTGATCCGGCGCATCTTCCGGTGCAACGCTCCAGCGCCACATATCATTGCCCGGCTCGATCCACGGATTTTCAAGATCGTAGCCCTCGTATGAGATATGCAGCAGGTTCGCATCCATTGAGTAGGGCGACTTGGAATTCTGACGCTTGCGCTCAACAGCAATGCCATGTTTATCGGCATAGGCAAGCATCTGCTCGCGTGAGTTCAGGTTCCATTCACGCCATGGCGCAATCACCTTCACATCCGGTTTCAGGCCATAAAAACCCAGTTCGAAACGGATCTGGTCATTGCCTTTACCGGTCGCACCGTGGGAAACGGCATCGGCGCCCTCCGCTTCGGCAATTTCGATCATGCGCTTGGAGATCAGCGGGCGGGCAATGGATGTTCCCAGCAGGTATTCGCCTTCATAAATGGCATTGGCACGAAACATCGGGAAAACATAATCGCGCACGAACTCTTCAGTCAGATCTTCGATATAGATGGCCGCAGCACCGCAGGCCGCAGCCTTGGAGCGCGCATCCTCCACCTCTTCACCCTGGCCGATATCGGCCGTAAAGGTTATCACTTCACACTCATAGGTATCCTGCAACCACTTCAGAATAATGGATGTATCCAGTCCGCCTGAATAGGCGAGTACAACTCTGTTTACTTTTGAATCAGCCATGCGTGACCTCAATTAATTTTGATAGGAACGGGTGACGCAGTTTAAGCGCGACAGATCACAACGCAATGAATGATACGCTGCTATTTCTGCAGAATTAAGAATTCGAGCAATGCTTTCTGCACATGCAGGCGGTTCTCCGCCTCATCCCAGACCACCGATTGCGGACCGTCGATGACGCTTGCCGCAACCTCTTCGCCACGATGTGCCGGCAGGCAGTGCATAAACAGCGCATCCGGTTTGGCAAAGGCCATGACACGATCATCGACCTGAAAACCGGTAAATGCCTTTTCACGCTCGGCCTGCTCCGCTTCCTGCCCCATTGATGCCCAGACATCGGTGGTCACCAGATCCGCATCCCGGGCAGCCTCAAACGGATCGGGACTGATGGTCACATCCGCCCCCAGATCACAGGCTGCCTGCAGCAGCGACTTGTCGGGTGCATAACCATCAGGACAGGCAATTTTCAGCTTATAGCCAAAAGCCACCGCACCATTGATCCATGAATGGGTCATGTTGTTGCCATCACCGATCCATGCCACACTCCTGCCCTTAATATCCCCGCGATACTCTTCATAGGTAAAAATATCGGCCAGAATCTGGCAAGGATGTGTAAGGTCAGTCAGTGCATTGATCACCGGCACCGATGAGTGCGCTGCAAACTGCTGCACCATCTCATGGCCATATGTCCGGATCATCACGCCATCCACCATGCGGGAGAGAACGCGCGCCGAATCCTCAACCGGTTCACCGCGTCCCAGCTGGGTTGTACCGGAGTGCAGGAACAGGGCATGTCCCCCTAATTGATACATCCCGACCTCAAATGAGACACGGGTACGGGTGCTGGCCTTGTCAAAGATCATACCCAGTGTTTTTCCGGCCAGTGTCGGATGCGGCTCTCCGCGCTTCTGCATCGCCTTTAATTCAGCCGCACGCTTTAGAAGGGCATCTGCCTCATCATCTGTAATATCCAGCAATGTCAAAAAATGTCTCACGACTCCACCCCTGCTTCAATAGCGGTAAAAGCAGCCTCAAGAATACTCATGGCTTCATCCACTTCACTCGCTTTGATGTTCAACGGAGGAAGCAGCCTGACCACATTCGGACCAGCCGGCAACACCAGCAACCCCGCTGATCTGCAGATCTCAATAACCGGAGCAACGGCCTGTTCACAGGCTATACCAAGCAGCAGGCCGCGGCCCCTGGCCTCTTTAATGACCGAAAAGCGCTCAGCCATTGCCTTGATCCTGGCCTGAATCCGCGAACCCTGCCGGGCCACATTGCTCAACAACTCCTCTTTCTCAATGCTCTTCAGTACTGCAAGGGCTGCCGCACAGGAGAGCGGGTTGCCGCCAAAAGTCGAGCCGTGTGTACCCGTGCCAAATACAGCGGCCACCTTCTCTGATGCCAGCATGGCACCAATGGGAACGCCGCCCCCCAGCCCCTTGGCCAGCGTCAATACATCCGGCCTGATACCGGCATGCTCAAAAGCGAACATCTTGCCGGTGCGGCCAACGCCCGTCTGCACCTCATCAAGCATCAGCAGCATGCCATGCTCATCGCACAGCTTCCGCACACCGCACAGATAGTCCGGATCAGCCAGATTGACACCGCCCTCTCCCTGCAACGGTTCAAGCAGCAGTGCTGCAGTATTGTCATCAATTGCATCAGTCAGTGCATGCAAATCGTTTAATGGCACATGTACAAAGCCTGGTGGCAGGGGGTCAAAACCGATTTTGACCTTCTCCTGCCCCGTTGCTGTCAGCGTAGAAAGCAGACGGCCATGAAACGAATGGGTGGCTGTGATCACCGTGCGGCGCCCTGACCCCATATCATGAAAATACTTCCGCGCGATCTTGATCGCCGCCTCATTGGCCTCGGCACCTGAGTTGCAGAAAAAGACCTTATCCAGTCCGGAAAGTAAGGCGAGTCTGTCAGCCAGTTCAATCTGCCCGGGAATATGATAGAGATTGGAACAGTGCAGCATAGCCTTCGCCTGCTCATTGATTGCCTTAAGCATCGCCGGGTGGCCATGCCCCAGCGTATTAACCGCAATACCGGAAACAAAATCGAGATATCTGTTGCCCACCTCATCGAAAACGTACGCCCCCTCACCCCGGACAAGGGTAAGTGGGTAGCGCGCATAGGTCTGCATCACACTGCTCATCTGCCGAATCTTAAAGGCACAATGAGATAAACGCACCTTTTTCCGGTATGTATTTGTTTGCCCAAAGGATGAAAGGCTTTTAGGCTCGCCTCTATGAGCAATAGTCAGAGTGTCAAACAGCGTACCCGCATCAAGGTCTGCGGCATTACCCGGCTCGAAGATGCACTGGCCGCCTCCCGCCTGGGTGTTGATGCTGTCGGCTTTGTCTTCTACCCGAAAAGTCCCCGTTATATCCGGCCGATGGAGGCTGCCGGGATTATCAGAAGACTGCCTCCGTTTGTTTCAGCCGTCGGACTGTTCGTTAATCCGGAGCAATCTGAAATTGATGATGTGCTTGGACATTGTCCGCTGAGTGTTGTGCAGCTTCATGGTGATGAGTCTCCCGAGTTCTGCATGGCGCAGCAGAGACGGGTGATGAAAGCCATTCCGGTTAGCAGCAGGGACGACCTGAAACGCGCACAAACATATCCATGCCCGGTGCTGCTTGATGCCAAGGCACCGCAGGGTGTTTATGGCGGCACCGGCACCTCGTTCGACTGGTCACTGCTGCAGGGCTTTGAGCATGATTACCCCCTGATTCTTGCCGGTGGCCTGAACTCGGACAATATCGAGGCTGCACTTTCCCATCGCCAATGGTTTGCCGTGGATGTATCCTCCGGCGTTGAAGTTTCGCCCGGCATCAAGGACGACACAAAACTGTGCGATTTTGTTGCCCGCGTAAACGCTTCTGAATCTCAGTCGCGAGGAACCTAAAACAGCATGGACAGCCCGTATATCGACGCCATCTACCATATGGACATCACGCACAGACCCGATGCGAATGGCCACTTTGGTCGCTTTGGCGGCCGCTTTGCTGCCGAAACACTGATGGGTCCACTCAAGGAGCTGGAAATTGCGTTCGATGAGGCATGGGCGGATGAATCATTTCAGGCCGAGCGTATTCACCTGCTCAAGAATTATGTCGGGCGCGCCACACCGCTTTACCATGCCAAACATCTATCGAATGAGATTGGTGGTGCCCAGATCTATCTGAAAAGAGAGGATCTTACCCATACCGGCGCCCACAAAATCAACAATACCATCGGCCAGGGGCTGCTCGCCCGCCGCATGGGCAAAAAGCGTGTTATTGCCGAAACCGGGGCCGGCCAGCATGGCGTCGCCACAGCGACTGTGGCAGCGATGTTCGGCATGCAGTGTGATATCTATATGGGCCGCGAGGATACCGAACGCCAGGCACCCAACGTCTTCCGCATGAAGCTGCTGGGAGCCAATGTAATCCCCGTCGATTCAGGCACGGCCACCCTGAAGGATGCACTGAATGAAGCGTTGCGGGACTGGGTCGCAAGCTGTGAAGATACTTTCTATATCATCGGCACGGTGGCCGGGCCACACCCCTACCCGCTGATGGTGCGTCAGTTCCATGCTGTGATTGGTCAGGAGGCTCGCGCCCAGTGTTTGGAGCAGACCGGGCGCCTGCCTGATGTCGCTGTCGCCTGTGTCGGTGGTGGCTCCAATGCTATGGGTCTTTTACATCCTCTGCGTGATGATGATATCCGTCTTGTGGCAGTAGAAGCGGCAGGCCATGGCCTTGAGAGTGGTGAACATGCTGCATCGCTTGCTGCCGGCAGACCCGGCATCCTGCATGGCAACCTGACCTATCTGCTTGAAAATGATGAGGGGCAGGTGCAGGGCACCCACAGCATCTCGGCAGGGCTCGATTATCCGGGAGTAGGACCGGAACTGGCGGCCATGCTGGAAGAGGGCCGCCTTGATCTTGACAGTGCAACCGATGCTGAAGCACTGGATGCATTCAGGATACTGACGCGCAGTGAAGGTATTATCCCGGCGCTGGAATCAAGCCATGCACTGGCAGCCGGCATGCGTATTGCAGCTGAAATGAATCCGGAGCAGACGGTGCTGATCAACCTTTCCGGCCGTGGAGACAAGGATATGAACACCGTATTCAATTTACTGCACGATGAAATCAAAGGAGGAAACGGAGCATGAGTGGTGACCGTTTGGCTGACTGTTTTTCCCGTTGCCGCAGTGAAGGGCGCAGCGCACTGGTCGGCTATCTGACTGCCGGAGATCCGGATATTGCCACCTCGGAAAAACTGTTGCTTACGCTGGCGAAACAGGTAGATATTCTGGAAATCGGCATGCCCTTTTCCGACCCCATGGCTGATGGCCCGGTAATCCAGGCTGCCAGCGAACGGGCGCTCGCAGCAGGGGCTTCCATTAAGGATGTTTTTGCCATCGCAAAGCAGGTTCGCACCACACACCCGGATACCTGCATCATCCTGATGGGCTATGCCAATGTCCCCTACGCCATCGGCTTTGACAACTTTTCCAGAGAGGCCTCCGAATCAGGTGTGGATGGTGTTTTGATTGTCGATATTCCGGCCGAAGAGAGCGCCATCTGTGATGAATCACTGAAAAAATATGGTCTGCACCGTATCCTCCTGCTTTCACCCACATCGTCGGACGAACGCATCAAACTTGCATCTGATGTTGCAAGCGGCTTTATTTATTATGTATCATTAACCGGTATTACCGGAGCCGATATGGGAGAAGCAGCCACTGTGGAAAAACAGGTCGCAAAAATCCGCGCCTTTTCAGATTTGCCTGTCTGTGTCGGTTTCGGAGTTAAAACCGCCGAACAGGCCTCTAAAGTGGCCGCCTTCTCGGATGGCGTTGTTGTTGGTAGCCACTTTGTAGCTCAAATTCCACAACACATTGACAATCCGGGCACCATGATCTCCTCCCTGAATATGGCCGCCTCGCAGATGCGTGCTGCAATGGCAAAGGTTAGCGCTTGAAAATCAAGATTCTCGGCTGTTACGGCGGCCAGCTTCTGGGTTTCCACCTGACCTCGTTTCTGGTAAATGACTCCATTCTGCTGGATGCGGGCTCCCCCACCGAAGCGTTGACGCTGGAGGAGCAGAGCAAAATCAATCATATCTTCCTGTCGCATACACACCTTGACCATATCAAGGATATCGCCTTTCTGGCTGACAACCGCTCCCTGAAACGCATGAGCAATAGTAATACCAGCAACAGCATCACCATTCATTCGCTACAGGAAAGCCTTGATACGCTGAAAGAGCATTTCCTGAACGACTACATCTGGCCCGATTTTACCGTGCTGCCAAACAAAAATAATCCGACGCTTACGCTGCATGCCATTAAGCCTGAAGAAAGCATTGAGGCTGATGGCCTCGTCATCACACCGATTGCGGTGAACCACCCGATACCCTGTACCGGCTTTCTGCTGGATCAGGGGGATGCCCAGTTTATCTATTCAGCCGATACAGGCGCAACGGAACGACTCTGGGAGATCGCCAACAGACAGCCCAACCTGCAAGGCATTATCATCGACTGTTCCTTCACCAATGCCTTCCAGAATCTGGCCGATATCAGTGGTCACCTGACACCAAAAAGCATGGCAGAAGAGCTCCGCAAACTGGACAGGTTTGGGGAAATTCCGATCTACCTGTATCATATGAAGCCTGAAACATTGAACATCATTCAAGCTGAAGTCGTTGCAGAGGATATTCCTCACTTGCGCATACTGACTCAGGTTGATGAACTACTTATTTAAGAGATAAATAACTATGAGCTGGTTAACACGTTTAATCGAAAGTCCGAAAAGCATTCTCTCTTCATCCAGTAACAGCGGCACGCCGGAGGGCATGTGGCTGAAATGCTCCGGGTGCGCCGAAACGCTCTATAACAAAGAACTGATACGCTCCAAAATGGTGTGTCCCAAGTGTGATCAGCACCTTCGTATTGAGGCGGAAAAACGCGCATCCTTTCTCTTTGATGCCGATACATTTGAAGAGTATGACACAAAGCTGAGGACGGAAGATACGCTGAATTTCAAGGATAAAAAACGCTACAAAGATCGCATCAAGGAGGCCAACAAAAAGGCCGGAAGCGGCGATGCCGTCCGTAACTATATGGGTGACATCCAGGGCCAGGTCACCTCTGTATCCATTTTCGACTTCAACTACATGGGCGGCAGCATGGGCTCGGTCGTAGGTGAAAAGATTGCCCGCGGCATGGAGCGAGCCCTTGAACATCAGTGCCCATATCTGCTGATTACCGCCTCCGGTGGTGCACGCATGCAGGAAGGCGTGCTCTCCCTGATGCAAATGGCCAAAACATCTTCTGTCGCCAATCGTCTCAGGGAAGCGAAATTGCCCTTCGTCTGCCTGTTGACCGACCCGACCATGGGCGGCGTTTCAGCCTCGGTTGCGTGGCTGGGTGATGTTATTCTGGCAGAGCCCAAAGCCCTGATCGGCTTTGCCGGCCCTCGAGTGATTCAGGAGACTGTCGGAGAAAAGCTGCCCGAAGGCTTCCAGCGTTCGGAATTCCTGCTTGAACATGGCCTGATTGATGCCATTGTTGACCGTCGGGAACTTCCGGAACACCTGAAAATGCTTTTTGGCCACCTGATGCAGCGCCCCTACCGTCAGGCTGGCTGACTACGTATTCAAGGTGGCCATGCCGCCGGATCAGATGCATCCGCAAAGTCACAAACCTGACACAATAGAGTCGTGGCTTGAGCAACTGGGCCAGCCATCGGCAGACCGAGATTACAGGCCCGGCCATCAGCGCATGCATGCACTGCTGGGTCACTTTGACCTTAAACGTCCAGTGCTCCGTATCCGCATTGCCGGCACCAATGGCAAGGGCTCCACTGCCTTTATGCTGTCGAATGCACTGCTGGCCTGCAATCTGAAGGTCGGTCTTTATACCTCTCCGCACATTCACCGTTTTCATGAGCGTATTCGCATCAATGGTAAGCCGGTGGCCAACAAGCCACTGCTTGCACTGATGCAGGAGATCATCCCCGTGGCACTTGAGATCGACGCATCCTATTTCGAAGTTGCAACAGCCCTGGCGCTGAAGCATTTCAGCGATACAGCCGTGGATGTCGAAATCCTTGAAGCCGGAGTCGGAGCCAGGCTTGATGCCACCACGGCTGTTGATGCCGATATCGCCGTGCTGACTCCAGTCGGACTGGATCATCAGTCATGGCTGGGAAACTCTCTTCCGGAGATTGCAGCCGAGAAAGCACATATTACGGATGGATGCAGACTCTCTGTCAGCACCTGCCAGCATGAAGAGGTACTGCCCATACTCATGCAGCACTGTCCGTCACTTGAGGTGGTTCATCATACTGCATTTGCAGAACTCAGGGCCATTGGCGACCATCAGAAACAGAACGCATCCCTTGCATGGAGTGTTGTTCAGAAACTGGCCTCAGAAAAGGTCATCAACCCCGCTATGCTCGGTCATGCCAGGGCCGCCATTTGCGACACATTGATCCCGGGCCGGCTGCAGCAGGCATCGTTCGGAGAAGCCACAATCTGGCTGGATGCAGCCCATAACAGCCATGCCGTTGATGCGCTATTGCCAACACTGCCCGACCTGGCAAGACCGTTTGACGCCATTCTGATCTTCACCCGTGAGGACAGGGATTTAACGGATAGCATTGATCTGCTTAGGCCATTCACCGAAAGGGTGGTGGGAGATAACGGGAATCTTTTTGATAGATGCTATACTACAGTGGATGCGGCACTGGAAGAGGAGTTGCAACGGCAGCCCCGGGGGAATTACCTTATCCTCGGCTCATTCATCACGGTTGCTGCAGCACTGGCGTGGATCAAAAATAACAATCCATCCACTTCCGTACAGGATGAGGATAGCCTGTACGGAAGTACGGACAAATCACCATCTTCCTTAACCGGACAGCAGTGATACGCCTTAATTACGGCGTACGGTACAGGAGTCGAACCTGTAACCGTTTCGGACGCCAACAATCTATCCGACTGAACCGACCACGCATTATTCAGAAGTCGGCGTCACAGCTCGCCGCCGATATGGGCCAACTCTTCTCATGTTCACGCTTTTTAAGAAAACTTGCACTTAGGCTGGCAAATGACACTCTTCTGCTTGAGAGACAAACCATTATTGTGAGGTAGCCATGCGTATTATTACCGGACTTTTGTTTATCGGACTCACATTTTCCCTCAATGCCTGTGGCTTCATTGCCAAGCATGAAACCGGACAGGTAAAGAAAACAGCCACATCAACAGCAGATGCTCCTGCAAAAACGGCACCGCCTGTCCGGATGGTTGATGAGTTTGATGATATCCCCGTACCTGTTGAGTTAAGCCGGAATAATGAACAAAGCTCAGTTTACGAGGCTCCTGGCTTTGCTGTTGGTGTCATTACCTATGAGGGTTATTATAAATCTGCCAGTATTTCGAAATTTTTTCGCAGTGCCATGCCCAAACATGAGTGGCAGTTTATTAATGCCTTCAGCGAAGGGGATCGCTATACGCTTACATTCCTGAAAGCAAATCGCTCATGCTCCATCTCTATTGAAGAAGGTTCTTTATCTACCAAGGTTGTGATTCGGGTTGGGCCAACCGCAATCAATTAAAGCGCCTGCTCTTCCAGATAATCCAACAGCCTGTCAGCATTCTCACAGAGCATATGATAGGCATGTTCGAAACCGTCCGGACCACCGTAATAAGGGTCCGGAACATCCGGGGGTGCATCGAAGCCTGGCTCAAACTGTCGCATCATCAAAAGGCGATCATCCGGCACCCCCATACTCAACAGATCAAGGCGGTTGTTTTCATCCATTGCAACAAACCACTCCCAGCGGTTAACTTCTCCGGCTGTAATCTGCTGTGCGCGATGGGTGCTTAGGTCCAGTCCATATTTCCGAGCAATCTCTGCCGAACGATGATCGGCACCATTACCTACATGCCAGCTTCCTGTTCCAGCTGAAGCAAAATGAAACACACCATTCAGGCCGCGTTTATCTGCCCGGTCGCAAACAATCGCTTCCGCCAGAGGTGAACGGCAGATATTACCGAGACAAACAAAAAGAATTCGTACAGGTTGCATCTGATTACTCCTCCTTCGCCTGGTGGGTACGTTCCGCCTGAGAGATCTGAAGATAGGCAGGCTGCACATATTTCGGCAGGTTTGACAAAGTCTCCCGTTCCATCATTTCTCTCACCGCTATGGTCATCGCTTCCCCCCTGTGAAGCGCAGGCTCAAACCTGTGCCAGCCTGCAAGGGTGGCAGGGGGCGTGGCAACAGAAGTATAGTCACATGGCCCGGTGGCATACAGCTCATCCCAGCTGATACATCTGTCATTCTGCATGGCGCTTGCTCCGCGGTAACGGCCAACAAACACCTCCCCGGCTCTGGCATCCTCCAGCACATACAGAGGCTCCTGGCAACCGGCCTGAACAGCTGTAATTGCCAATGACGAAAGCGGAAGCACAGGCAGGCGGAGTGAAGCATTGATACCAGCCAGCGCCGCCGCCGCAATACGCAGACCGGTAAATGAACCGGGGCCGACACCAAGCGCCAGCATGTTCAGCTCCTTCCAGTTGATATCTGCTCTGTTCAGCAAGCCTTCAAGCATGGGCATGAGACTCCGTGAATGTTCCCTGCTCCCTTCACTCTCGGCAGACAGTGCATCACGCTCCGAAAGGATCAGGCAGCCATAGCTTTTGCCGATTGCCGCATCCAGCGCAAGAACAGGATAGCTCAAAGGGTTTTCTTGATAGCAGCGCGAAGTGAATCGCCAAACTCAGGATGTTTCAGCCCCAGTATCGTATTGGCGATCAAAAAACCCAATGGATTCCCGGCATCAAACCGCTCACCATCGATCAATACGCCATAGACCGGCTCCTCTTTGGCCAGCCGGGCGATGGCATCGGTTAGCTGGATCTCGCCACTGGCACCGCGTTCGGTCTCTGCAAGCAGTTCGAACAGCCGTGCTGTGAAAATATAACGACCAATCATGGCCAGATCAGATGGCGCAGCGCCCACAGCCGGCTTCTCAACCATATCCCTGAGCCGAAGCAGCCCGTTTTCATCCACTGCGTCAACCATACCGTAACGATTGACCTCCTCTTCGGGAACACGGGCAAGGCCAATAACAGAAGCGCCTGTCTGTTCATGTATCTGACGCAACTGCTGCATCGCCGGCACGTCAGCAACAATAAGTTCGTCTGCCAGTGAAACACCAAAACACTCATTCCCCACCCATGGAGCCGCGCAAAGAACAGCATGACCAAGACCCAGAGCATGCTTCTGACGGATGTATGAGACATCCACCATGCGTGCAACATTGGAGACCTTTTCATAGAGAGCCTGCTTCCCCGCTTCACGCAGATTGGATTCCAACTCAGCCGAAATATCGAAATGATCTTCGATAGCGCGCTTGCCGCGGCCTGTCACCATGATCACTTCATTCATGCCTGCGGCCAATGCCTCTTCAACGCCGTACTGAATCAACGGCTTATCAACAATCGGCATCATCTCCTTCGGTGTTGCCTTCGTAGCCGGCAGAAAACGCGTTCCCAGCCCTGCCGCCGGAAAAACAACTTTACGCAGAGAGCGGCTCACCGTACAGGTCCGCTCAGGCAAGCCTGCCGTAAGAGTGCAACCCTGACAGATACATGTTCACACCAACGAAGCAGAAGAGTGTGACCAGGAAGCCTGCCACAGCCCACCAGGCAAGTGTTTTACCGCTCCAGCCATGCGAGATGCGGACATGCAGGTAAGCGCCGTAAAAGAGCCAGACAATCAGCGCCCAGGTCTCTTTCGGATCCCATGACCAGTAGCCGCCCCATGCCTCGGCAGCCCATGCCGCCCCCAGAATCGTTGCCAGCGTAAAGGCCGGAAAGCCAACAGCGACCGACTTGTATGCCAGTTGATCCAGCTGCTCCAGAGATGGGAATGTCTTAAGCAACCTTGAACTGCCCTTCTGTTCCAGACGATAGCGAACCAGCCACGCCATGCCGGCAGCACAGGCAACGGCAAAGGAGCCATAACCAATAAAGTTCAGCGGCACATGGATCTTCATCCAATAGGACTGTAGCGCCGGAACCAGCGGCTTGATATCGGCCTGTCCGATTGAATCCAGCCAGATGCCGAAAAAAACCCCTGCCGAGACAATCACCATGACAAAAGCGCCCATTGCCCTTGCCTGATAACGCCGTTCAAATGCCAGATAGATGCTGCCCGTAATACAGAAAAGCAGAATAAACACCTCATAGAGATTGGAGACCGGTGCATGACCGATATCACCATCCAGCAATAGGTAGGACTCATACCACCTCAGCAGCAAGGAGGTGCCACCTGCATAGATACCGCCCCAGGCAGCCATGGTCGCCATCTTGCCGATAAAGGATTCCGGCGCGAACAGATACATGATGTAACAGACGGCAGAGAAGATGAACAGCAGGTTCATCGCCATGACAATCTTGCCGGAGACGAGATTTGACTGATCTTCGTATGAAATCAGAGCGCTATGTGGCTCCAGCAATGTGAACAGCCACATCAGCACGATCATCACCGTCAGACCGTCCAGCCATGGGATAATCCTGCTCACTATTGATGTATTTGCACCGGAGGCAGTCTGCCCGCCCGTAAATATCGACGCTACCGCACCGAGCAAAGCGCCCGCACCACACCAGATCACACCCTGCATACTAAGCAGGCGATAGAGGTAGTTATCTTCATCATAACCGTTGCCGCCAAAAAAGGCCAGCAGTGCGGCACCGCTCATAAGGCCCAGATAGAGCCAGAAACGGGTACGTGCAATGCTTCCCTGATAGATCCCGCTAAAAAACGGGCTTTCTACTGCTATTGTCATGCTGACACTCCTTGTTTGGAAAGAGCAAGATTCTTCTCCAGCTCCCTTAACAATTCATTAAATTCCCTTTCAAAAGCCATTGCATTACGGTTGGAGAGGCCGGCCACACGCAGACGCACACCCTTATCCTGAGGCTCAACTACCAGCCACACTTTGCGATGCGACACATAGAGCATGATGCAAAGCCCCATAACCAGCAGCGCACTGCCGATCCAGACCACATCCATGCCCGGATCCTGTGCAAGCTGCAGGCCTGTATAGTAGTGCTGCTCATAATCATCCAGCACCGGAACAAATGGCCATGGCAGGCTGGTAAGCACATTCATGCCCTGCAGGGCACGCAGGCCCAGATCCTGAAAATCGTCCGGTTTTTTCTCGCCGTATACTTCATCGACAGCAGCCTTGAATGCTTCGATACCGGCATTCTGGACATTACCCGACACCCGCTTTCTAAAGGCCTGGAACAACTCCCACTCCTTCGGATTGCTCAAATCGGGGCCAAGAAAGAAGGACTGGAAATCACGCACATCGCCGCTCATCGAAATCATCATCAGCGAACCCTGGTTCTGTCCGTTCACTTTAAACGGATTGAGGAAACTGCGCACCTTCACCGGCTTCAGACCAGGACCGCGCAGGATAAAGTCCACAGCCGGACCAATATCCTGAAACTGTTTCGGGGCGCCGGGTGCAGCCATGTTTTCAACATTGAACGGCTTGAAATCGGTAAATTCCAGAGAGATGCCGCTCTCGGCATCCGTATAGGTTTTATAGATTTCACCCTTCACTGTATCAACCCGTCCGGAACCATCAAGCCGGAAGAGCTTCAGACCGATTTCAGAACCGCCATCACCAAACGAGGCCTGATAGATACGCACGCCTTTATAATAGAGCGGCTCATTGACAATAATATCGTCCGTCAGAACCTCTTTGCCATCATCGATGATGGTCAGGTTACTGCGAAACTCCTTCGGCATGCCATTGGGGAAAAAATCGATCTCAAAATTGTTGCAACGCACTTCAAAGGGCATATCCAGGCTTTCAACGCTCGTACCTTTCAGGAAGGTGATCGTGCTTTCGGCCTGCCCTTCCGGAACCGCCATATTACCGCGAAAACCGAACTGCACACTCATCCAGCCACCAATCAACACTACAAGCAGTGCGCTGTGAACCAGAATATAGCCCCACTTATGATAGCGCCCTTTATCACCGCGCAGGTGGATACGCCCTCCCTCTTTCTCCGAAAGCCACTGCCAGCCCGCACTCGCAGCAACCTTCCCGGCTGCTGTATCGACATCGATGCCTGCAACTTTCAACTCATGGGTGTGCTGCATCCGCTTCCATGCATGCTCCGCCAAAGTCACCTTGCGGGAGCGCATCTCCTTGAGCATGCGTGGCACATTGTGCCAGAGACAAAAAGAGAGGGAGACCATCAAAAAACCAAGCAGACCGATAAACCACCATGCATGGTACATATCGAACATGCCAAGACTTCTGAACACCCAATACCAGACCGGCCCGAACTGGGCGAGATAGTCTGCCTGTTCCTGATTCTGTAACAGCACGGTGCCAATCACCGAGGCAATGGCCAGCACCATCAGCAGAACAATGGCCAGAGGCATCGATGCAAGACGAAGAAAAAGAGGCTTTATGCTCTCATGGTAATAAGACATCATAAATTCCTATGGGTATAAAAAGGGAATGATTTTACCGCTTGCCGATAGCGACAATCAACCACGCGGTTTACAGGGTCTTGAGAAAATCAATCACTGCCTGACGCTGTACTTTATCCTGCATCGCACCGTACTTGGGCATACGCGTATTGGGCTTCAGTGATTTAGGATTCTGCAACCATTCATGCAATCTTGCCTCCGTCAGTATTCCAATACCGCTTTCCGCCTCACGCTTATAGACGCCTTTAAGGCCGGGACCGATCTTGCGCTGCGCTGTCAATGGATTATGACAAACCTTACAGCGTTTATTAAATATTTTTTCACCAAGTTCCACATCAGCCGCCAAAGCATTCATCGGCATTGAAAAAAAGAATAGCAAAAGAGGCAAAAGTAAAATGCGCATCATATTCCTCCTCACAAGAAGCCAGCAGTGGAGCGCATCATGACATAACAGGAATCAAATATTAAGGCGCGGTTTTTGCGTCCGTTTAGCGGATTTTATGCATGCCCCGATGATCAAACCGGCAGATAGACGACGGCTGGCCACTGCCCGCGCCCATACCGGCTCTGCCGGAGAGAAAACGGTGCCATCGCATCTGTACGCCATAGCAGGGACTGCAAACCATACCGCCTCTCCTGTTCAGACTGCTGGAGAGCAGCAGGCCGCCACATGCGTGGGCCAGCCTCCGGCAGGCAGGGTCGGCATCCACACGGATCGCCAGCATTCCCCTCTGATAACAGGCAGAGGGCAAGCCGGGCGAACCGGCAACAACCAGCGTCATACGACCGGGCCACTCTGTTTTCATCAACCCCCGCAGACCGGGTGGATACCAGCGAATAAATCTTCTGGCCGTCCGGGCTGAATCTGCCAGCAGCAGGAAAGGGCCGCTACGCTGCTTGAACTGCTGCATGCGCTGAATACCACCTCCGCCTGCCGGCAGACAAGCCACACCGGGAAGGGTGGATGTCCAGTGCCCGATCAGCCTGCCCTGTTTTAGCAGCAAGGCCAGGCGGAGTGAATTGAGTTTTCGGCTAATCCTGCGGGATGGCCTGGGCTGCACGGGTATCTTTCAGCTTCTGTGCCAACACCTCGTCATGCTGCGCCAGCATCTGTATCGCCAGAATACCGGCATTCTTGGCACCATTAATACCAACTGTCGCCACAGGGATATCAGGCGGCATCATAACGGTGGAGAGGAGTGCATCCTGCCCCTGCAGTGGTCCGGAGGCGATCGGCACGCCAATCACCGGCTTAATGGTTTTGGAAGCGACAACACCAGCCAGGTGTGCCGCCATACCCGCCGCACAGATAAAGATTTCACAACCTGCAGCTTCAGCTTCCTTGACCGCCTTCACGGTTGCCTCAGGTGTACGGTGGGCTGAACGGATCAGCGTTTTGTTTGCCACGCCATATGAATCAAGCAGTGCCGATGTTTTCTCCATAATGGGCAGATCACTTTTGCTCCCCATCAGAATCAGTACCTTAATATTTTCCATCATCCACCTCTTTCCACACACTCATTTGCGGCTTCAATGAGCCGGATAAATGTGGGTTTATCCGGCGGCTCAAGCAAAACAGACGGAGCTGTTTTGCAAATCAATCAAGTTGTCAGTACAAAAACTTTCCAGATCGCCACTCTTCATGTTGCTGCCGGCGAATCAAGGGGTTCCATACATAATATCCCAGATGTCCCGATCTGAAAGCTCATCGTGCATCTGCAGTATACCGCCACCGCCATGGCAAACGACACGGTAGTTTATTTAAAAGCCGCAGCCTGCAGCCCGGACCCGCCTCTGGTAAACTCAAGGGCAACCACCGGAGATGAAAGCATCATCCCCAACACAAAGAGCCAGCCTCTATTCGCGATCAACAGCCCGGTAACCGATATCCCGGCGATAAAAACCGCCCGGCCACTCCAGCTTTTCCAGTGCTTTATACACCGTTTTCCGGGCATCTGAGACCTTGGCACCAAGTGCGGTCACGCCGAGCACACGACCACCACTGTTAACGATCATGCCGCCCTGTTCACCTGTCCCGGCATGGAACACGGTGGTCCCGGCAGCTTCAACCTTATCCAGCCCGCCAATCACCTGCCCCTTCTCAAACGAACCGGGATAGCCATCGGAGCTGACAACCACGCAGAGTGCCGTGCGGTCATCCCATTCAAGAGTAATCTCATCCAGCCGTTTCTCGGCAGCAGCCAGCAGCACCTCACCCAGATCCGACTGCAAACGGCTCATCAACGGCTGACACTCCGGGTCACCAAAACGAACATTAAACTCAAGTGTCTTCGGCCCATCCATGGTCAGCATAACGCCGGCATAGAGCGTGCCGATAAACTCGGCTCCCCGCTCTTTAAGTGCCGCAATGATCGGCCGCGCAATGGTCTCCAGCACTTCATGAGCGATCTCATCGGTTACACACGGTGCCGGAGAGTAGGCACCCATGCCTCCGGTATTCGGACCCCTGTCACCATCCAGCAACGCCTTGTGATCCTGGCTTGACGCCAATGGCAGAATGGTATCACCCGAAACAATAAACAGGCATGAAGCCTCTTCACCGGTCAGGCACTCCTCAATCACCACCTGCGAACCGGCCTCGCCAAACGAATTGCCTGCCAACATGTCGCGGGCGGCATGCACAGCCTCTTCCACCGTTTGCGCGACAATCACGCCCTTGCCGGCAGCCAGACCCGATGCCTTCACCACAATCGGAGCGCCCCAGGCACGAATCGTCTTTTCAGCCGCATCGGCATCGGTATGTACTTCAAATTTTGCCGTAGGAACCCCGGCCTCATGCATTAACCGTTTGGAGAATGTTTTACTTCCTTCCAGCTCTGCCGCTGCCCGCCCCGGTCCGTACACCGCAAAGCCTTCGGCACGCAGCTTGTCGGCAAGACCCATGACCAACGGCACTTCCGGTCCGACCACCACCAGTTTCGGCTGCTCTTCACGGGCCAGCTCCATCAAGCCGTCAATATCTTCCGCACCCACATTCACGCAACGCGCATCTTTTTCGATACCGGGATTACCCGGCGCACAAACCACTTCAGATACGGATGGTGAGCGCTTCAGCTTCCAGCAAAGAGCATGTTCGCGACCGCCTCCACCGACAACCAGTACTTTCATTTCTCTGATCTCCTTAACATGAAACAAACAAAACGCACACGGGCTTTTTTCCTCCCTGCGATAAAATGTTTCATATCACGGGGCGAAAAAAACTTATACGTTAATGGCGGAAATGGCGAATGCCGGTGAAAATCATCGCCAGACCATGCTCATCCGCTGCTGCAATCACCTCTTCATCACGTACCGAGCCGCCCGGCTGAATCACCGCTTTGGCGCCCGCCTCCGCCAGTGCATCGACGCCATCACGGAACGGGAAGAAGGCATCCGACGCCACGACCGAATCCTTGATCGCTTCACCGCCATGGTGAGCCGCAATGCGGGTGGAGTTGACTCGGTTCATCTGACCGGCACCGATACCCAGCGTCACACCATCCTTGGCAAAAACGATGGCATTGGACTTCACATGTTTGGCCACCGACCATGCGAACAACATATCCGCCCATTCCTCTTCTGTTGGCACACGTTTGGTCACCACTCGGCAATTATCACGATTCAGAATATGCGCATCACGCTCCTGCACCAGCAGCCCGCCATTGACACGCTTATACTCAAGGCCGCCAGTTACCGGAACCGCAGATGGCGCCAGCAGCAGACGAAGATTCTTTTTCTCCTTCAATGCTTCACGCGCCTCATCACTAAAGCCCGGTGCAATGACCACCTCCATGAACGTTTCGGCAATCAATCTGGCCGTATCTCCCTCCAGAGGACGGTTAAAGGCTGCAATACCACCAAATGCAGAGGTGGAATCGGCAGCACGGGCGCGTTCGTAAACCTCTGCCTGCACACCGCCTGTCGCCACACCACATGGATTGGCATGCTTGACAATCACGGCCGCATTATCTTCAAAGTCGCGGACACAGGCGAAAGCCGCATCGGCATCGGCAATATTATTGTAGGAGAGCGCCTTGCCCTGCAGCACTTCACAATCGGCCAGAGAAACACCAACATCTTCCGGGTCGGCGTAAAATGCACCGTCCTGATGTGGGTTTTCGCCATAACGAAGTTCATCGGCCGTTTTGATAAACTGACGCGTGAGGATATCCGGGAATTTGCGTCTGGAACCATCCGGATTCAGGCAGGAGAAGTGGTTGGCGATGGCGCCATCGTAGGAAGCGGTGTGGGCAAACGCCTTTACTGCCAGCATGCGGCGAATATCTTCACCGACCGAGCCATTGGAGGATTCAATCTCTTTCAGCACCAGCGCATAATCGGCCGGGTCAACCAGCACGGTGACAAACTTGTGATTCTTGGCAGAGGCACGGATCATGCACGGGCCGCCGATATCAATATTTTCAATGGCATCATCGACTGTGCAATCCTCCCTGGCCACCGTCTCGCGGAACGGATAGAGATTGACACAGACCAGATCAATACGCTCAATGCCGTGCTCCTTCATCGAGGCAAGATCACCTTCATTATCACGCCGCGCCAGAATGCCGCCATGCACTTTCGGGTTCAGCGTCTTGATACGACCATCCATCATTTCAGGGAAATTGGTATAGTTGGAAACATCACGCACAGGAATACCCGCCTCTCTCAGCAGCCTGGCGGTTCCGCCGGTTGAAAGCAGCTCTACACCGCGATCAGCCAGTGCCTTTGCAAACATTTCAACGCCTGTTTTGTCTGATACACTGATCAGCGCTCGGGTAATGGATGGCATAATTGTCTCCGGAACAAATGATTAAAGAAGGGGCGGCAGGCTACGCATCGGTGCAGGTGGCGCAAGAATTCCGCTTCCGCGCCTCCAGAATCCATTTGATTCCCTAAACATAGCACCGCATCATCCCGCCCTGATTCTTTCGAAGGAGAGACCATGCGTATAATTCAATTGCTGGCAAGCTGTCTGCTGGCAACATTCATGTTGTCCACGCAACCCGATGCCGCCGAGCTTAAGCAGGCCGACTTCAGCAATGGCGTGAGACTGGTTGTGGAGGAGGATCACTCCGCCCCTGTCGCCATGATTCAGATCTGGCTCAAGGTCGGCGGCCGCGATGAGCTGCCGGGCAAGACCGGACTGGCGCATGTGTTTGAGCACATGATGTTCAAGGGCTCGAAGAGGCTGGCAGCCGGCGAATACTCCAGGCGCATCGCAGCCATGGGCGGCAACGACAACGCCTTTACCAGCCATGACTACACGGCCTATTTCGAAACAGTTCCGGCGGCACGTGTCAATGAAGTGCTGCAGATGGAGGCCGAGCGCTTTGCCAACCTGAAGCTGCGTAATGAAGATTTCCGGAAAGAGATTAAAGTCATCATGGAAGAGCGGCGCATGCGTACCGAGGATGACCCCAACAGCCATATGTTCGAGGAACTCTCTGCTGCAGCGCTACGCCTGCATCCATACCGCAATCCTGTTATCGGCTGGATGCAGGATCTGGAACGCCTGACCATTAAAGATGTGCGCGCCTTTTACAAAAAGCATTATGTCCCTGGCAATGTCACTGTTGTGGTTGTTGGTGATGTCGATTTTGAGAGCGTGAAAAAAACGGTGAGAAAAACGTTCGGACGCATGAAAAAGCGACCGGTTCCGGAACGCTTCAACCCGAAAGAGCCCGCACCGTTCGGTCCCAAACGGATCGATGTCACCCTGCCCGCGCAACTGCCGCTCCTGGCCATCACCCTGCCTGTTCCTGTCTGGCAGCCGGGCATCAATGACCGGGAGAGCGCCGCCATTGCCATTGCCACAGAACTGCTGGCCGGCGGCCGGTCAGCCAGACTGACCCGGGAACTGGTGGACAAAAAGAGGGTTTCATTCTCCGCCAGCGCCGGTTATGACCCGTTCGGTATGGGACTGGATCTCTGGTACGCCTACGGCGTGTTGGGACCGAAGCAGACGCCCGGACAGTTCGAGCAATCTTTCTGGGCCATGATAAAACAGATGCGCGACACTCCGCCAACACCAGGGGAGTTGCAGGCCGCCAAAAGGCGCATCACTGCCGCCGAGATTTTTGCCCGCGATTCACTCTATCTCAGAGCCAAACATATCGGCATTCTCGAAACCGTAGGTATTGGCGCTGTACATCAGGATGAGTGGCTGGCGGCTATCCGCCATGTGACCGCCGCTGATGTCCAGAACGTATTCAGGCAGTGGATCAGGTTTGAACGTTCAACCACCGGACTGCTGAAGCCGGAGAAGAAGTCATGAACAGACTGGCATATATCGTCCCGTTACTCCTCTGCTGCTTTCTGGCCGCAATTCCGGCCCGCGCCGTACCACCCATTCAGGAGAGGCAGATGGATAATGGCCTGCGCATCCTGTTGATGGAAGCACATGCTGTACCGATGCTCTCCATGCAGCTGACCTTGCCGGCCGGGAGCCGTTTTGATGCCGCGAAAAAAGGAGGTACGGCAGCCATGCTGGCGGCCATGCTTACCGATCATACCGGCAGGCATGATCATGAGGCGTGGGCTGCACTGCTGGATGCCGAGGCCATTCGTTTGGATGCCGGTGCCAACCGGGATGGCATGAACCTCTCCATGACCGTGCTGAAAGAGGCGCTGCCGGCCGGTATTGATGCATTCGCTGAAGCGTTACTGCATCCCGGCTGGAACAGGGAGCGTTTTAAACTGATCAGGGAGAATGCCGTCTCCTCTGCGCAAAAAGCGCAGGAGGAGCCCGGCATTCGTGCTGCTGAAGCAACCAGCAGCCTGCTTTTTCCCAACCACCCCTACGGCCACCGGCCGCAGGGAAGCCCGGCATCATTGAAAAACATTCAACTAGCCGATCTGAAGAGGCTCTATCGCTCTCAATTCCTGCCGGAAGGTTCGGTGCTGGCAGTCAGTGGTGATATCACCATGCCGGAACTGCTTGCCCTGCTGGAGCCCGCCTTAAAAGGCTGGAACGGGAGTCCGTCCGTCAGGCTGTTTGCAATCGACAGGGCCGACGACCTCCATGGCATTACGCAGCATGTTGAGATGCCGACCAGCCAGACACTTTCACAAATGGTACGTCTGGGCCCGGCGCGAAAGGATGCAGGTTTCTTTCCTGTATTTGTGCTGAATCATATGCTCGGCGGTGGCGGTTTCGGCTCAAAACTGATGGAGGAAGTGCGTGAAAAACGCGGGCTGGTCTATGGTGTTTACTCCTACTTTGTACCGCTTGCCGCTCCCGGCCCGTTTGTGATCACGTTGCAGACACGGGCGAACCAGGCAGACGAAGCTGAAGCCGTTGTCCGTTCAGTTATGCAGGAGATTTATGATGGCAACATCAGTCGGAGGGATCTGGACGAGGCCAAAGCCAACCTGACCGGCAGTTTTGCCCAGAGAATGGACTCCAATCGTGAGCGCGTAGGGCTGCTTTCCATGATCGGTTTTTATCAGTTGCCGCTGAATTACCTGCAGCTCTGGACTGAAAAGGTTGAATCCGTCACGCTTGCCGACATAAAAGCTGCGGCCAGAACATATATGAATCCTGAAGCGTGGAATCTGATACGTATCGGGCCGCAACCATCAAAAACAGGAGATAGAGTGCCATGAAAACGGTTCTTGTTGTAGAAGACTCAAGCACAAGCCGGGATATCACCAGCCACTTTTTGCAACAGGGTGGTTTCCGTGTACTGGAGGCATCCGATGGCGCCGATGCGCTCAACATCCTTCAGCAGCGCCATGTTGACCTGATTCTGACCGATATCATGATGCCGAATATGGACGGCTGGGCCTTCTACAAAGAGGTGCGCAAGGAGAAGCGCTACAATCTGACCCCGTTCGTCTTCCTGAGCGTACTTGATGAACTGGACGATCAGATCAAAGGGCTGACGCTGGGTGTCGATGACTATATCACCAAGCCCGTAACGCCACCCCAGCTGATCGCCCGGGTGAACACTGCCCTGATGCGCAGCGAACGGCTGGAGCAATATTTCTTCCGCAATCCGGTCACCGAACTGGAAACAAAGAGCTACTTTCGTCACCGCCTTCCGCTGGAAGCCAAACGCTGCAGGGAGGCCGGTCAGGCTCTGAGCATGGCGGTTTTCGGTATCGGCAACTATGTCTCGCTGGTACGCGGTCATGCCACATGGTTTGCCGAGGCTGCTGCCAGAAAGGCCGGACAGAAGCTGCGTGAACGCACTCGTGAATTTGATGTGGTTGCTGATATGGGGGTGGGCTGCTTTGCCGTACTCATGCCCAATGCAACTGCCGATGGCGTAAAACAGTGGGCGGAAAAGGTTGTTGCAGACTGGAATCTCTCACTGACATGGCCCGATACCGAGCAGAATATCGCTATCGACATTGGTTATACCTGCGATGCCATCTCACCTGGCGACTTTGATGCCGTCGAACTTCTGGATAAACAACTCGCCACATTTGAACGCAAATGGTAATGCCACGCCTCGACTGACACGCATGTTTTATTTTATCCCTGCGATTTCCTTAACCGGACAGCAGCGGTAATAAATCCATGTGTGATTTGAAACTTTACACTCTGGCAAGCAGGTGGCTGACAAGCGGTTGGAAATGCATCGCTCTTGCCTTGTAAGGGATCATTGTGAGCAATGCCTGTGAAGGCATAAATGGCTGCAGAGATGTTTTTGCATGCTCGGCTGAAACGTCATCGCCGGACGTGTTGATGACAATCTGCCCGGGCGGCATATTCAATCTTCCAAGCTGCTCCAGTGTAAGCAGGGCATGGTTGATGCAACCGAGCCGGGCGCCAACCACCAGCATGACCTCGCAATCTTTCATTTCGGCAACCCAGTCACTGACAAGATACCTTTCATCCAGCGGCACCATCAGTCCGCCTACGCCCTCGATCAGGCAGATATCCACTTTTTCCGCCTGCTCGTCACACCATGAAACCAGCTTGTCAGGCTCAATCCTTCTGCCTTCTGCTGCTGCGGCAATATGGGGTGAGTCGGGTTGGGAAAAGGTATAGAGGTTGATCTGTTCCGGATCGGCGATGCACTGAGCCTGTAACAGGGCGTCCACATCTTCGTTGATGCAACTGGGGCCCGTGCCGCTGGCAACCGGTTTGATGGCGGATGCGGAAACTCCCTGATCCAGAAGCAGCCTGATCAGACCGGATGTGATAAAGGTTTTGCCGGCACCGGTATCGGTTGCCGTCACAAATATCTTTCTGCCCATGTTCAGTGCTCCTGTTCCATTGCTGTGGAGGTATCCACCTGAATCGGAATGATCCTGTCAGCATGTTCATAACCGGGCTCCTTGTACCATGCCTGTGCATAGAGCGCCTCGAAGGTGGCATAAATACGGCCATCCCTGCCCCGGTATTTTGAACTGTAGATCTCTTCAAGCCGCCGCAGCAGGCCGCGTCCATACAGGCCGTTCGGGCGACTTTGAATAGCCGCAGATGACGCACCGATATGTTTCAGTTCGCGCACCAGCGCCATGGTATCCGGGTAGGTCAGTGTGAAGATGTCCGAATCGGTGACCGGCAGCTCGACGGCAAGCTGCATCAGCGAGTCGCCAAGAGTGGTGACATCGGGAAACGGTAGCACCAGTCCCGCCCGTTCATGGGCAATCTCTGCCAGTGCCTGCCTGAGCTCCGAGAGCGTGCGGCGACCGAAGGTAGAGAACAGGATCAGGCCGCCCGGAGCCAGCACCCGGCGCATCTCCTGCATCATCAACATGGGGTCCGGAACCCACTGCATAGCGAGGTTTGAGGTCACCAGATCAAATGAAGCATCGGCGAATGGCAGAGCGCAGCCATCGCTGACTACATGGTAACGCCGACCATGCCAGGGCAGACGCCGGCCATGAGCGGCACGTGTTGCCCTGACCATGCCTTCCGAAAGGTCAAGTGCTGTAACTTCAGCCTTTCTGAATCGCTGACATAACAGGCGGGTGCAATAGCCGGTCCCGCAACCGATATCGAGAATGCGCCCGGGAGCAATTTTGGTGAACTCGATATGCTGCAGCAGCCGGTCAGCAATTTCGCGCTGCAATACGGCATGCTCATCATAGCTGTCCGTGGCAGATGAAAATGCACGCTTCACCTGCGCTATGCTGATATGTGAATAGGCTAAATCTCTTGGCACCATGCCTCCACTGTTTCATCAAATGTTTTGCTTTGTGTCAAAAAAGGGGCGTGCCCGCATCGTGAAAACAGATGCCACCGGGCATGCGGCACTGTTTCGGCCAATGCCTTACCGGCTTCTGTCGGGATGATGGCATCTTTGGCGCCATGCAACACCAGTGTCGGCTGCTGAATATCCGGTAAGGTTTTGCGCAAGTCTGTTGTTGCAAGGTAGTCCAGCCCGGCTTTCAGTGTTGCCGATGAAGGAAGGGCAGATTTGTCGATGGCTTGCCTGGCAATCCGATTGTATTCGGCCCGGCTGATGCCATCACCATGCAGCATCAGTGCAAAGAAGCGGCTCATGGTTTTGGGTGAGCTGTTTTTGACGCCGCTTTCAAACGCATCAAACAGCTCCCTGTTACAACCATGCTGCCAGCCCTCGCGATTACAGAATGCTGGCGTGGTTGAGACCAGCACCAGTCCGGCAACCCTGTCAGGATATTGCAACGCCAGTTGCATGGCCATTATGCCACCGAGCGACCAGCCGACGATAATTGATGGCTGGTCAGGCAGTTGTGTAGCC
Source organism: uncultured Zetaproteobacteria bacterium (assembly GCA_964559845.1). GTDB lineage: Bacteria > Pseudomonadota > Zetaproteobacteria > Mariprofundales > Mariprofundaceae > WSZY01. The sequence goes on along the minus strand of CAZLJF010000008.1, from coordinate 16,726 downwards.
ACTGCCTCAAGCCAGCCGGAGGCCTCTTCCGACTCTTTAGCATTGGCGCCATGACCGGGAAGATTCAAAAACCGTGCCCCGGAAAATGTCTTCATCTGCTGATACCAGATCTGTCTGGACTGGCCCCAGCCATGCAGGAAGACCATGGGCCTGCTCATATGATACCCCTCAAGGCCTGCACCAGTTGTCTGATTTGCTCTTCACTATGGGCAGCGGAAAGGGTGATGCGCACCCTTGCTGTTCCCTCCGGCACGGTCGGCGGGCGAATAGCGGGCACAAAAAAGCCCGCATCTTTCAGCTTCCGGGAGACCTCCAGCGCTTTGCCGTCACTGCCCGCCAGCAGCGGCTGGATCGGCGTGTCAGAAGGCATCAGGGGCAGGTTCGAAGCCTGTTGCTTAAACAGGGCAAGATTATGGTGCAGCTTTCGAACCAGATCACCCTGCCGGATCAGCTTCAGGGCTGCCAGTGCGGCAGCCGGAAGTGCAGCAGGCAGAGCGGTTGAATAGATCAGTGTACGCATCCGCTGGCGCAGACCCTCAACCATGTCGGATGTGCCAAGAATAAATGCGCCGTAACAGCCGAATGCCTTGCCCAGCGTGCCCACTTCAATCAACCGCTCATGTCCGGCAATACCCGCAACATCCGTCAACCCCCTGCCCCGCTCGCCAACGACTCCTGTGCCATGGGCATCATCGATCAGCAGCAGGGTATCCTGCTGTTCGGCCAGCTTTATCAGTGCAGCCGGGTCTACACTGTCGCCATCCATGCTGAAGATGCCATCACTGACAATGATGCGTTGTCCGGCACTCTGTTTTTGCAGCAGGACTTCAAGCTGCGCAAGATCAAGATGACGATAACGATGGAGCCGGGCACCGCTTAACCTCGCACCATCGACCAGTGAAGCGTGATTCAACCGGTCGGCGAAAAGATGTGTATAACGTCCCGCCACTGCCTGCAGCAGGCCGATATTGGCCAGCATGCCGGAGCCAAGAACAAGCGCGGCTTCAAAGCCCTTCCACTGTGCCAGTTCATGCTCAAGCCTGTGAAGCAGCGGATCGTCACCGGATATCAGACGTGACGCACCACTGCCCAGGCCGTGTGCCCGGATTTCCCGCATCGCCGCATCACACAGATCGGAATGTGTTGCCAGTCCGAGATAATCATTGGCAGCAAAGTTGACCATTTGCCTGCCGCCTGCTTCGATAAACAGGCCACTGCGCTGAGAAGAGGGAAAGACTCTTCTTCGTTGATGTGGTACGGCTTTAAACCAATTGCGACTATCCGGCATTTGCGCCATGCTCTCCGGCATGGGAAGGCTGTCAACCAAATGCAGGCAATGGGTAAACCGGGGTAGAGATCTGCTCTTTCCGCCCGGCTGTCTCTTTTGCCATCAGCCCATGGATAGAACGGGATGCTGTGGAAAGTGTCTGCAGCATATCAGACCGTTTGCAACTTCTGTTTGTATCCGGTGTGGCAACGAGCTGAACGAAGAGCTTGCTCCCGGCCCGTGCGGCAGCTGCCTGCGGACACCGCCGTTTCAGGTCGAAACATTAAGTCTCTATGTCTATCAGGACGCAGTGCGGGATGCAATTTTAAGCTGGAAACTGGGTGGTGACGATGCTGCCGTTCACTGGCTTATTGAGGCATCAACACAGAGATTAAAAAGTATATTCCGGCCGGATGATCTGCTGTTGCCGATACCGATGCCGCTCTCCAGAATGCGCAAAAGCGGCCAGCACCATGCAGCGGATCTGGCGCACATGATGGCAGAGGTCGTCGGATGCGCATGGGAGTGGAAACTGCTTCGCCGCCAGGGCGAGCAGGCGCGGCAATCGGCACTATCCGGAGTTGCACGCCGGAAAAATCTCCGTAAGGGTTTCTGCCTGAATACTGACTACCTGCAGTCGATGCAGTGGAAAGGACGCATCTGGGTGGTGGATGATATCCTGACAACCGGGGCCACGCTCCATCACGCTTCAAGGGCGCTGCGCCGGTTGCGACAACCGATATATGCCTTTTCACTGGCACGAACATTACATCATGGATAGGAACAGATAATGCCGAAAATTGAAATTTATTCGGGTGGTTTCTGCCCCTACTGCATGCGGGCAAAGTCCCTGCTGAAACAGCGAAAACTGCAATTCACCGAATATGATGTGCAGGCCGAACCTGAAAAGCGGACGGAGATGATTGAACGGACAAAGGGCGCTCGCACGATTCCCCAGATCTTTATCAATGGCCGTCATGTCGGTGGTTGCGACGAGCTTTATGCGCTGGACCGTAAAGGCGAGCTTGATGCATGGCTGGAAGAGCAGTAACTTCCAGCTATCATGTGTAATCCGGACAAGCTGCTTGAGAACAATCATCGCTGGGCTGAGAGGCGTCTGGCTGATGACCCTGATTTTTTCAAGCACCTCTCTGAACAGAGAAACCCCAAATATATGTGGATCGGCTGTTCGGATTCACGTGTTCCGGCCAATGAGATTATCGGCCTTGAACCGGGCCAGGTCTTTGTGCATCGCAATGTGGCCAATCAGGTGCATCATACGGATCTGAATGTACTCGCCGCCGCACAGTATGCTGTGGAAGTGCTTGGTGTGGAACATATTATTGTAACCGGCCATTACGATTGCGGCGGTGTGCGCGCAGCCATGGAGAGCCAGCATTTCGGCATGGTAGACAACTGGATTCGCGGTATTCGCGATACCTACACGATCCATGAGAAGGAGCTGCTCGCCTGCTGTGAATCAGAGCGCTTTGACCGCCTGTGCGAACTCAATGTGACCCGTCAGGTCGATAACCTCTGCCATACCCGTATCGTGCAGAACGCCTGGGAACGGGGGAGTCCGCTGGCCGTGCACGGTTGGATTTACCGGCTCAAAGATGGCCTGCTGCATGATCTGAAAGTAACCAAGACGAGTGCCGAGGGCGTGGAGCCGATCTACCGCGTTCGCTGATGGGCCTGCTGTTTATTTTACAGCGAGTGTCATCGCCACCCAGGCATCATAATCCAGCTCTTCCGGGCGATCTCCCGGATTAATGCCGATGGCTTCCAGCCGATCAGCTGTCAACACCCCTTTGAAATTGTTGGCAATGGTTTTACGGCGATGAGTAAAGCCCTTGCGTACGATCTTTTGCAGTGCGTTATATTCACATCCGGGTGTTTTGCCGTGTGGCGTTAACAGCAGCACCACCGAATACACTTTAGGCGGAGGCGAGAATGCGCCCGGCGGCAGGGTGAGCAGGCGTTTTACGTCATAGTAGTGACGGGCCAGCACACTTAGGCCGCCATACGTTTTACTACCCGGTCCGGCCATAATGCGTTCCCCCACTTCACGCTGATACATCAACACCATGCCACCGGAGAGGGGGTGACCGGCAAGCTGTGCCGTTAACGGGCCGCTGATATTGTAGGGCAGGTTGCCGACAATCCATTCGGGCTGACAGGCGGCAATACCCGCTTCCAGTTCCCTGAGAACATCGCCATGAATCACGGAAAGGCCATCCCTTTCCGTTGCGCGTTGCCGCCAGTAAGCCGCGAAGCGGTCGTCTTTTTCAATCACCGTCAGCGTTGCAACACGATGAAGAAGCGGCTCTGTAATGGCACCGGGGCCGGAACCGATTTCAAGCACCGAAGCACCCATGGGCACAGCCTCGGCAATGATCCGAATGGCCTTCTGATCCCTTAAAAAATGCTGGCCCAGCGCCTTCTTGGCGACCGGCTTATGATTGACTGTCATGGGCAAACCATAGCCACTGTTATCACCTTGGCGAGTTTTCCTTGCTATGGGGGCCATTTTTCCTACACTTCGCGCCCCATTTTGGTGCTTTTTAATGCTTGAAGGAGGGTAATATGAGTGGTTCGACACGCTGTCTGGTTGCAGGAAACTGGAAGATGAACGGCCTGATGCAAGAAGCGGAGACGTTTATTGCCGAACTGCGGGATAACCCTGCTCCCGAGCATATTGAAATTGCGCTGATGCCGCCTTTCACACTGCTTCACCCGATGAGCAGGCCATTGAGTCAGAAGGGCATTGTGTTGGGAGCGCAGAATGTTTATTATGAGGACAAGGGGGCCTTTACCGGCTCGATCTGCCCTCTGATGCTGCGTGATGCAGGTTGTCACTATGTGATTCTTGGTCACTCCGAGCGCCGTAGCATTATTGGCGAAAGCAATGCGCAGATTCGCTCCAAGCTGAATGCCGCATGGCTACACGGCCTTGAACCGATCCTCTGTATCGGTGAGACGCTGGCACAGCGGGAAGAGGGAATTACCAACCATGTGCTGGCTGAACAGCTGGCTGTGTTGAAGGGAGCGCCAAAAGAGAAGCCTTTGACAGTTGCATATGAACCGGTCTGGGCGATTGGTACAGGCAAGACCGCAACACCTGAGCAGGTTGTTGAGACACATGCCTTTGTACACGAAGAGTTACAGCGTCTGGGTAAGGATTGTCGCGTACTTTACGGCGGCAGTGTGAATCCGGGCAATGCCAAAGAGCTGATGGCCTGCGAAGGTGTTGAGGGCGCATTGGTGGGTGGAGCGAGCCTTAAGGCGGACTCCTTTATGCAGATTGTAGAAGCCGCTGCAAGCGTAGCGGGCTGAGGAGAGTCGAATGACTACAATGTTGATTACACTTCATGTCATTGTCGGACTGCTGTTGATTGGCGTGGTGCTGATCCAGCGCGGCCAGGGCGCTGACATGGGCGTATCTTTTGGCGGTGGCGGCGCGCAGACACTGTTTGGCAGCCGTGGTTCAGGATCGTTTCTTGGCAAGCTGACCGGTGGTTTGGCGGCAGCCTTTATGGCAACCAGCCTGACACTGGCATTCTTTACCCAGCAGGATGCCGGCTCTGTGGTGGAACGTGCGATTACCCAGCCTGTAGAGACAGGGAAGGTGCCTGCAACAGAACCTGCGGCCGGTTTTGATCCAAAGGCATTGAAAAGCAATGCCGGTGAGGATGGCCTGCCAGGCGCTGAATAGATCTATTTGATGCGGCCCCGGGCAGCCTGCCCCCGGCCTTGAGCATCACGCGAAGAACGCATCTTCGCACAGCTTACTAAAACCGCCCTCCCGCCAGGGATGGCGGGCGAGTTCAACAGAATTCGCAAGTTTCAGGGAAAAACATGGTTTTCCTGAAGCGTTACAAGCAAAAGGCAGAAGCCTTTTGCGGATGTTGCAAATGCCGGGGTGGTGGAATTGGTAGACACGCCATCTTGAGGGGGTGGTGGAGCAATCCGTGCTGGTTCGAGTCCAGTCCCCGGTACCAACAAGCAAGGGAGAGTGATATAAGGTCACTCTCCCTTTCATGTTTCAGGTGTGAGGCATTTTGTTTTGTCTCCCCGCAAAGCAGCAGCTTTTGGAGGGCTGGAAGCCCCGCAGCAAAAAGGCGAAAAGGCTGCCTGGGGGCGTGCGTTATACCCCTTGAGCGCCCCGGAAACGGTTTTCCCTTGCTGTATAGCATTTATTTCCCTAGTATGGCCCTGATTTTGTCAGTTGTGCACGTTCTTTCCCGATGATTTTATCCATAGATTATTACCACGGGTTCATGGCCGCCACCCTTGGCGAAGTCCGAATCCGATGGGTTTGAGTTTTGATATTTTTGAGGATTATTTAGTATGAATATTTATGTTGGAAACCTTTCTTTCCGTACTGACGACGAAGAGCTGCGCGAAGTATTTGCCGAGTTCGGTGACGTTGCCAGTGCGAAGGTGATCATGGATCGCGAAACGGACCGTAGCCGTGGCTTTGGTTTTGTTGAGATGTCAAGTGATGACGAAGGCAAGGCTGCTATTGAAGCGCTTGACGGAGCGGAAGTTGGTGGACGCAACCTGCGTGTAAATGAGGCCAAGCCTCGTGAGCGCCGCTTCTAAGAAAGGTTTTTACCTGTAGAAGTTTGAAAAGCCCGCCTCTGGCGGGCTTTTTTTATGATACATAAAGGCTTTGATTTAGTGATTCAGGCCATCCCTGGCGAGCATTCCGGCAGCGAATTGATGGCAACTTATTCAGATATTCCCTAGCCTGCTTTCATGATGGATCTGCTCTCTGTTGGCCATGCGGCCTATGATTTGACGATGTCGGTGGACAGCCACCCTGCCGCCGATGAAAAACTGCAGGCGACCGCCATGCAAGGCATTGGCGGCGGGCCTGCCGCCAATGCAGCCGTACAGGTCACCCGCCTCGGCGGTTCTGCCGCATTCTGTGGCTATCTCGGCCATGACCTTTATGGCGATGCCCATGTGGCCGAGCTTGATGCAGAGGGTGTGGACTGCTCCTGCCTTGTCCGCGGACAGCATCCGTCACCCGTTTCCCAGATACTGGCCAAGCCAGACGGCTGCCGCAGTGTGGTCAATTTCAAGGGTAACACCCCATGGCTGGCCACCGATACAATTGATATTTCCGGTCTTCATCCCAGGGTCATCCTCTTTGACGGGCATGAGCCACTTATATCCGAAAAACTCATCGACCGGGCAATTGAGCAGGGGATCCCAACCATACTTGATGCAGGCTCCGTTCACAGGGGCACCGAGGCCCTGGCTATGAGCGTCACCTATCTTGTAGCCTCATCCGGTTTCGCCCGCCAGTTCTGTGCTACGGATGATATGCAGGTTGCTCTGGAACAGCTTTCCGGCAAGCGGGATAACGTGGTGATTACGATGGGAGATCAGGGACTGCTCTGGGCGAAGGATGGCAAGAGCGGAAGCCTTGATGCATTCAAGGTGAATGCGATTGATTCCACCGGTGCAGGTGATGCCTTTCATGGCGCGTTTGCGTTTGGAATTGCACGCGGCATGGGATGGCATGAACTGCTTCGCTTTGCCTCGGCAGCAGGAGCGTTGACCTGTACCAGACTCGGCGCACGTGCAGGCCTGCCCATCGCACCTGAAGTGGCGGCACTGATGAACGGTTCGGATCAGGCCATCCTGGAAACCTCTTTGGCACTTTTTCCACCAGACATAAAATCCGAACAGTGATGGATAACCTTGGCTGATTATCTGCAGCAGCATAAGAACAAGCTTGCTTGACACCCTGATGCAGGTGCGCATTGTGAATGCCATGCAGAAGATACTGGTGAGCGCCTGCCTTCTGGGTGAAAAGGTGCGGTATGACGGCGGCGATTGCGCACAGAACTCGAACATACTTGCCAGGTGGCAGGCTGAAGGGCGGCTGGTAGCACTCTGCCCTGAAGTTGCAGGCGGTCTTCCTGTACCCCGTCCACCTGCCGAGATTCAGGCGGATGGACGTATCATCAATATCGAAAATGAGGATGTCACGACCGCTTTTGAACAGGGAGCGAATAGGGCACTGGAGCTTTGCAGGCAGCACCATATCCGTATCGCCATACTTAAAGAGGGGAGTCCATCCTGCGGCAGTTCACTCATCAATGACGGTAGTTTTTCACACAACAAAATATCCGGCCAGGGCGTGACCACCCGATTGCTTGAAGCCAACGGCATTCGTGTATTCAGCGAACATGAAGTTGATCAGGCGGAAGTCTGTTTTGGCAAATGAATGAGTGAATGTTTAACATGTTGTTAAAAACAAAAAGCCCGCGCTTTCGCACGGGCAATAGGTTACTCGAAAAGATAAGAATCAAGCCGAGCAGAGCCTGCGAAAATTCTTTCTTGTTATGAAAAGACTTCGAGGCATCCGTTAGATACAATGGCAAAACTATAAAACTTTTGTTATGCTTTTGGCAAGTTTTTGTTGAGGGGCAAGGATATGGCAAAAGTTCTTGGTTTAGACTTGGGCTCCAACTCGATTGGTTGGGCGCTTTTGGAATCATCGGATGACAGAGGGAATAATTTCACCGGACTAATAGATACGGGTGTTCGTATTTTTCAGGAAGGTGTGGATCGCACAACAACAGGTGCAGAAATATCCAAAAACGCGCAACGCAGATCGGCAAGAGGGGCCAGAAAGCTACACAAGCGACGCAATCAGCGGCGTGAGGCATTGAAAGCACTGCTGATACAGCATGGATTATTGCCGGAATCTCAAGCTGAATTTGAAACCTTGATGCAAACGAATCCGTATGAACTGCGTGCGAAAGGTGTGGATGAGAAGATCACTTTGTATGAATTTGGCAGGGCATTGTATCACATCAATCAGCGCCGAGGATTCAAAAGCAACCGCAAGGCGGGAGAGAGTGATGGCAAGGTTGCGACAGCGTTGGTTGAGTTGGAAAAGCAGATACAGGATGGCGGCTTCAAAACGTTGGGTGAATATCTCTATTCGCTTGATCCGAAGGAACAACACATTCGCAGGCGTTACACCAAGCGCAGCATGTATGAAGATGAGTTTAAAATATTATGGGAGCATTTAAGCCCATTTTATCCGGACAAACTCACAGAAGAATTAAAAAGTAAGGTATTTTACACCATTTTCTATCAAAGGCCGTTAAAAGTTCAGAAACATTTGGTTGGCTTATGCGAATTTGAAAAGCGGGAAGTCGTCAACAGACAGGGCGAAAAGGTTTGGACAGGCAAAAAGCGAAGCCCGAAAGGAACATGGTATGCGCAGCAGTTTCGCCTGCTATCTGAAATCAACAACCTGAAAGTGATTGATGGCAATGATGAATGGCAATTAGCGGAAGATTTGGATTTGAGAGACAAGCTGATTGCCGCGCTCCAAAAGAAAAAAACAATGAATTTCAGTGCTATCCGCAAGCTGTTGTTTGAAAAGAATCAGCACGGCTTTGAGCACATCCGTTTTAATCTTGAAGAGGGCGGGCGAGATAAACTCAAAGGTAATGAGGCGGAGGCATCACTTCGCAGTATCTTGAAAAAGAAATATGATGCTCTAACGGAAAAGCAGCGCGACACACTGATTCACGACCTGTTGTTTATCGAAGATGAAAAAGTGGTGCGCAAGCATTGTGAGCAGTTAGGTGCGGCACTGGAGCTTACGGAAGAACAGGTTGAGAAACTAAGTAAGGTTAAACTGGTGGATGGCTATTTGCACCTTTCCGAGAAAGCCATCAAGAAGCTGCTGCCTCATCTAAAGCAGGGGTTGAAATATTCCGATGCCGTTGAAGCGGCAGGTTATCTGCGCAAAGATCAGCAAGAAGAGCGTATTGTGCCCCGGCTTGGTGAACCGCCGCAGCTTCGCAACCCGATTGTACAAAAAGCCTTGTATGAAGTGCGCAAGGTGGTCAATGCCATTGTGTGGGAATACGGCAAGCCGGATTTTATCCGTGTGGAAATGGCTAGGGATTTGAAGCAGTCGGCATCCCAGCGCAAGGAGGCAAGTTTTCAAAATGCCAGAAACCGCAAGCGCAATGAAGAGATTAAGAATCGCTTACAAAAAGAATACGGCATCCATAACCAAGCCGTGATGATGTAATCAAATTCCGTTTGTGGGAAGAGTGTAATCATACCTGCCCTTACACCGGGCAGACCATCTCGGCGGAGATGCTCTTTTCACCAGAAGTGGAAATTGAGCATATCTTGCCCTATCCACGCTCACTGGATGATTCGTACATCAATAAAACGCTATGTATGAGTTCGGAGAACAAAGCCAAGGGCAATCAAACACCGTATGAAGCTTATCATGGGAATGATGAACGCTATCAAACCATACTGGCACGGGTGCGGAAATTCACACCTCCTTTTGGCTATAAGAAATTTAACAAGTTCAGGCAGAAAGAGATTGACCTGGATTCATTCATCGAACGTCAGCTTAACGATACCCGCTATATCAGCCGTGAAGTAACAAAATATCTTGAACCACTGGTCGGGAAATATCATGTGCAATCAGGAAGAGGACAGATGACATCAACCTTGCGTCACCTGTGGGGCTTGAACGGTATTCTGCACGATTCCGGAGAGAAGACCCGTGAGGATCACCGCCATCATGCTATTGATGCGGTGGTGACAGCACTATCCACACCCAAAGCTTTGAAAGCGGTAAGTGCTGCCAGTAAATACGGGCGTTTGGATAAGATAACGATTGAGCAATTTCCGATGCCGTGGGAAGGGTTCCGGCAGGATGTTGAGGAGAAGGTAAAATCTATCATCGTATCACATCGGGTGATGCGCAAGATTCGGGGGGCTCTGCATGAGGAGACTGCTTACGGTAAACTGAAGTTTACCGATGAAAAAGGGCAACAAATGTATGCCGTTCGCAAGCCTGTGGAGGCACTTTCACATAAGGAAATTACACAAATTGCCGATGAAAAGATTCGAGGGGCAATTTCTTCTTATATCTTGCAAAAAGGATTTGACCCGAAAAGCAGTGAAGATGTGAAAAAGGCGCTTAAAGATGCAGCAAATGATCCGCCGAGGATGCAGTCCGGGCAACCGATCAAGCGTGTGCGCCTGCATAAGCCATTCACCAAGATGCGGATGCTGAAAAACAGGCGAGGTGAGAAATATCGAGGTGTGCAGGAGGGCAGCAATCATCATATTGTGATCTATGAATATGAGGATAAGAGGGGTCGGATAAAGCGTGGCGGGCATGTGGTTTCCATGTTTGAAGCGGCTCAACGGGCAAGGCGCGGGGAGCCGATTATTCAGCGAAACTTGCCCGAAGGTCAGCGTTTTGTGATGTCGCTCTCCATCAATGAGATGGTACAGGTGCCGAAGGGAGAGGATGAATTTGAGGTGTACCGGGTTCAACAAGTGGTAGCAGATGGCAGAATGAGGTTTCGTTTGCACACAGCAGCAAATATAATTAGTCGCCAGACATTATTAGAGGCAAGCCCTAATACTTTTAGAGGCTCTAAGGTTGTGGTTGATCCATTGGGTAAACTGTATTCCGCCAATGATTAAACGCATTATCGAAATATCCACGGCTCCCGCCTATATCTCGGTGAAGGATATGCAGCTTCTGCTTAAGCGGGAGGGTGAGGTGATCGGTTCCGTTCCGATAGAGGATATCGGCGTGCTGATCGTGGATCATCCCGGCTGCACCTATAGCCATGCGGCTCTCAACGAGCTGCTTGCCAACAATGTGGCTGTAGTGATTTGCGGCAAGAATCATCACCCCAACGGGCTGCTTTTGCCCCTGGATGCCAATTCGGTGCAGTCGGAGCGGTTTCTCGTACAGGTCGATGCCAAGGCACCACTGAAAAAGCGGCTCTGGAAGCAGCTTGTGCAGGCCAAGATCAGACATCAGGCATGGTGTCTGGATGTGTGCGGAAAAGAGGGTGGTGACGGGCTTCGTTTTCTGGCAGATAAAGTAAAATCAGGCGATGCGGAAAACCACGAAGCGCAGGCCGCTTCCCGCTACTGGAAGGCACTGTTTGGTTCCCGTTTCCGCCGCAAACGCAATGGGCTACCACCCAACGGTATGCTCAATTACGGTTATACGGTGTTAAGAGCAGCGGTAGCCCGCGCGCTTTGCGGCAGCGGATTGCACCCCTCGTTCGGGCTTCATCATCATAACCGTTACAATGCCTACCCGCTGGCAGACGATGTGATGGAGCCGTTCCGTCCAATGGTTGATTATCATGTCTGCCGTTTTTGGCAGCAGGGAGAGAGCAGCATCACAACTGACGTGAAGCAATCTCTGCTGGGCCTGCTCTCCGAAGATGTCTGGCTGGCCGGGGAGAAGCGGCCGCTGATGAATGCGTTGCATTTCCTCTCGGCAAACCTGTTCCGCACGCTGGCAGGGAATGATCCTTGTCTGGTGATTCCAACGCCCGGATAGTTTTCGGAGGATTAAGATCGGTGTGGATCGTGGCGATGTTCGATCTGCCCACCGACACCAAGCTTGCGCGTAAGCACTACGCCCAGTTTCGTAAAATGCTGCTTAAGGATGGCTTCGGCATGATGCAGTACTCCGTCTATATCCGCCACTGTGCCAGCGAGGAAAATGCCACGGTGCATTTCGAGCGCGTGAAAAAGGCGCTGCCGCCCGATGGCGAGGTGCGATTGCTCCAGATCACGGACAAACAATTCGGCAGAATGGAGGTGTTTTACGGCAAAAGGCGAAGAAAAACCGAGCAGTCCCCTGCCCAGATCGAACTCTTTTGATGCGCTTTTTACAAAAACGAAAGGCTGGATTTCTCCAGCCTTTCAAGCACTTAGCGTGCAGATATTGTATCTAACGGATGCCCGAGGCCAAGTCACAACTCCCAGTCATAGCAGACCTCATGCCGCCAGATTGTATCTAACGGATGCCCGAGGCCAAGTCACAACTATCCAGGGGTGATGGTTGAGGTCGTACTATTGTATCTAACGGATGCCCGAGGCCAAGTCACAACCTCCCGCCTAGCATCTTCATCTCCCGCAGCATTGTATCTAACGGATGCCCGAGGCCAAGTCACAACTCCCAGTCATAGCAGACCT
>CAZLJF010000008.1:0-4334 GCA_964559845.1 uncultured Zetaproteobacteria bacterium | reverse complement strand
ATTGTATCTAACGGATGCCCGAGGCCAAGTCACAACCCTGGTCTGCGCGTAGCACTGGCTGACAACATTGTATCTAACGGATGCCCGAGGCCAAGTCACAACCATTGCGTAGATGGTTGCACTTTAAACAGCTGTCCGAAAATTGGGGACCATTTGCGCCCTGACTGTTGTACCCCTAATATCCGAAGTATGCATATGCTGTCTTTTATCTCCGTTTCACCCATCAGGCTGAGACGGCTTTTCCACATGGGAAAAATCCCGTGAAGATCATTGTATTCAGCAGCAAACCTTACGACATTGAATCGCTGGAGGCGGCCAATGCTGCATTGCCGCAATCTGAACGGCATCGGCTGAGTTTTCTTGAAACACAGTTGAACAGCCAGACAGCTGCGCTGGCCAACAGCTTTGATGCCGTATGCGCCTTTGTGAATGATGAGCTGGATCAGCCATGCCTGGATGGCCTGTCACAAGCGGGCATTCAACTAATTGCACCTCGATGTGCCGGCTTCAACAATGTTGACATGGCACATGCACAGCAAATCGGCATGCCGGTTGCACGCGTACCCGCCTATTCACCCCATGCCGTTGCTGAGCATGCCGTTGCGCTGATGCTGACACTGAACCGCCATATTCACCGCGCTTTCAACCGGGTACGCGAGGGCAATTTTTCATTACAGGGACTGCAGGGCTTCGACATGCATGGCAAAACGGTGGGCATCCTTGGCACCGGCCGCATCGGCACAGAGGTTGCCCGTATCATGCGTGGTTTCGGATGCCGCGTAATCGCAACGGACACCGCTCCCAACAATGCCTGCAGAGAGCTCGGTGTGGAGTACATGCCGTTTGAGAACCTGCTAGCGCAGGCCGATATCATCACCATTCACTGCCCGTTAACACCGGATACATTTCATATCATTGATGACAAGGCAGTGGCGAACATGCGCGATGGCGTCATGCTGATTAACACCGGCCGCGGTGCCATCATTGAAACGACCGCAGTTATCAAAGCGCTGAAATCGGGCAAGCTGGGCTACCTCGGACTGGACGTATATGAGCAGGAGGAGGAGCTGTTCTTCCAGGATCTCTCCAACAGCATCATTCAGGATGATCTGTTTGAGCGCCTGCTAACCTTTCCGAATGTGCTGGTAACCGGTCATCAGGGTTTTTTCACACAACAGGCATTGCAGAACATTGCCATGACCACACTGGAAAACTGCCGCCAGTTTGAGTGCGGTGAGGCGCTTACCAATGCCATCCACATCAGCTAGTGCTCTGCCCGAAACATCCCTTGCCTTGACCTGTGTGTGGAACTCTGAAGCGTAAAGCTGTTTCGAACAGAGCACCAGAGTGGCAACATCTCCAGCATGAAACTCTATCGTCACTTCATGGATGGCATGCCATGGTATCTGGCGCGCCACTACTGGTGGGCATATCTGTGGAAATCAGCGGTCTGGTTTTTCGATCATCAGCCGGTCATCAACGCCATTCTCTTCGGGCAATACCGTAAACTGATGCAGGCCACACTCTCCCGGCTGGAGATGGCGCCGAAAAAATGTCTGCTGCAGCTAACCTGCGCCTATGGTGAATTTACTCCCAAGCTGGCCAGGCTGTTGAAACCGGAAGCTCTCCACATCACCGATGCGGCCACTATTCAACTGGCGCTGGCACACAGGAAAACCCCTGCAGAAAGGCTGCTGGCTACGCGTATGAATGCCGAGCATCTCGGCTACAGGCAGGACTCCTTTTCAACAATTGTACTCTTTTTTCTGCTGCACGAGATGCCGCCGGAGGCGCGCATCAACACACTGTTGGAGTGTATGCGTACCATTGCACCAGGCGGCACACTGCTACTCACTGAATATGGTGCGCTGCCCGGCCACCATCTGCTGTACCGCTTTCCCCCTTGTCGCTGGCTTCTGACAACGTTGGAGCCCTTTCTGGAAAGCTTCTGGAAGCTGGATCTTGAACAGCAACTATCAGTTCTCGCCGCCAATCACGGCAAGCAGGTACATCTAAGCTGGAAAACATCCATTTTTTCCGGATTTTACCGTGTTCTGGAGTTCAAGGTCACCTCAATTTCACAGGCGGCCCACGAAAAATGGTGACTGAGAAAATGACGATATCCCCCGCCCCGATTCAGCCTGCTAACAGACTATCCGGAATGCCTCTCAGTTTCAGTTCACCCATAATCGCCTTTTGTCTGCAGCGCACCTCATTGGCAAGGCGAAGATGATTCTCCTGATCATATTCGATCCCCATACCTGCCCGACAATGGCCGGCGCTGTGATGAACCCAGGAAATCGTCCCCTTGCCCGCAAGCCTCCGTCCATGAAGCATCAGTGAAAAGGCCAGCACATCACCGGTCTGAAAGGGTGTTTCAGATGCAAATGAGAGACCCAGCCCCGACACGGAGAAATCATGTACGCTGCCTTTCCACTGTTGAAACCCTGAATCTTTCACTGTTATCGGTATAGGCTCATCAACCTGCACCCGGATATCCCGCCGTTTCTCTTTGCTGACCTGAATAAAATCGCCATATCGCAAATGGACGGTTTTCTGTGTCGCTTCCTCTACAACAAGCTGCATGCAAAGTTCACTGTTTGGCAGCCGGGTAAACGCGCTATTCCTGTCTTCGGATGCCGAAAAAACGGTAATCATCTCTCTGTTTCTCTTGATTGTAAGGCTCTCCTCTCCCGCATGCAGTAATTTAACCACTGCGAAAACAGGCATCTCCTTGTAATGGTTATAGATGCCAATTTCCTGTTCCCGGGACCACAGACTCTTCGCCCTGCTTAACAGATGTGCATGTCCCTCGCGCAGCAATTCGGCCTGCAGCCCTTTCCATTCACGTTCATGCCGCTGTTCCACAGCACGCATCAAAAAGACGGTTAACCGGTCATGGTGCAATAAAAGCTTCTTTACATATACGATCCGTTCCCTGTCGGGAAGGTTGCGGCCCTTCATCAACATCACGTTCCGGCAATAAACCAGGGCAAGATAGATTTCATTGGGAGTACACTTTTCATCCAGCAGTCGTTCCGCAACCGGCTCTGCAGAGGCCTCCGGCTCCAAAACAGTTTCAAGAAACCGGTGCAGCGTCTGCTTCGATACGCGGGGAAGCATATATTTCAGCTTCTCTTTCAGCCTCTGCCTTAATGGCTCATCTGCACTACGATGAAATATCGCCGACAATTTACACTATCCTTCATCTTTCGGTGCATGCATCCGCACAACCATGCCAACAGAAGCCTTTACCTGTTGCACATAGCGGCGCGTCTCCTCAATCGGAATGGCCCCGATCCGGAGATCTGCCTCATTCAAACCGCTGCCTCTCCGGGGAAGTTCCGGCTACTGCCGCAGATACCCTCGCCATTAGCAACAGTGCGATACAGCAAAGTGATCGTATAACTTGAGTCACGTACGCCTCACTCATAACCGGATTAATACGCCTGGACTTTTTCATACCATGACAGATGTTTCATATCACAGAATGGAAAAAGTCCGGGTGCGTTGTTTTTGTTTCATGTTAAACGGAAGCGTATCGTGATCAGGAACTGTTAACACCATTTTTATAATGACCCACCATCCCTGTTACCATGCAAACCGTCTCCAGCATACTTTTTTCCCGAGGCAAATCAGCGAAAAGAGTCGCGCAGACACCGGAGAAACTGCAGGTTACTGCACCGGTTTTCAGGACTCTGCTGATATCGCCAACGTCGATATTGCTGGCATCAAGGCATTGACCACCATCCAAAAAAAAACAGAGAAACGGGGGCAGAGAGTATGTGATATCCCTCTACGTTTTGCCGATGTTCTGTTTAACCCAGGCGACTATCTCTATGCAAACGAAGACAGCATTATGGTTTTACAAACACCGCTATGACAGAGATTGTAAAATAGACTTGATCTTCCCGGGGTTGACAGGTTTTCTCAAAACTTCTCTTACGGCGGATTCTGAAAGTTCCAACCTGCCAAATTGATCCGGATCACCGGTTACAAGGTAACAGGGTATGCCAGGATAACAGTGCAGCACTTTATGCAGCATAGCAAGGCCATCTATGCCCGGCATATCCATATCAGAAAAAATAGCCTTAGGCAAAATGTATTTATCCTGCCCGACATAGTGCAGATAGCTGCTCCCTGAAGAAAAATCTCTTGTAGAAAAACCAAGCGTCTGAATAATCTCAACGATCACTTCTCGATATATGTGATCATCATCAATAATATGAACCACTCCCATTTCCCCTCCTGTTTTTGAAAAAACTGCTCATTAATAATATTTGGGGACCTCGATCAACCGTCATTTCGAGGCTTCCATTTTGTTGGTGGTGAGA
>CAZLJF010000007.1:31137-53640 GCA_964559845.1 uncultured Zetaproteobacteria bacterium | reverse complement strand
CTGACGACCTTCGGGTTATGAGCCCGACGAGCTACCACTGCTCCACCCCGCGTCATGAGGCGGCGAACTATAGGGAGGCTTACGCTGAAGTCAACCCGGCCTGTTCAGGTCTGTTTACTGGATGGCGAAGAGCAGGGTTTCAATGGCATTCATATCAACCCGAACTTCGCCCCTGCCTGTGGCCGGAAGCAGGATCTCCTCTTTTTTCAGGGCGCTGATGGCGCGGGAGATGGTTTCGCGGCTGGTTGATAGTTGATCTGCAATAAGCTGATGTGTTGGCAGTTTAACAGCACAGAAGCCATCCTCATCCTCTTTGCCGAAGCGTTCACAGTAATCCTGAATATAATCATACAGGCGGTGCGGCACATCCATGGTGCTGATGCGCTCCAGGACCATGCTGGTACGGCGCAGACGCGATACCACTTCGGCCAGAAGCTTCAGGGTGATCTGAGGCTGATTTAAAAGCAGGCGTTCAAAGTCACCCTGGCGAATCTGTGCCAGCCTGGAGTCTTCAAGCGTGCTGACCGTAGCGGAGCGCGGCTGTTTGTCCAGCAGTGACATCTCCCCGAAGATGGAGCCTTCCTGAAGCAGGGAGAGAACCACCTCACGGCCATCCGGTGCGTAGTAGGATATTTTTACCGATCCTTTAAGGATGACATAGAGGGCATTCCCTGTTTCACCCTCCTGAACCACTATGCTTTTTTTGGGAACATTGCTGGTTGATGCCAGGGCAACCACGGCATCCAGTTCCGAATCATTCAGTTCGGAGAAGAGTGGTACTTTCCGGAAAACTTCACGCATATATCCCCCTTTATCAATTCTTCAGCAGGGATACTGGCCATGTTGCCACCAGTTTGCCAAGCAGATATGGCCGTAGCGACGCCACGGCTGCATCAATTTTGTCGGTGGTGTCGATGGCCTCGACTACAATCGGAAGACTGCTGGAGAGGGAGAGGAAAGAGGTGGAGTGGACACCATGTGAGCCCAGCCCTTCAATGCCGCGCAGCACAGTTACACCGGCCAGGCCGCTTTGCTGGCAGAGTTGCAAAATGGTTTCTACGGCAGGTTTGCCATTTATACTATCCGATTCGGACAGATAGATGCGCAGACAGGAGCCTTCTTGCATGAGTACCTCCCGCATCAGTTGTGGTACCGGGAGCGGGAGTCGAACCCGCACGGACAGTTAAGTCCTCGGGATTTTAAGTCCCGTGTGTCTACCAATTCCACCATCCCGGCATACGGATGCCGGACAGAATCATGCCAATCAGTGAGCTTAGGGCAAGAAGAATGAATGCTGCTTCCTGTTTTTCAGCCATTGTGCCAGCCAGATTATGATGACTATCTGGAGAGGAGTGAGCGAAAGGGAGTGTATTAATTTGATATCGCCGGGTGTTGATAGTGATGGTGCAAGCAGCCGCGAGGCACTTAAAAAGTGAAAGCCGGATAGTATTCGGGAGATGCGATTGCCAGGGGCAGTAGAAAAATGGAGGCAGGGGCGAGAATCGAACTCGCGAATAAAGGATTTGCAGTCCTCCGCCGTACCACTGAGCCACCCTGCCGTATAGATCAATTTTAGTAAAGAAAGGGGGCCAAAGCCCTTCGACTTAAATGCCCCCTCTAATCTGGAGCGGGTAACCGGGTTCGAACCGGTGGCCTCGACCTTGGCAAGGTCGCGCTCTACCAACTGAGCTATACCCGCGAACGCGGCGAATCATGCCCATCATCAGATGGTTGTCAAGCATTTGTCAGGCACTGTTTCTCCAATCAAAAATGAACTTGCATCCCTTCCGGTTTCTGCCACGCTATCTATTGAAATGTGCAGTAAAGGAGATTGTCGTGATAGCACCGCATGAACGTAAGATTTATGTCCTTGATACCAATGTTCTGATTCATGATCCCAATGCGTTAAGCCGCTTTGATGAACATGATGTTGTGCTTCCCGTGGTAGTGCTTGAGGAGATGGACAAGGTCAAGCGTGGTGTGGACGAGCTTGCCCGCAATGTGCGTGAGGTATCCCGTTATCTGGATGAGATCAGCGATGTCGATGATATGACGAAAGGGTGCCCCCTGCCCGGTGGCGGCCGTCTGTTCTTTCAGATGAGTCACAATGTTTCAGATATATTGCCGGAATCCTTTTCGCGCGACTATGGTGACAACCGGATTCTTGCTGTCACGATGTCCCTGCAGAAGGAGAATCCGGATCGAGATGTCATCCTTGTCTCCAAGGATATCAATCTGCGCATCAAGGCGCGTGCTGTGGGGCTGGTCTCGGAGGATTACCGCTCGGATCGGGTGGTTGAGGATCTTGACGTGCTCTCCAGCGGCCAGGTAAAGGTCGATGATGAGCATTGGGCCACCATGTCCGAAGGCATGAAGGTCACGGAACTCGATCATGGCAACCGTTATACGGTGACGTGGCCGCAAGATGTATCATTGCCAAACATCAACAGCTTCATTCTGCCGCCGGGAGAACGTGAAATTGCCTATCGCTGCAGGGATGTAGGTGAGGAGCGTGTCGTGCAGATGGATGACTCCTATTCACACCGCAGCGAACGTCATGCGGTATGGGGAGTGCAGGCAAGGAATCTGGAGCAGGATATGGCCATGAACCTGCTGATGGATGCTGATCTGGATATGGTCAGCCTGCTGGGACTTGCCGGGTCGGGCAAAACATTGCTGGCGCTGGCCTGCGGTCTTCACCAGACACTGGATGTCGGCATTTATGACCGGATTCTGGTGACAAGGGCAACAGTGCCGATGGGGCAGGATATCGGCTATCTGCCGGGTACAGAGAAAGAGAAGATGGAGCCGTGGATGGGCGCCATTACCGATAACCTCTCCTATCTGCTGGGCGAGGAGTCACAGGATCTCGCATCCATACTGGGAGAACACCGGATTGAGATTGCTGCCCTCTCCTTTGCGCGTGGCCGTACCTTTACGCGCACATGGCTGATTGTTGATGAGGCGCAGAACCTGACACCGCACCAGATGAAGACTATCGTAACGCGGATGGGCGAGGGTTCGAAAATTATTATTCTGGGTAACAATGCACAGATCGATACACCATACCTGACGGCACACACCAACGGCCTCTCTAAAGTTGTCATGCAGTTTGCGGACTGGCCGCATGCAGGGCACATTGTACTGAAAGAGAGTGAGCGCTCACGGCTTGCCGCGCATGCAACCGAGGTGCTGTAGCGGTCACTCTTTCTTTTCTGCCATGGAGATGCTGATTTATTGCGTCCTTGCAATAAATCAGAGTGCAAAGGAAAAAACGCAGTTTTCTCTTTGCTCGCAGATCAGGTATCTTTTTAGTGCTTCCTTATCGGCCAGTTGTTGCTGTCTGTAACAAACTGTATGCAGGGTTCATCCGGCCGCCGGTATTTGTCCAACTGCCCTTTCAGCACCTCCAGGTCGGCATCCGAGATGTCGCTGTTTCTGGCGGCGCGCTGTTTGATCCTCTTTCTAAGTAGCTCTTTATCCATCTCCAGCCAGTAGAAAGAGAGAGGAGTGTTCAGGGTGGCACCCAATTCTATCACAGCCTGTCTGCTTGCAGGGTGCAGAAAGGTGGCATCCAGTATCACCGAAAAACCTGCCTTGAGGGCTGTTTTTGCCGCATCGAACATGGCCTGGTAGGTTAGACGGTGCATTGTCTGGCTGTAGAGTGGAAGCTCGGTGTGATGTTCGGCGATACGTTTGCGTGTGGCATCCGAACGGATAATGATTGCTTTCTCATACCGGAGCCCAAGCAGGGAGAGATGGCTTTTACCGCTACCGGAGAGTCCGCCAATGATAAACAGGTGCGGCTTTCGATGTGAAAGATACTGCTCTGCCAGCACAAAATAGTCTCGTGCAGCGTTATATAGTTCTGCGGCCTCATCCTGTCGCAGGGCCGGGTTGTCGGCCGATAGGCACGAAACTTTTCCCCGTACACCTGCCCTGTATGAGAGATAGAGTGGGAGTAGCTCCAGACCTGCGTAATCACCTGTCTGCTCAAGGTAGCGTGAGAGAAAGCGATAGCCAAGATCCGCCCGGTTACGGGCATCGCAGTCCATCACAAGGAATGCTGCATCATTCATGGTGTCAATCATTCGGAACTCATCATTAAATTCAATGCAGTCAAAAGCAGTGGGCCTGTTATTGAACAGGGCGATGTTTTTCAGATGGAGGTCGCCGTGGCAATTGCGGATATGGTGGTCGTGTTGCCGTGCTGCCAGCGCTTCCTTTGCTGCACTGAACCACTTCCTGCTTTTCTGTTTCAAGCTCTCCAGAACCCGGATCATCCGGCCTGCGTGGAGATGCTCCCCGGCAACATGCAGGCTTGCCTGAATATGGTCGTAGAGAAGTTCCGGATTGCCGAACTGCTCAATAGAAGGGCTGTTCTCGGCGGTCAGATGGAAGCGGGCGATGGAGAGGGCAAGCTGATCCATCCATTGCGGGTCGAAGCGGTTTTGTTCAAGCCGGAGGTCAAAGAGATCATTCTGATCAAACTCGACCATTTTAAGGCAGTAATCGATAATGTGATGCCGATTGCCCGGGCTGTTGCCGATCCGGTAGCCGCCTTCGCTCCTGTATAGAGGCAGAACATCCAGATAGATTCCAGGGGCCAGCCGGCGGTTGAGCCTCAGTTCATCTGCACATGCCCGTTTGCGTTTCGCAAGGCTTGTGAAATCGAGAAAGCCGAAGTTGACGGGCTTTTTTATTTTGTAGACGACGCCACCGGTCAGGAACACCCATGAGATATGGGTTTGAATCAGCCTGATCTCTTTGACCGGATGCGGATAGGTGGCCGGATCAAGAAATGCCTGAATATGCGCGGGCAGCCCCTCTTTATCCATAGGTTGCGGGATGAATCTTCATCGTGAGTGCGTCTGTGCTCATCTGCTCTCCCCTGTGTATGGAGTCGTATGTTACAGCAAGCTAAACCTGCCATCAATCGATTGGAAGTGAAGGGGGGCAGGACTTCGCAGGCAGAGATTTCAATACCAGAAACCAACTGGATTTGTAGGTTATTTCACATGAATGAAGTGTTAATTTTTTTTCATAAAAGGGCTTGCAGTTTTTGCGTGGGTACGTATTGTTGCCCATCAATTATGGCTCAATTGTGGCTGTATGGAGTGGCTTTAAAGATAAAAAGCTGTTTTATTTCGGTAACTTGAAGTGAAATCAAACGTCTTTTTTTGAATTTGGGTCACCCCTTGGTTTCATGAAAAAGCCTATAATTATTTATTAAAAACAGTGTTAGAAAATCCTAGAGGAGGGTGTTGTAGATGAGTCAAATCGTACATGAAACTCGGCACTGGCACACAAGTCCGTATCCACTGATGGTGGGTTTCGGTTCGGGCTTGTTCCTGCCATGGGCCTTTATGCTGCAGTTCAACTATGAACAGGCAGCTGCAGCAATGGCTTGCCTGGCCATTGGTGCTGCGTTGACCGTGCTTGGCGGTCTTGGTTGGGCTGGTGAAACCATCGGCGTTATTGATGATGAGGGCTGGTCTCCACCAGCGATGTTAATGTTTATCGGAACTGAAGTGATGACTGTGGGCGGCGTTCTGGCCGGCTACTGGGTTGCACGTATCGGTGCGCCTGTATGGCCTCCGGTCGGCACGCCTGAAATTCATGCTCCGGTTGTGGAGACTGCAATTCTGGTGTTGTCCAGTATCACTATCGGTCTGGCGCGCAAGAAACAGCAGGCAGGCGATGCTTCTGGTTTCGTCATGATGACTCTGATCTCTGTTGTGATCTGGGCCGGCTTCATGGCAAGCGTGATCGGTAACTGGAGTGATCTTGCTGCTCAGGGCTTTACTGCAGGTGTTAACGCTTATGCGACTGCGCTGTTCGGCTTTACCGGTATCCACGTTGCTCATATTGTTATCGGTCTTCTGGTGATGCTGACGCCGCTGCAGGCGGCTATGAAGGGTCGCCTGAGTCCGTCTTACGCACGCTCCATGACCATGTATGTTCACTTTGTGAATATCCTGGGCATTGTTGCGTTGTTGCAAATATTTCTGTGGGTGTAAGGGGGATAATTCGAATGAAACTGAAATCTATGATGTTTAAGGGTCTTGCGGCACTGGCTGCGACTCCTGCATTTGCAACTTCCGCATTTGCATTTACCGGCAATCCTGCCCACCGTGAGAGCTACAACGGCCTGACGCCGCATGCTCACTATGACCAGATGTGGCATGAGACTATGGTTGATATCACCGTTATCGGTGTGTTGTTCTCTATCTTCTGCCTCTGGCTGCTGCTTGGCTTCCGTCGCAGTGCCACCAACCAGACTGGCCAGCAGCCGACTCTGGGTGCGCAGGCTCGTATTGGCTGGGCTGTGATCCCAATGGTTCTCTTCCTGGCGGATGACCTGTGGCTGTATGCTATGGGGTTTGATCTTCACAACCACTATCGTGAAGTTCCTGCTGATGCCCAGGAGGTGAAGCTGACCGGTGCGATGTGGAACTGGACATACGAGTATGAGAACGGTGTTGAAACCTACGATGAACTGGTTGTTCCTGTAGGCAAGCCTGTTGTTTTGCGTATGACCAGTGACGATGTGGTCCATTCTCACTATATGAATCAGTTCCGTGTAACGGAAGACCTGATGCCTGGCCGTATTACCTGGGAGTGGTTCATGCCTGATGTAGTGGGTGAAAGTGTCATTACCTGCCGTGAGTACTGCGGTGAGAACCACTCCCGTATGTTCGGTAAGATAAAAGTACTTTCCCAGGCTGACTATGATGCCTTTATGGCATCCGAACTGGGCGAAGCTGACGTGGCACCTGCTGCTGAAGTTGTTGAAAACACCGCTTCTTCTGAAGCGCAAATTTAAGTAGGAGGAGTAACTTATGAGTGGTTTTATGGGGCATGAGCCGGGCGGTAAGCCGGGTAATCCCAAAACAGTAAAAGAGTGGCTGTTCACCCTTGACCATAAGGTTATCGGTGTCTGGTATCTGATTGGCGCAATTGCATCATTCGTTGTGGCGGGCCTTGCTGCGACAGCAATGCGTATTGAGCTGGGTTCTGTGGGCCCGGATCTGACCGAAGATGGTAATGTCTACAATCTGTGGCTTACCATGCACGGTGCGGTAATGATTCTGGGCTTCCAGATTCCCGCGTTGCTCGGTTTCTTCGCCAACTGGGCTGTTCCGATCATGATCGGTGCAAAAGATATGGCCTTCCCTCGCGTCAATGCCTTTTCTGTATGGCTCCTGTGGTCCGGTATCCTGATCGCACTGGCTAACCTGGTTATTCCTGATTCCTATAATGGTATGTGGACCGGTTATCCGCCATATTCCCTGACCGAGAATGTTGGTAATACCGCGCTCTACTCCCTGGTTGTTATCGTGCTGGGTATGTCTTCCGTGTTCGGTGCCGTAAACCTGGCATGTACCGTGTCATTCATGCGTGCAGAGGGCATGGGCTGGTTCCAGATGAATATCATGGTCTGGTGTGTATTCTCGGCAAACATTATCCAGCTGATCTTCGTGCCAGTACTGGCTGCATCTGTGCTGCTGCTTTCTCTGGATAAATATCTGGGCTTCGGCTTCTATAATCCGGAAGCGGGTGGTGACGTGCTGCTGTATCAGAACCTTTTCTGGTTCTACTCGCATCCGGCGGTATATGTGATCCTGCTGCCGTTCATGGGCGTGATTGCTGAAATCTTTGCAACATTCTCTCGCAACGACTGGTTCAACTATCGTGCGACCGTATTTGCAATCATGATGTTCATTCCGGCTGGTGGTGATGTGTGGGTTCACCACGCCTATGTTGCCGGTCTTCCGGACTGGCTGCGTGTTTTGCAGACCTTCACAACGCTGTTGATTTCGCTGCCGTTCGGCATATTCATGTTGAATACCATCATGACGCTCTACAAGGGTGCGGTTGAATATACCGGTCCGATGGTCTGGGCTGTATGTGCATACCTGATGCTGATTATCGGCGCACTGACCGGTATTCCGAATGCACTGTCGTCGATTGACTACGGTATCTCCGATTCCTATGTCATTATGTCCCACTTCCACTATGTAATGGCTGTGGCAGGTGCAATGGCAATCTTTGCAGGTGTGTTCTACTACATGCCCAAGTTGTCAGGCCGCTACTGCAACGAGGCTTTGACCAAACTGACTGCTGTTGGCTTCTTCATCGGTATGAACATGGTGATGGGTCCGCTTTACTTCGCCGGTATCGAAGGCATGCCGCGTCGTTACATGGACTATGCTATGTTCGCTGACAATCCGGTGATCACATCAGCTCATCACTGGTCTACCATCGGTGTCTATATTACATTCGTATCGGCACTGCTGACGATTGTAGCTTTCATCCATGGTGCGATTGCCGGTAAGAAGGCACCTCAGAATCCATGGAACTCCGAGTCTCTGGAATTCTCCCAGACGGCTACTGTTCCTGGCCAGGGCAACTTCCCTGATCCGTTGATCATCCCTGAGGGATGGACTCCATACGGTTATGGTAAGAACCCTGCGATTCAGTATGATCTGGAGGCGCGCAAACACGCCGAGGCTCACTGATAGAGGTAAAGAGTGGCTCCCCCGTGCGGGGAGCCGCTCTCCTTTTATTTGCAACTATTCATCATCACGGTAAACATATACTTCTATCTTTACCCTGGTGATTGAATTGGTTCAATTCCAGTGAAGTTATAAAAAGTCCGTCTATGGTCTTTTTATTTTACGGAAAGCGAAAAATGCGGCAAAGAGGCCGACGGCCATTTGGAGGGTTGCAAGCCGTCCAAATGGAAAACGTCAGAAAAATAGGCGCTATTTTCACTTTCCCTGAAAATCGGTGGGTTGTGTATACGTCATTGATTTATGCGCCCGTCCATGGTGCATTAGCTGATTGTTACGAAGTCATCGATTGTTGAATACGAAACAAAGGGGGTAGACCATGTCCGATCAGGTTCTTGACCAGGGTATTGAGCAACATTCACTTCTCTCTGCCTATGTCTCGATTGCCAAGCCCGGTATTGTCGGCCTTACACTGGTAGCCGCCCTGACCGGTATCTACTTTGGTAACCACGGCATACTACCTGACTGGAGCGTGATCTTCTGGACCTTTCTGACCCTTGGGCTGGCAACTGCCGGTTCATGCATGCTTAATAACATCTATGATCGTGATATTGACCGTATCATGAAGCGCACAAGCAATCGGGCCATGGCGCTGGATATTATTCCGGTCAGAGATGCTCTGGGTGTCGCCCTGCTATTCTCCGTTGGCTCGCTTGCATTGATGGGCTATGTGGTAAATCCGCTTACAGCACTGGTTACTGCGGTGGGTGTCGTTGGCTATGTCGTGGTTTATACGATAATGGCTAAGCGGACAACGCCCTGGGCTAATCAGCTGGGTGGTATTGCCGGAGCAGTGCCGCCGATGGTTGGTTATGCCGCTGTCACGGGTGAGCTTGATGCTGCAGCCTGGATTCTGTTTGCGATTATGGTGGTATGGCAGCAGCCGCATGCCCTGGCTCTGGCGCTTAAATATCGTGAGGATTATGCGCGCGCCAATGTACCCGTCATCCCTGTTGCCTGCGGTGTGCAGGCCACCAAGATTCGCATTGCGATCTATACAGCCGTTTTACTGCCTGTAGCGACACTTCCATACTTCTTCGGGATGGCCGGTTTCTATTACCTGGTTGCTTCCATTGTCTTGAGTGCAGTTTTTCTTTTCACGGCTGTGCGCTTCCTTCTCTCAGACCGTGATTGTGATATGCGTGTTTTTGCCTTTTCACTGGTCTATTTTATTCTTCTCTTTGGCGTGCTGGTTATCGACGCTGTCTGATTGTTTGCTCATTACGGATGATTTATCCGTCTTTCTCTATATAGTTCCGGTTCAGATCTGATCCGGAGCGGTTGGTATATGTCCAAACAAACACAGATGCGTTCGGTTGTCATAATATTGATTGTGATAGCCCTTGTGCTTGCAGCGATCGTCTCGCTGTTTGTGGCCGGTTCCGATGAAGAGGCATTCGACTCAGGCCGCATTGGCGGTGATTTTGTTCTCCACAGCAACTCCGGTCCCGTTTCACTGCAGCAGTTTCGCGGTAAGCTCGTGCTGCTTTTTTTTGGCTATACCCACTGTCCGGATGTCTGTCCGACCACAATGAACCATGTTGCCGAGGCGTTGGATCTGTTAAGTGAAGGCGAAAGGGCGAAGGTGCAACCGCTATTTATTACTGTTGATCCGATGCGTGACAGTGTCGAGCACCTGAGCAGGTATGTCGCCTTTTTTCATCCGAAGATCATCGGCCTGTCAGGTTCTATGGATGAGATCAGGCAGGTTGCTGAAAAGTATTCGGTGGAGTTTTTTAGTGATGAAGGAGATAGACAAGGAGACAGTTATCTGGTCAGCCATGCCAGCTATCTCTTTCTGATCAATACGCAGGGAGAGGTGTCGGACATGATGAGTGATCATACAGCACCTGCAGACATTGCCGAAGCATTGCGGAGACAGATTCCAAGATCGTGAAACTCCTAGTAGGATTCGCTTTTGACGCCAAAGGGCAGTCTGAACAGTTGCTTCAGGATCCGGTTTATGAGGCGGAGTCAAAATCCACTAATTTGAGGAATTGATGAAAACATTTATTGCTATCGTAATTTTACTGTTCGCATTTTCGCTTTATAAAACCTATGCGATTACACCTCCCGATGAGAAGGTAGAGCAGGCTGCTGCGCTATCTGTCAGTGATGAAAAAGTGAAAGAGCTTCAGGCAGCATCACGCTCCGGTGACAGGATTGCCCAGTATAAACTGGGGCTTCTCTATGCGCGAGGGGGGGGCAATCTTAAGCAGGATTATAAAAAGGCTCATGAACTGCTGCTGGCTGCAGCCATGCAAGGTGTTCCCAAGGCGCAGTATCACCTCGGCGAAATGTATGTCTTGGGTGACGGCGTAGAGGAGGATTATCAGGAGGCGACGGTGTGGTTCTGGCTTGCTACATCGCTTGGCGACAAATATTCAGAGAAACGATTGCGAGCTATTACCACAAGGATAAGCGCTGAGCAGTTGGCAAATGCCAAAGCGCGGGTGGAGAGGCTCTGGAAAGAGATTCCCCATGACCTTAAAGTTGAAAGAACATCACTACATTAAAATTTATGAACCAAGGAGATTATGATGGATAAGAAAGAGCGTAACAAGATTCTGGCAGGCTTGGGATTAACTGCCATCATATTTGCCTGGTTTCTCTATTACTTTATCTCCCATATTCCGGGGTGATCGACAAAAAAACGGTATCGGCATGGTAATATGCCGATACCGATGATGTTTTCGGGCTAATGCTGTGAAGCCTGGCTCTCTTTTTTGACGGCAAGCTGGTATTCCATGATACCGTCAGGATGATAAATTTCCAGCGCCGGAAGCGAGAGCGTGTAGCCATATTTCTTCGCCCAATTTTTCATCGCTTCATAGCCTTTGTATGAGCCCATCATGGCGCCACCCTCAAATGTGGCGATCAGAACATCGCGAACCGGAAGGGTTTCGGTTTCCAGCGGCCCCGGCACATAATCGCGTTTTGAAATCAGGTACCCAACCTTGCTGCGACGCTTGCTTTCGACAACACTGTTATTATCGAGAATAAGCAAAAATGGTGTTTTCGGCTCAATATTGGCCTTGCGCAGGTGTTCAGCTACGCGTTCCAGTGTGTTTTCGATCTTATTGTAAGGGCCGATATTGAGCATGTAGGCTACCCGATAGGGTTCTGATACCCCTTTTTTAACGGTGGCCTCTGTGAAGGAGCCGAGATACCACATGACAATGGTGCTGCCCATAATGGTAACGGAGAGCGCCATGATCACCGTGACAATGAATTTATTGGAAGCCTTATAGGCAAGTTTTTGCGGCATATCCGGGTTATCTCCATCAACAAAGTTTATGCGCGCACTCTATTTCATAAATTCTGCAGGTAAAGTTAATCTTTTTCTGTGCAGCGGCTCTGTTGCAGGCTAGTATTCGTGCAATTCTGTTGGAAGGTGTTTGATGAATAAACCGGAAACAAAAAAAGGCATTAATTTTCCACTTCTGATAGTAACGGTTCTGATTGTGGGAACGATGATCTCCATCGCCACCATGAAGGTACTTGAGAGTCGCCCGGATCTGAAGGTGGAAAAGGTTAAAATCACTAAAGAGCAATTGACCGAGTTTATCGGTAAAGTTGATCAGATGGTTGCCCGTTATACTGTAAGAGAAGATGAGAACGGGATGCCGATTGTACATCCTCCGGCAGGTTCCGAAGTTTATATGCTTGCCAGAAACTATGATTTTGGAAAGTTCATACTGGAGCTTGAAAAAGGCAAAATTTACCGCCTTAAACTGGCATCCAAAGATATGAAGCATGCCATTGTTGTACGTGAATTGAGATTACAGAACCGGATTAAAGTAGGCGAGATCAAGACCATCGAGTTTGCACCAAAAAGGGCCGGTACATTTGATGTAATCTGCGGCGAGTTTTGTGGTGCCGGACATGCATCGATGGTTGGAAAATTAATCGTTACTGAATAATCGTTATTGTGTTCGGCCAGTTGATCAATGCAAGAAAGCTGCTGCGCTGAAATGACCGTAATGCTAAAGTTCGGCGCCAGTTAAGTAGGCAGAAAAGGTGAACAATATGAATAGAGGTTTCTCACTTCCCAAGCTTGATGGAGAACGGTTAAGTGTTGCGTCGGGATGGCTGACCATTGCTGTTGGCTTTCTGCTTGCATCCGGTGTTTATCCGCTGCTTCTGGCGTTGGCCCGTACCACCTATGAGATGCCCTGGAAGGACTTCTTCTATACCGCGCTTGTACTGCATGTCGACTTTACGGTGCTCTGGTGGCTGCTTGCCATTGCCGCTGTATTCTGGACGCTGGGCTCCAGTGAGAAGGGGCTTGGCTGGAGTAAGCTGGCGATGCTGCTTGTGGTGCTGGGTGGCGTATTTGCAGGTATTGCACCGTTGCTGGCTGATGCCAATCCGCTGACCAACAACTATGTGCCGATGCTTGAGGATAATCGCTTCTTCAGAAAGGGGCTGGTGCTGTTTGGTTTCGGAATTCTGATGCTCGTGATCCGCGCCCTGTTCACCATCTCGTGGAAGGAGTTGCTGGCATCGGATGGGACAGGCGCCGTTCGCTTTGGCATATGGAGTGCTGCATTTGCCGGCCTGATGGCCATTATTGCGCTGGTCTGGACATTTGTTTCGATGCAGGGCATGGCCGAACCTCTGGAAGGGCGCGCCTATTTTGAAACGCTTTTCTGGGCCGGCGGCCATGTTCTCCAGTTTGCCCATACGCTGCTGCTGATGGTCTGCTGGCTATGGCTGGCAGGCATCTGCGGGGCAAGGGTTCCCGGCAATTCGAAGGTTGTTGTCGGCCTGTTTGCCGTTACTGTATTCTGTGTTCTGGGCGCCTCCTGGCCGTTGCTGACACGTGAAGTGACCGATCCCGATTTTAATATCTGGTTTGTCTGGTTGATGCGCGACGGTAATGGCATTGCCGCTTTCGTTATCGGCCTGATGGTGTTCCTGGGCATGATGAAGGGCGATGCACCAACCAGGGAGAACCACCATCTTTACATGTCTCTGCTCTTCTCTATCGGTCTTTTTGCGCTCGGTGGTGTGCTGGGCCTGTTTATTGGTGAGAGCAGCACACTGATCACGGCGCATTATCATGGCTCCATCGTTGCTGTAACCATGGCCTTCATGGCCATGACGTACCACTGGTTGCCGCAGTTCGGTTATGCCGTACCCAACCTGAAATGGGCAAGGATCCAGGTCTATGCCTATGCTATCGGCCAGTTTGTACACATTATCGGCCTTGCCTGGGGCGGAGGTCACGGCATGAAGCGCAAGGTGGTCGGCACAGCGCAGGATATTGGTGTCGATGCCTTTGTGACACCGCAGGATCTTGTCGGTCTGGGCGGTGTTGTAGCGGTGCTTAGCGGTGTTCTTTTTGCGGCGGTTGTGCTGCCTGTTCTGATCAGGGGGCGTGCTGTGCCGGCTGAAGGCAGTGAGGGTTAGGTATGTCGGGCGATATCGAATCAAGAAATAACAGGCAGATCGCCTATTGGCTTCTGTTTGTCTGTGCTGCCATTTTCATTATGCTGGTGATTGGCGGTGCGACCCGTTTGACCCATTCAGGGCTCTCCATGATGACATGGGATCCACTGATGGGCTGGATTCCGCCACTGACTGAGGATGCGTGGCTGGAATCGTTTGCCCACTATAAAAAAATTCCCGAGTTTTACGAACTGAATCCGGATATGGATCTGGCGGGTTATCAGGGTATTTTCATGCTCGAATATATTCACCGGGTCTGGGGGCGGCTGATCGGGCTCTTTTTCCTGCTGCCGTTTCTCTATTTCCTGTTTGCCGGCAAACTTACGAAGTCGCTGCGCCCGAAATTGATCATCATGTTTGTGCTCGGCGGTCTGCAGGGATTGCTCGGCTGGTACATGGTCAGCAGCGGTTTCGACAGTCCGTATGTCAGCCAGTACCGGCTAACCGCACACCTGACAGCAGCCTTCGTGATCTATAGTTATATCTTCTGGGTCGGACTGGAGTTGCTCTATCCGGGAGGCGAGGCATCACTGTTTGATGTGCGTCCGTTGCGCCGGCTGCTTGTTGCGTTGACGGCTTTGATTGCGGTGACCATTACCGCCGGCGGTTTTGTGGCCGGTCTTAAAGCTGGATTTGCCTACAATACATTCCCGCTGATGGATGGCAGCTTCATTCCTGAAGGTTATGGCATGATTGAGCCGTTTTATCTGAACTTCTTTGAGAATATTGCTGCGGTTCAGTTTGATCATCGCCTGCTGGCCGAGTCAGTGCTGCTCTGCATTGTTGCTATCTGGTTTTACGCCAGACGCTTTGAACTGGTTGGTCGGGCGCGTCTCGGTTTCAGCCTGATGCTGACCATGGGTATAGTTCAGTTTCTGCTGGGTGTGTCAACGCTGCTGCTGGTTGTGCCGGTTCCTCTCGGTGTGGCGCATCAGGGCGGCGCCATGCTGCTCTTTTCCACAGCGCTGTTTACCCTGCATGCATTGCGCCCGGCAAAACATAAAATATAAACAGAGAGACGGATAGCTATGAATCCAATCGAACGCCAGGGCGTATTCTCACTGGCTGGCATCTACGGCCTTCGTATGCTGGGCCTGTTCATGATCCTGCCTGTATTTTCACTCTATGCGGAAGGTCTTGAAGGCGTCACGCCTACGCTGGTCGGGCTTGCGCTGGGGATTTATGGGCTGACGATGGCGCTGTTCCAGATTCCGTTTGGCATGCTTTCAGACCGCTTTGGGCGCAAGCCGATGATTGCCATCGGCTTGATGCTGTTTGCCATCGGCAGTGTGATAGCGGCGATGTCCGATTCCATTACAGGTGTCATTATTGGGCGTGCCATTCAGGGGGCCGGCGCGATTGCCGCCGCCATGATGGCGCTGCTGGCAGATCTGACGCGTGAGGAGCACAGAACCAAGGCGATGGCCATTATGGGTGTGTCGATCGGCATGTCCTTTACGCTGGCACTGGTGGTTGGCCCGTTTCTTAACAATATTATGGGTGTCACAGGCATATTCTGGCTGACAGCCGTGCTTGCCATTGTCGGCATCGGTGTGCTCTATCTGATTGTGCCGGAGCCTGAACATTGCGTGACCCACCGTGATGTCGAAACCATGCCTGCACAACTGAAGCAGGTGTTGTTTGATTCGCAGCTGCTGCGTCTCGATTTCGGTATCATGATTCAGCATGGCATTATGATGGCGATGTTTAGCGCCCTGCCATTCGTGCTGCGTGATTACCTCAATCTTCCAAGTGAGGAGCATGGATGGTTTTACCTGCCGATTCTTGTGCTTTCTGTCTTTGGCATGGTGCCGCTGATTATCGTTGCCGAGAAGAAGCAGAAGATGAAACAGATATTTCTCGGCTGCATTGTCATGATTGCGGTGTCCGAGTTGATGCTGGTTTTCTTCCACGCTTCGTTGCTGGCCGTGGGGGCGGGCATGCTCTTTTTCTTTGTGGCATTTAACGCGCTGGAGGCCAGTTTACCTTCACTGATTTCAAGAATGGCGCCGATTGACGGGAAAGGCACAGCTATGGGCGTCTATTCAACATCGCAGTTTTTCGGAGCATTTGTGGGCGGTGGCAGCGGTGGCCTTCTTTATGGTGCCTTTGGTCTGGAGGGCGTCTTTTTTGCCTGCTCGCTGGCAGCACTGTTCTGGGCGGTTGTGGCGCTGGGCATGCAGGTGCCGGCTTACCTTTCCAATTACATGGCCCATATTGATGAACACCTGCTGCATGATATTGAGGCGCTGAATGAGAGGTTGGCAGGCGTTACCGGTGTGCATGAGTCCAAAATTGTTGCCGAAGAGGGTGTCGCCTACCTGCGAATCGATAAGCAGAAGTTTGATCCGGCGGATGTGGAGAGAGTGCTGAGTTAGGAGCCTGTTTACAGGCCGATTCCTGTACTGTACATATTATGATGGTTGCAAGCCGGCTGCATGGCGCACAATGAGGTATGCTGCAGCCGCGGCTGTTGATCTCTGTCCGTGCTGCGTGCTGTCGCAGGATCGTACAGAGATACCCGCCGCGCCTGAAGAGGAGGGCGGGTTATAGGATGTCAATAACCGTCCTTGCTGAATTCTCCCGTGTGAATAGAATGCCTCCCTTTTATAGGCTCGGAGGCGACATGCAGGATATTCGCGAAGGACTGACATTTGATGATGTGCTACTGGTGCCGCAGGCAAGCCAGGTGATGCCGAAGAGCGTGGATACCTCGTCACAACTGACCAAAAACATCCGTCTGAACATTCCTGTCGTCTCGGCGGCGATGGATACCGTAACCGAATCCGGCACCGCCATTGCGCTGGCGCAGGAGGGCGGTATCGGTGTTATCCATAAAAACCTGACCAACAAGCAGCAGGCAGCCGAGGTTCGCAGGGTCAAACGTTACGAGGCGGGTGTCGTACAGGATCCGCTTACGGTTACCGAAGATATGGCACTGGCTGATGTGCGTCGTCTCTCGGATAAGCACGGCTTTTCCGGTTTTCCGGTGCTGGATAGCAATGGCAAGGTGTGCGGTATTATCACCAACCGTGATATCCGTTTTGAATCGGATCACAGCAAGGCGGTAAAGGATCTGATGACAGCGCGTGATCACCTGGTCACCGTTGCTCCCGGTACGGACCTGAAGGCATGCAAGCAGCTTTTCCGTGAGCATCGCATCGAAAAGCTGCCTGTGATAGATGCTGCCGGCTATCTGCATGGCATGGTTACAGTTCGCGATATCGAGAAGGCATCGGCACATCCGAAAGCGGTGCGTGATGATCTGGGCCGCCTGCTGGTGGCAGCGGCCATTGGTGTCGGCCCGAGAGAGATGGAGCGTTTTGAAGCGCTGTTTGCCGAGGGTGTGGATGCTGTTGTGGTTGATACGGCGCATGGCCATTCAGCCGGTGTCATTGAGCAGGTGCGTGAAATCAAACGGCTGTATGGCGACAGGATTCAGGTGATTGGCGGTAACATTGCGACTGCCGATGCCGTTCGTGATTTGGCTGCGGCAGGGGCGGATGCTGTAAAGGTCGGCATCGGCCCGGGTTCTATTTGTACTACACGTGTGGTTGCGGGCGTGGGTGTGCCACAGCTGACCGCAGTCATGGATTGCGCCGAGGCAGGGCGTGAACTGGGTATTCCTGTGATTGCCGATGGCGGCATCAAGTTCTCCGGTGATTTTGCCAAGGCAATGGCCGCAGGTGCGGCCACCTGTATGTTCGGTTCGATGTTTGCCGGCACCGATGAGGCACCGGGACAGAAAATTCTGTATCAGGGACGCACCTACAAGGCCTATCGCGGCATGGGTTCTATCGGTGCGATGAAGAAGGGCAGCAAGGATCGCTACTTCCAGGGTGATGTCGATGAAGCGATGAAGCTGGTTCCGGAGGGTATTGAAGGGCGTGTCGCCTATAAGGGCCAGATCTCCGATATCCTGCATCAGCTGGTGGGCGGCCTGCGTGCCTCGATGGGTTATATTGGTGCTGCTTCGATTGATGAGATGCATCAAAGAGCGCAGTTTGTACGCATTACCGGCGCCGGCCTGCATGAGTCGCATGTGCATGATGTAACGATTACCGAAGAGGCGCCGAATTACAGGCTTAATTCCTGATTTTGAACCACGAAGACACAAGGTTTTTGTGTCTTTGTGTCGTGGTGGTAGAATAAATGGAACGTATTTTAATTCTTGATTTCGGTTCGCAATACACCCAGCTGATTGCACGCCGGGTGCGTGAGGCCGAGGTTTACAGCGAACTGCACCCGTGGGATATGACGGAAGCCGAGGTTCGTGCGTTTGCTCCGTCCGGCATCATTCTCTCCGGTGGCCCGAACTCGGTTTTTGAAGCGGAGACGCCAAAGGCGCCGCAGGTAGTGTTTGAACTGGGTGTACCTGTTCTCGGTATCTGTTACGGTATGCAGACGATGGCCGATCAGCTTGGTGGCAGGGTGGAAACGGGGATGATACGTGAGTTCGGCTATGCCGAGATCTTCACCAGCGGCAACTCGCCACTGTTCAGGGGTATTGAGGACAGGGAGAACGGTGCCCTTGATGTCTGGATGAGCCACGGTGACAAGGTGACAATACTGCCGGATGGCTTCCAAATTATCTGTAGCAACGAATCCACGCCGATTGCCGGCATGGCAGACGAAGCACGCCGTTTTTATGCGGTGCAGTTCCACCCCGAAGTGACACATACAAAGCAGGGTTCGGCGATTATTTCCCGTTTTGTGCATGATATCTGCGGCTGTGGCAGGGAATGGACGATGCCGCACTATATTGATGAAGCGGTAGTGCATATCCGTGAACAGGTGGGTGATGAGGAGGTGATTCTTGGTCTCTCCGGTGGTGTGGATTCCTCGGTGGCGGCTGCCCTGTTGCAGCGTGCGATTGGCGACCAGTTAACCTGTATCTTTGTCGATAATGGCCTGCTGCGCCTGAATGAGGCGGAGCAGGTAATGGATACCTTTGCCAATAATCTTGGTGTGAAGGTGAATCATGTCGATGCATCGGACACATTTCTGAAACATCTGGCAGGTGTTTCCGACCCGGAAGCCAAGCGCAAGATTATCGGTCGGGAGTTTGTGCATGTGTTTCAGGCCGAGGCTGAGAAGATGCCGAAGGCCAGGTGGCTGGCGCAGGGCACCATCTATCCGGATGTTATCGAGTCGGCCGGATCGAAGACCAAGAAGGCGCATACCATCAAGAGTCATCACAATGTTGGCGGCCTGCCGGAGACACTGCATCTGAAGCTGCTGGAGCCGCTGCGCGACCTCTTTAAGGATGAGGTGCGTGAACTCGGTGTGGCACTTGGCCTGCCGCGCGAGATGGTTTTCCGCCACCCGTTCCCGGGGCCGGGTCTGGGGGTGCGTATCCTTGGCGAGGTAAAAAAAGAGTATGCCGACCTGCTCAGGCAGGCCGATGCAATCTTTATTGAGGAACTGGTTGCTTCCGGATGGTATGAAAAGACATCGCAGGCATTTGTCGTTTTCCTGCCGGTGAAGTCGGTCGGTGTGATGGGCGATGGCCGAACCTATGAGTGGGTGGTGGCACTGCGTGCGGTAGAGACCCAGGATTTCATGACGGCTCACTGGGCCGAACTTCCGCATGCGCTGCTGGCCAAGGTTTCCAATCGTATTATTAACGAGGTGCGCGGTATTAACCGCGTGGTTTATGATGTGTCCGGCAAGCCGCCGGCAACCATCGAGTGGGAGTGATTGTTACAAAATAAGATAGTTCCGGTTTTGTGATATCATATTTATTTGAAGTTTCTGGTTTATGTATTAAGCAAATGATAATGAGGAGAGGAAATATGAAAAAGTTGATGTTATCGGGAGTTCTGGCGTTGCTCCTTGCGGCCTGTTCACAGGGAGATGCTCCGGCAACTAAAGCCAAGCAGGTTGAGCTTGATTCGGAGAAGGCAAGATTCAGTTATGCCATGGGGATGGATGTGGGAACATCATTTAGCCAGATGGGAGCCGATATTGATGCAGACGCATTCGTTGAGGCTTTCCGCACCGCTGTTGCCAAAGGCGAAATGCGTATGCAAGCTGAGGAGGCAGCCAGGGTGAAGCAGGCATTTTTCCAGAAGAGGCGGCAGGAGCAGCAGGCCAGGATGGAAGCAACGGGTGCTGCAAACAAAACAGCAGGCGAAGCGTTTCTGGCTGCCAACAAGCAGAAAAAGGGTATCATCACTACGCCAAGCGGTCTGCAGTACGAAGTGCTGACTCCGGCTGAAGGCGATAAGCCGACGGCAACGGATACGGTAAAGGTGCATTACAGGGGCACGCTGATTGACGGTACCGAGTTTGATTCATCCTACAAGCGTGGAGAGCCGGCCACATTCCCGCTGAACCGTGTGATCCGCGGCTGGACGGAGGGTGTTCAGTTGATGAGCGTGGGCAGCAAGTATCGCTTCTTTGTGCCGCCCGAACTGGGTTATGGAGCCCGCGGTGCGGGTCCGAAGATCGGCCCGAATGCAACACTGATTTTTGAAGTCGAACTTCTCGATATCGTCAAGAAGTAGGAGTTGTTTTACAAAGTTATCCGGCAGGAGAATGGCAGGATGCCATGAATCGGAATCATCTGATTTTGTGAGCAAAGTAAACGGCATTATTATTTTGCGTGATTGAAAACTGTATGGATACACTGTTTCAGGTCTGGATATTTGAGGTTATAGAGCATGTTTGATCGTCTGTCTGAAAAACTGGGAGGGATTGCCAACAGGCTGCGCGGCTCTGCCCGTGTTTCCGAGGCGGATCTCGATGCCACACTACGTGAGATGCGCATGGCAATGCTGGAGGCGGATGTTGCCCTGCCGGTAGCCCGTCATCTGATGGCTGAAGTACGTGAGCGGGCGCTTGGTGCGGAGGTGGCCAAGAGCCTGAACCCCGGCCAGGTGATCGTGAAGATTCTGCACGATGTGCTGGCAGATATCCTCGGCGGTCAGCGGCGTGACCTTGATACCTCCAGAATCCCGTCGGTGATTCTGCTTTGCGGCCTGCAGGGTGCGGGTAAAACCACCACGGCGGGCAAGCTGGCACGGCTGCTGGCCTCGCAGGGCAAAAAAGTGGCGCTGACCAGTGCGGATGCAACCCGCCCTGCAGCACGTGAACAGCTGCAGATTCTGGCAGGGCAGGTCGATGTTCCCTACCTGACCGGTGAAGGTAACTCGGCTGTCAAGATGGCGAAATCCGCACTGAAACAGGCGCGGACCGGTGGCCACCATGTGCTGATTCTTGATACTGCCGGTCGTCAGGTGGTCGATGATGACCTGATGGCGGAAATTCGTGAGGTGGGCAAGGTCGCCAGTGCCACCGAGCGGCTGCTGGTGCTCGATTCAATGACTGGCCAGACAGCATTGACCATTGCCGAGCAGTTCCATACCGCTCTTGATCTTACAGGCTGTATTCTGACCAAGACCGATGCCGATGTGCGGGGCGGTGCGGCACTCTCCGTGGCGCACAGCACCGGTGTTCCGGTCCGTTATGTCGGCACCGGCGAGAAGATTGATGCCTTTGAGTTTTTTGATCCGGTGCGTATGGCCGGACGTATTCTCGGGCAGGGCGATATTGTCGGCCTGGTTGAGAAGGTTCAGGCCTCGGTTGATCAGGAGAAGGCCGAGAAGGCGGCCAAAAATCTCAAAAAGGGCAAGTTTGATCTGATGGACTTTGCCGAACAACTGGAACAGATGCAGAAGATGGGTGGTATGAGTTCCATGTTGAAGATGCTGCCGGGTGTAAATCTGCCACCCGAGGCTTTGAATCAGATGGATGACAAGCCGATGAAGCGCATGCAGGCGATGGTCTATTCGATGACGCCGAAAGAGCGCCAGTATCCGAAACTGATTAATGGCAGCCGTAAAAAACGTATTGCGGCCGGCTCCGGCACCTCTATTCCTGAATTGAACAGGATGCTGAAACAGTTTGCCCAGATGCAGAAGATGATGAAAAAAATGAAGGGCGGCAAGGGCAAGCGCATGATGGCCCAGATGCTGGGTAAAATGGGAGGGGGGCCGGGCGGTATGTCGGGCATGCCGAAGATGTGATTTTGATTCGATTTGAGAGCAATTGTTACCGCATCCAAATTAAAGGGATGACTTTTTTTTGGCGGGCGTTATAGTCCGCCGCCTGATTTTCGGAGGTATTGTTTTATGGCGACAGTGATTCGCTTGCAGCGTGGCGGACGTAAGAAGCGTCCTTTTTATTCAGTTGTGGTACTGGATTCGCGTAAACGTCGTGACGGCGCATTTATTGAAAAACTTGGTTATTATGATCCTTGCACAGAGCCGGAGGTGGTTGAGTTGAATCTTGACCGCGTGAAAGCATGGACTGATCTGGGTGCACAGGTCTCCCCTCGTGTGGCAAGTATCATCAAACTGGCACAGGTTGATCCGGCTGTTCGTGCCGAAGCCGCTGCTGCCAAGAAGGCTGCTGCTGAGAAAGCCGCCGCCGATAAAATTGCTGCAGAGAAGAAAGCTGCTGAAGAAGC
>CAZLJF010000007.1:0-31037 GCA_964559845.1 uncultured Zetaproteobacteria bacterium | reverse complement strand
CTGAGAAAGCCGCCGCCGATAAAATTGCTGCAGAGAAGAAAGCTGCTGAAGAAGCCAAGGCCAGGGAAGAGGCAGAAGCAAAAGCTGCTGAAGAAGCTGCTGCTGAAACAGAAGAAGCAACCGAAGCCAAGAAAGATGAGGAGAAAGCTGACAGCTGATCGCTTTCTCGAAGTTGGTGCCGTTACCGGGTCGCATGGCCTGAAAGGTGCGCTGACAATCTTTTCCCATACCCGGCCTGCCATTGGTATTGCCGGGTATTCTTTTTGGTGGATCGGGGAGTCCCCCGAAAGTGCCGTTTCCTACAAGGTAAACCGCTGCTGGCAACATGGTGGCAAGAAACTGCTTGCCCTGCTTGAAGGCGTGGATAGCTGTAATGCCGCTGAAGCCCTGAAAAGAGCCACCATCTGGGTGGATGCCTCTGAAGTCGAGGTTGATGAGGATGAATACCTGTGGGAGGAGCTGACAGGTTTTAAGGTAATCGCCAGCGATGGCGAACTCCTTGGCACGGTGGAAGGTCTGGTTGAGTTTGGTGCGCAGGATAATCTTTGTGTGGTCACACCTGACAACGCAGAGCAGCCGGGCGAATGGCTGCTTCCCTTTATTGAAGATGTCATACTCACCATTGATGAAGAGGCGGAAACGATCGAGGTGGAGCTTCTGGAGGGAATGGACGCATGTTTTACGCCCAGATCCTGACCCTTTTTCCTGAGTTTTTTGATTCACCACTTTCCTGTTCGATTCCCAAACGTGCGATTGAATCGGAACTTGCCAAAGTTGAGGCTATTCAGATTCGTAATTTTGCCACCGACAAACATCGCAGCGTGGATGACGCGCCTTACGGCGGCGGCCCCGGCATGCTGATGAAGCCCGAACCTGTGGTTGCGGCCATTCGTGAAGCGCGCCGACGCGATCCTGATACCCATGTGGTGATGCTCACTCCCTCCGGTACCAAATTCACACAGGAGAAGGCGCTGGAATATACGCAGAAGCCGGGCATTACACTGCTCTGTGGCCGCTACGAAGGCTTTGATGAGCGTATTGTCGATTATGTCGATGAGGAACTATCTCTGGGCGATTACGTGCTCTCAGGTGGTGAACCTGCGGCAATGTGCGTGCTTGATAGCATCATCCGACTGCTTCCCGGCGTGCTGGGTTCGCCTGAATCAGCCGTGCTCGATTCATTTACCGAAGAGGGGATTCTGGATTGGCCGCATTACACCCGCCCCGAGGAGTTTGAGGGTAAACGCGTTCCCGAAGTGCTGCTCTCCGGCAACCATGCCAAAATCGAAGCCTGGCGGCGTGAGCAGGCGCTGAAACGCAGCAAGGCACGCTGTTTAAATAATTCAAAAAGCTAGAGCCTGTTAATACTTAATTCCTGCAAATAAAAAAAGGCCTGCCGGGGAGGAGGGGAAAGGGATGGCAGGCCTTTAACTTGTCTGTTCCCGTTGCACTGGCGTTATGGTCTATAATGATCTGAACCCTTAATGCCAAGGTGGGTGCCGTATACTGGCATCAGGTATCCCGGATCAAGGGATTCACACAACCAGTAAAGATAAGCTCCCGTTCAGTGCGTATCGGTCCGGACTTATAAACCACAACGCCAGTGCAACGAGCCTGGGCATCATCAAGTAAAGTGACTATGCCCAGGATCACAGTTTTCGGAAAAGGGTTTCACCTCTTCTTTGACTGCAATAAAGCGCAAGCAAAAGCCATGCCAACTTCGCTGTTTGCTG
Organism: uncultured Zetaproteobacteria bacterium; assembly: GCA_964559845.1. Taxonomy (GTDB): domain Bacteria; phylum Pseudomonadota; class Zetaproteobacteria; order Mariprofundales; family Mariprofundaceae; genus WSZY01. The sequence continues at coordinate 29,304 of CAZLJF010000007.1, read as the reverse complement.
GCGTCCACCTCATTGCTACGGCTTTGCAGTTCATTCAATATGCCGGGGGGCCACTGGCTGACAGGCACGGAGCTTCTCCGTCAGTTCCCGGTGTCGAAGTGATGTGGCAATGGTGATGCAGATGAACACGACAATCGGGCCGATCACGGCAACGGCCAGGGCAACGCCAAAGACTTCGCCCGGATCGAAGAGCGTGAAGGCCGCAACATAGCTGAGTGTCATGGCTGAAAGTTTGCCCGGTGTGGCAAGTATGGCGTTACGCTTGATCTGGAGGTCCCCTTTTTCTCATATTCAGCCTGCTATCAATGTCAGCCTTGTCGAGAGGCATCTGGTTGATGTCAAAATTGACCATGGTAGCTCTCAAAGCGAAATTGTTGGTTGATGAATGTTGCTGCGGTAAAAAGTTATCTCAAGGGAATGTTTTTGCTGCTGCGTATCTGCGGCGGGGCCATGCTGCGCATGATCAGCTTCAGCACTTTCTCCGATTCTTTTCGGTAGGTGGTCAGCTTGCCGCCATAGACAACCAGGCAGGCCGGGCTTTTCTCATCATCACATAGAATCACGGTTTCACGGCTGGCAGCAAAGGCCATGCCCTCCTGCTGTGGCAGCACCCGTAATCCGCAGAAAGTATGATCGATGTCGGATTCATCGCAATGTGAATCAGGGAAGTAGTGGTTGTAGGTGGCAAGAATATCACTGATCTCGCTATCGGCCGGCTTGACCTTCGATGGGTCGCCATCAAAGGCTCTTTCGGTAGTACCCGCCAGCGTCTTGCCTTTCCACGGTATGAAAAACATCACCCGCCCATCCAGTGATTCAGTATAGACAAAGCCGGGACAGGGCCGATTCAGAACCAGATGGCTGCCCTGTACAAGTTGAATGTCCATGCCCGGTGGTGGCGGACTGATGGTTTTATTGATTCGATTCACCCACGGGCCTCCGGCATTGACCAGAATCTTTGTAGTGATCTCCTCGTCAGTCGAGAGCCAGACCCTCCAGTGGTTGCCAAGATGTATGGCACGTTCCACCACTCTCTCTTCACGAATATCACAGCCAAACGATCTGGCTGAGGCGGCCACGGCACGGGTCAGCACTGCATCATCGGTGGATGCATCTTCATAGGCGAGGATGGCACGCAAACCTTTGCTGTTTAGCCCCGGCAGTGTGGAAGCCCATTCACTCCTTGATAACCATTTAAAGCGGGAGCGGCCGCCGGAGAGTATAAAATAGAGTAGCAGGCCGCACACAATCATCCACGGCGAGCGCTTGCTGTCCTCATAAACCGGGATGTAAAACCACTCTCGGGTAACAAGCTCGGGCGCAAGTTTGAGCAGCCGTTCACGCTCGCGTAATCCCTCGTAGACCAGTTTCAGGTTAAACTGTTCAAGATAACGCAGGCCGCCGTGGATCAGTTTGCTTGACTGGCTGCTGGTGCCGGATGCGAGATGCTTCTGTTCAATGAGCATGGTTCTGTAGCCGCATGCACTGACTGCCTGCGCAATACCGCAGCCGTAGATGCCACCGCCGATAATCAGGATGTCGGTATCGGAAGATTCAGTCTGCCTGGTCATCTGTTTTCTCCAGTTCGGCAATCAGGCCGGAGAAGCGGTTGATCTTGATGAAGAGTGTCAGTTGCGGGTTCCTCTCCAGCCATGCTCTGAATCCGGTCGCCTCTTTTAGCATTCTATGATTAAATGTGGTTCAACAACCCGGATATGTAAAGCCGGGAGGCTATTGAAGCGCCATGATCAGCGCATTCGCATGTTTTATTAAGCGGCTTTGTCAGCTGTGGTTCTCAATGGTGGATGGAACGGTATCGCCGGAGGCCTGCATGGCAATTGCTTGCGGATGTTCCCTGTAGTGGCTGCGTACCACAGCGGCCAGCTTCTGTTTCACCGCCTCATCAACAAGGCATGGCGATCCTTCCGGAAGAGCAGCAATCAACCTGCGCAGCAGTTGATCCTGTGGCTTTTCCATGCGCTCCAGCCACGAAGTGAGCAGTTCCCTGTCCACATAGGCAGGCAGCGAACCCATGATGCCGACATCATTCTGATTGTGAACCAGCAGCCCGGTGGTTGTGCCTCGATCAAGGGTAAGCACCTGAAAGAAGTAGAGGGTGTGATAGGCAAGTTGTGTTGCGCGTTGCGCCCCGGTGGCCGCAGGAGGGTTCTCCAGGGCCTTTCCAAGAATATCGAGATAGCTGTCAATGGCCGCCTCACCGACAGACTTTGCCAACTGATGGTCTGATTTTGCATCGCCCGTATGATAGTTTTCCAGGTAGAAGTGGGCGATACCGCGATGCCGCCCCAGTGCAGGGATATAGAAGTAGCGGTCACCCTGCGCCCTGGCCTCTTCAAACTGGATCGGGGCGGCCGTTTTCAGGGTATTCAGAAACTGTGCCTTGTGCTCCCCGTTTTCATTGGAGGGGTTCAGATCCGCCATCATGCGCCAATAGCCCGCACCACTCTTCATCTCCGTCCAGCTTATGTGGATGTGTACCGAGGGGGCGAGTGGATGTTCCGGATGGATGATTGTTGAAATGGCCGTGGCCGAGTCGAGTGTTTTATCGGGGCTGTCATCATAATGAACCTGCGAGACATTCACTGAGCCGCGGCCATAAAGGGAGCTGTCTGCGATTTCATAACGTATGCCGCCACCATGGATGCCTTCGTCGCGTAACCACTCCACCGGCGTGAAGGTGCGGTAATCATGATGTGACTGTGACAGCCTCTCCAGGCCGGCAACAAAGCGATGCTGAAGCGATGAGACCAGTACGTATGCGCTGGCGGCCTGTGTGGATGCGGCAAAAGTGCGTTTCATGGTGAATCCCTGTGTCCGGTTTGTTGGCAGGAACTATGGATAGCAAGATGCCACTCTTCAACTATGGATCAGTTGAGGGTACTGGCATGCCGGCCCGGATGCGGACAGCTTTTCAGCCTGTCCATGCCTTTATGAACATTGTAATCTGCCGCTATGTCCGAATCCTCATTTGCAGCTGCGCTTGTTCACTACCCGATTCTGAACCGGAAAGGGGAGCGATCCACCACGGCGATCACCTCGATTGATATACATGATTTTGTCCGCACCTGCGCGATGTATGATGTCGGCCCGGTCTATATGGTGCATCCGGCAGAGGGTATGCATGCGCTGATCAGGGATGTGGCAGGTTACTGGCTGCAGGGTGCAGGCGGGGAGCGAAATCCGGAGCGGAGTGTGTCGATCAGATCACTGAAACTGGCTAAAAGTATCGAGGAGGTGCTTGAGGGGGAGGATTACAGGCTCTGGTACACCTCTGCAACGCCACCGGAAGGCGAGCATATGGATATAGTCAGGTTGCCGGAAATAGAGGGAAAACACCTGCTCGTATTTGGTACCGGCTCGGGGCTTGATCATGCTTCGATGCCGAAGCCAAATGGATGGTTGTCACCGCTTGAAGGTATCGGTATGGTTCGCCACCTTTCTGTAAGGGCGGCTTTAGCGATCTACCTGGATCGGCTGGGGCGCAAGCGTTTGGAGGCTGTTTAAAATGCGTGCTTTGGATGATGTTACAAAAGATCAGATTCGTACCGATATTCCTGAATTTCGTGAAGGCGATACAGTGAAGGTAAACGTGCGTGTTGTTGACTATAAAGACCTGAAGGGTGGCAAGGTAGAGACTCGTGAGCGCCTGCAGGCTTATGAGGGGGTCGTTATTGCCCGCCATAACAAGGGTATCTCCAGCACCTTTACAGTTCGCAAGATCTCCAACGGAGTTGGCGTGGAGCGTGTTTTTCCGCTGCACTCGCCACTGCTGGAGAGCATCAGTGTAACCCGTCGCGGCCGTGTTCGTCGTGCCAAGCTCTACTATCTGCGTGAGCTGCGTGGTAAGGCAGCGCGTATCCGCGAGCGCCGTTACTAAAACCGGCCTCGCCAGGTGGAAAAGGCTACTGTAGTATTTCATTAAAAAGAGGCCCGTTATGGGCCTCTTTTTGTATCACCAAACAGATTCCAGAGGAGATAGAGAACCATGTCTGACCGTTCGGATTTCTTTCAGGCCGACTTGAGCGACGAAATTGTTGTCAATGCCATCAAGGCTGAGCTGGGCCGCCAGCAGCATACACTGGAGCTGATTGCCAGCGAGAACATTGTCTCCAGGGCAGTGATGCAGGCGCAGGGCTCGGTGATGACCAACAAGTATGCGGAAGGGTATCCGGGCCGCCGCTATTACGGCGGTTGTGAGCATGTCGACAAGGTTGAGGCGCTGGCGCAGCAGCGTGCATGTGAAATCTTCGGTGTAAAGCATGCCAATGTGCAGCCGCACTCCGGTTCCCAGGCCAACATGGCAGTGTATATGGCTGTGTTACAGCCGGGCGACACTATTATGGGTATGGATCTCTCCCACGGTGGACATCTGACTCACGGTTCACCGGTTAATTTCTCGGGCCGTCTCTACAATGTGGTGGCCTACGGCGTGCGCGAGTCGGATGAACGCATCGATTATGATGAGATGCAGGCGATGGCCGAAGAGCACAAGCCGAAAATGATTATCGGCGGCGCATCCGCCTATGAGCGTGAAATCGATTTTGCCCGCATGCGCGAAATTGCCGATTCTGTCGGCGCCATCCTGTTTGTCGATATGGCCCATTATGCAGGGTTGATTGCGGCCGGCGTCTATCCGTCCCCGGTAGGACATGCCCATGTGATTACGACGACGACGCATAAAACATTGCGCGGACCGCGTGGCGGCATGATCCTGACCGATGATGATGAGCTGGCGAAAAAGCTGAACTCCCGCATCTTTCCCGGTATTCAGGGGGGGCCGCTGATGCATGTCATTGCCGCCAAGGCAGTGGCGTTCGGCGAAGCGTTGGGTGAACAGTTCAGGGCGGATCAGAAGCAGGTGGTTGTCAACGCCCGTACACTGGCCGATACATTGACGGCAGGCGGCCTGCGCGTGGTTTCAGGCGGTACTGATTGCCATATGTTCCGTGTTGATGTTCGTCCGCAGGGTATCACCGGCAAGGTGGCTGAAGAGGCGCTGGAAGCGGCAGGTATTACCACCAACAAGAATACCATTCCGTTTGATCCGGAATCACCGTTTGTCACCTCCGGTATCCGCATCGGCGCATCGGTGATTACGGCACGCGGCATGAAAGATGATGAGGCGCGCCAGATCGGTGCGATGATCCTGAAGGTGCTGGCAGCGCCCGAAGATGCGTCCGTGCATGCCGAAGTATTTGCTGAGGTGAAGGCACTGACAGATCGCTTCCCAATCTACGAGGATTGATTTTTGCACTGCCCCTATTGCAACAGTGATGACACGCGTGTGATTGATTCGCGTGTGGTCGAGGATGGTTCGGCGGTGCGCCGTCGCCGTGAGTGTGAAGTCTGTAACAAGCGCTTTTCAACCTATGAACGTGCCGAGCTTCGGTTGCCGATGATTATCAAGAAAGATGGTGCCCGCCAGGCGTTTGATGTTGAAAAGATCCGTAGCGGCATGGCCAAGGCGTTGGAGAAGCGATCGGTCTCTGCTGAGGCGCTGGAGAAGGCGATCACGGCGGTACTTCGTTCGGCACAGGAGATGGGCGAGCCGGAGATTCCTGCAGAAGCGGTGGGTGCATTTGTCATGGAGCAACTGCAGCAACTGGATGGCGTGGCCTATGTGCGTTTTGCTTCGGTGTATCGTGAATTCAAGGATGTCGATGATTTCCTTGCCGCAGTAAAGTCAGCCATGGGGAATGCCCGGAGTTCTTAAGCCGGAATCTCTGCCGGCCTTTGCCTGATTGCTTTGATAGAGCAGGGTTTCTGAATAAGGCCTGCGGCCTGAAGTGGTTCCGATTTTTCGGGCAGGTGGCTAAGGTGCAACCATCTGCCGCTATAAGGTGCCCTGTTCGGCATTTCTTGATTCGTTGCTAAACTTATAAGTTCTGTTAATGAATCTTCGCAGTTTCCATAAAGAACATTTGTATTGCTTCCGCTTCAAGTTCAGATTTTTCCTGTTCTTCAATAGAGGCGAGTAAGCGGACAAGCAGTGCCATGTCTATATATTTAAGGAAATCTTTGTTTTGCTTTGTTTCCAATAAATAAACCGTTGTTTTCATAATCAGCCATAGAGCTAAAATCAAATCATTTTGATTTCCAAATATAGCTACTGCTTTTCTGATATCGGTTGCCGTCGCCCTCAAGAGATTGAGGTGTAATATGAGTCAAGTATCATGTTATGCGCTTCAGCATAGGTGCAACCGGTCTCAAGCTGGCGGTGCAGACTGTCATCCTTCAACTGTTGCGGGCTGGAAAATTGAATGTATGAACAGGCTTTCTTTTTCATTTTCTGCCTGAATGCGGTTGCTGATATCAATGGCAACCATGATGACTGCTGGCTGACTATTGAAGGAGATTGGCATGGAGAATGTTTCAGTATGGATAACATCACCTGTTTGTTCAGGTGGCGAGTCGGGATGTTCGAAGTGCTTACAGCTATAGCCATATTGCCTTGCTATCCATAATATGCGCGATTCCTGATTAAGGGTTTGGAGTATTATATTATGACGATCAAAATTGCAGTGCTGCCCGGCGATGGTATCGGCCCGGAGATTGTAAATGAAGCATTGAAGGTACTTGAGGTGTTGAACCGCAGCTTTGATCTCAATGCAAGCTGGGAAGAGGCTGCGATTGGCGGCGCGGGCTATGATGAGGCAGGCGATCCATATCCTGCGGCGACGCAGGCACTGGTAAAGCATAGTGATGCCGTATTGCTTGGTGCTGTCGGCGGACCAAAATGGGAGTCGCTGGAGAAGCCGCTGCGACCGGAAGCGGGGCTGCTGCGCATTCGTGCCGACCTCGGGCTGTTTGCCAATTACCGTCCGACCAAGGTGCATAGTCAGTTGATTGACGCTTCGACCCTGAAACCGGAAGTGATTGATGGTGTTGATATTCTCGTGGTGCGTGAGCTGGTTTCCGGCATCTATTTCGGCCAGCCGCGTGGTCTCGAAGATCTGCCGAATGGTGAAAAGCGTGGTTACAATACGCTGGCTTACAAGACATCCGAGATCGAGCGTATTGCCCGCAAGGCATTTGAAGCAGCGCGCCTGCGCCGCAACAAGGTCTGTTCCGTGGATAAGGCTAATGTGCTTGAAGCGACTGAATACTGGCGTGAGGTGGTCACGGCGTTGCATACGAAGGAGTATCCGGATGTGGAGTTGTCGCATATGTATGTCGATAATGCGGCCATGCAGTTGATTCGTAATCCAAAGCAGTTTGATGTCATTGTTACGACCAACATGTTTGGTGATATTTTGTCGGATGAAGCATCCATGCTGACAGGCTCTATCGGTATGCTGCCATCGGCATCCATTGGCGAGGAATTTGCCATGTATGAGCCGATTCACGGTTCTGCTCCGGATATTGCCGGTGAAGACAAGGCCAACCCTCTGGCGACGATCCTCTCGGTGGCGATGATGCTCCGTTTCTCGCTGGGTCGTGCTGATCTGGCTGATCTGGTTGAAAAGGCGATTGAGAATACGCTGGATGCGGGTGTGCGCACCATTGATCTGGCGGATAGTGGTGATGCTGTCTCATGTTCCGGCATGGGTGATGCGGTATGTGAACGGTTGGAGGCGTTGGCATGACGGAGCGTTTTATCCCTGAAAAAGATGGTTATGTTGTCGCGGTTGTTGGCGCAACAGGCGCTGTCGGACAGACCATGCTGGAGATTCTTGCCGAGCGTGATTTCCCGATATCCGAACTGATCCCTGTGGCATCGAGCCGCAGTGCCGGCTCGACCGTTGAGTACAAGGGCAGGGATTATGTGGTTCAGGATCTGGACAAGTTTGATCCGGCAGGCGTTGATATTGCACTCTTCTCGGCCGGTGGCGGCACATCGAAAGAGCATGCGCCACGCTTTGCCGAGGCAGGCTGTTATGTGGTGGACAACTCCAGTGCCTGGCGTATGGATGAAGATGTGGCGCTGGTGGTGCCGGAAGTGAACCCGCATGCGCTGGAGATGGCTCGTGAGAACAGGATTATTGCCAACCCCAACTGCTCGACCATTCAGATGGTGGTGGCATTGAAGCCGTTGCACGATGCGGTACCGATTGAACGTGTGGTGGTTTCCACCTATCAGGCCGTTAGCGGCGCCGGTGGCAGAGCGATGGATGAACTTGCGGACCAGACTCGCTATCTGCTTTCCGGCCAGGATGCCGAAGCGGATGTGTTTCCTGCCAGGATTGCGTTTAATGTGATTCCTCATATTGATATCTTCCTCGATGATGGCTATACCAAGGAAGAGCGCAAGATGATTGAGGAGACCAGAAAGATCATGGAGGCTGATATCGCTGTCACGGCAACTACGGTGCGTGTGCCGGTATTTTACGGCCATTCGGAAGCGGTCAATGTAACTTTTGCAGGTAAGATGGATGCCGACAGGGCCAGGAATTTGCTTGCAGATGCTGAGGGTGTCTGCGTTGTGGATGATCCGAAAGGAGAGGATTACCCCATGCCATCGACTGTTGCCGGTACCGATCATGTCTGGGTCGGGCGTATACGGAATGACAATTCTTTCCCTAATTCCTTGCACTTATGGGTTGTTGCTGATAATGTACGTAAAGGTGCGGCCCTAAATGCTGTGCAGATAGCGGAAATTCTAATTCGGTAGCCACAGATGCTTTGACAGGCTGCGTGGCTGCCATGTTGAAGGGAGGACAGGCATGCATTATCGAATCATGCTTTCTTTTTACGGACTTATATTCGCCATCGCGGCGTTTGCGATGCAGGCTCATGCCGTTTCGCTGGGGAAGATTGATATTGCCAGTCACCTCGGAGAGCCCTTCTATGCAGAAGTTCCGCTGACGCTTGAAGATGACGAAGTGATTTCGAGTGTGTTTGTCGAGCTGGCCGCGCCGGCTGATTACCGGATTCTGGAAGTTTACCGCGACCAGGCGCTGAATGCGGTTCGCGCCGATGTGGAGAGTGACAGCCGCGGCAGCCGTGTTGAGCTGAGTTCCCGCACGGTGATTGATGCACCGTTCTTTAATCTGGTTCTGAAGGTACGTTATGGTCGTGCAACCCATTATAAGAAATATCCGGTTTTTCTGGATCTGCCGCGGGCAGCCCGGCCTGTAAAGAAGGCTGCGCCACTTCCGACAGTCTCAATTGAAGATATAAAAGAGGAGCCTGCTGTTGCGGTTGTCTCCCCTGTCAGGACGTTACAGGGCGGAGAGGCGCAGGCAGAGGAAGAGTCGGCGGACGCTCAGCCATCCGCGTTCAAGCCTTTTGACGGCTGGGCGCGCACATCACATTACGGCCCGATGGTGTACGGCGATACCATTTCGACTGTTGCAGACCGCCTGCGTGTGGATAACCGTTACACCAGAAATCAGGTGATGGTGGCGCTTTTCGAAAAAAACAGAAGCAAATTCGAGCAGGATAATATCAATCTTATTCAGGCGGGAACCCATCTGGATGTTCCGACGGCTGCAGAGGTTGAGCGTATCCGTCCGGATCAGGCCCGCTCTATCATGCAAGAACATAACCGGCGCTGGCAGGAGTTGGTGAAGCAGCCGCGTTATGCAGCCGTTGCTGAAGCTCAGAGGACTCGCTATAGCAAGCGTGTGCGCATGGGAAAGAGTGCTGCCGGTGTGGCGGCAGCGCCGGTTTCGGAGCGAAAACCGGCTGATGAGACGGTTGCAGAGCATGCGGCCGAACCAGCGCCGGTTTCGGAAGGTGCGGGTGTAGTTGATGGTGTGGCGGCTGGTCAGGCGACGGCTGAATCAGCGGCCCTGGCAGAAGCCCTGTCAAAACTGCAGAAAGAAAATGAAGAGCTGCAGGCAAAACTTGCCGAGAGTGATGCCAAACTGGCGAAAATTTCTGCGGCTGAGCCGAGTGAAGCTCAGGTAGCGGCAGAAGCCAGGATCAAAAGGCTGGAGTTGCAGTTGGCTCGCCTGCAGGCTGAACTTGACAGTGCCAGGCAGAGCCGTGCGGAAGCTGCAGAACCGGACTGGCTAATGCTGGTTGGCAGTGGTTTGGTGCTGCTGCTTCTGGGGGGCGGTGCGGGTTATCTGATGCGCCGCGAGCGTCAGCACCCTGCCATGGAGCAGGTGGAGGAGGCTTCTGTAGCAGTTCCATCAGAGCCTGAGGCTCCGGAAGAGATTGAGGTGGAAGCAGTCGAAGAGTTTGTGCCGGATACAACAAAACAGATTCATACCGATGAATTTGAGGATGCGTTTACCGATTCCATTCCTGATCTGACGGATGAAGAGACCGGCGAGATTGAAGCCTTCAAGGAAGATGTGGAAGATGAGCCGGATCCGAATGTTGATTATCTTTCTGAAGCGGATGTCTATATGCGTTACGGCATGGAGGATGAGGCCGAAAAACAGGTTCGTCTGGCATTGAAGCTGAGGGAAAATAACAAGGATGCACACGTCAAGCTGGTTCAGGTCAGAAAGGCGAAAGGCGATGAAGCAGGTGTTGATGAGGCAATTTCAACTGCGCGCATGGTGTTGTCAGGAGATGCGCTGAGCAGCTTCGAATCATCAATCGCAGATTTGACTGCCAGCGGCAGTTCGAATGCAGATGAGGTTTCTCTGGAGGATACGTTGCCGCCGGGGGGGCTTGATGTATCTGCTGATTTGCAGGCGGAAGTGAGCCTTGAAGAGACTCCGGAGCTTTCCGGCCCGGATGAGATTGAGTTTGAAAGTGAAGGGGAGACTGCGTTGAAAGCGGTTCCCGAAAACGATCAGCCTGAGGAAGAAGTGGAAACACTGGAGTTGGGAGATATTGAGTGGCCGGCTGAAATTGGCGAAGAGACTGTAGCGGATGAACAGGAAGCGGCCGCTGAAGAAGCGGGGTCGGAAGAAACCGGAGAGGAAGGCAAACCGGTTGATGTCGGCGGACTTGATTTTGATCTCTCCGGGCTGGAGTTGTCCGAAAGTGACGAAGCCGCTGCAGAAGATGAATCGGGTGTCGCAGTACAAATGGACGATGATGGTTTGGATCTTTCCGATCTGGATATGTCAGGCGAGGCCGGATTTGAATCACCTGGAGAAGCAGCAGCTGATCAGAGTGATGAATTGATGACAGCGGATCTGGATAAAACGGTTGTGATGGACTGGTCCAGGGAGACAGTGACATCCGGTGATTATGATGCCGGCGGAGAGAGCGGAGCCGGTGAAGAGAAGCCTGCTTCTGAAGTGAGCAGCGATGCTGTGTTGGAAGAGGACGAACCGGAAGAGCATCTCTCCAGCATTGAATTCGATCTGGATGACCTGGATGTTGATCTGGAGGTGCCGGTCAGCAGCGATGATCTGGATGATTTCAGCAGTACTATTCAAACAAGTATTGAGGAGATTAAAAAGGAGAGTGATGCTGAGGCGAAAGAGAAGGCGGATACCATTAACCTGAATGAAGGTGAAGCTGCAGAGCCGGATGAAGAGAGTGCAGATGCCCTGTTTGGACTTGAACCCCTTGATGAGGAAGCTGTCGTTCAGACGGATGAAAAGACGATTGGTGCGGCTGGAATGGAAGAAGCCTTCCGGGATTTCGCTGCTGATGATGCGTCTTTGGAAGAGCTGAACGAAAAGAGTGAAGACAAGGACTTTGATGCGACTCTGGAACTGGATAATCTGCTAAGTGAACTGGGCGATCTGGATGAGGATAAATCCTCCCCGGATGATAATAATAACAGGGGCGACAAGGGTGATTTATAAATCGTTCTTATCCGCCTTTGCTTATTCGAAATGATTGGCGTTTACTGAAATATCTGAAGAGAGAGCCTGAGATTCATCGATAGACACAGTCGCATTTTCACGGTGGTATTCCAGCTATTGTGAATGATACGACACATCCTTTTATTTCGAATATGCATATTGTCTCTCGCCTGTTTGCCGGAGTTAGCCTGTTGCTTACAGCGGCAATCAATAGTTCTGTCGCCATTACCCTGCTGCAACTGCTCATCTCCTCTTTAATTCTTATCAATTTGGAGCAGGGGTATGATGCGCTGAAAAAGTCAGCCGGCCTGTTGCGGTGGTTCATTATTCCGACTGTTTTGCTGCATGCATTCTTTACGCCCGGGGAACTGGTTGTTTCAGGCATGCCTGTTCCGATCACTGTCGAGGGCTTGCAAACGGGACTCTGGTTTGCCTTGCACCTGACAGTGATTTTTTTCTCTGCCGTTGTTTTTTCGCGATTGTTGACCAACAGAGAGTGGATACGATCTGTTCTCAGGCTGCCCTTCATGGGGGCAAAAATGGTTCCCTATGTACTGTTGATGGAAGCAGGGTGGAGCAGGACTAAAATCATGCTTCAGGATGAATATTCAGCATGGCGCAAGCATGAAAATGGCATGAGAAATTTTATCATGCATCTGGCATATTTGCCTGTTAAAAGTCTGCGGCAGAGCCATCAGCATGCCAATGAGGTGTGGAGCAACTGGGACAGCTCTATCCTGGCAATCTTGTCTGATGAGTCAGGCCGGAATGTATCCGTTACTGCCACAATGACGGCTGTAGCAGGCGGCTTGCTTATGTGGTATGCCTGTCTGTCGGTGGGGATGTAAAAGTGATGTTGCAGCGAATTGCAATGGTGGTTGAATTTGATGGAACTGTATTCCATGGCTGGCAGCGTCAGGATAACGCTGTCACGGTTCAGGCTGTTTTAGAGGATGCATTGGGAAAGATAGAAAGGCACCCCGTCACACTCTTTGCCGCCGGAAGAACAGATGCCGGTGTGCATGCTGAGGCACTACTGCTACATACTGATGTCAGCTACGAACGGTGGCAGCGATCGGCGCGTGCCTATACACAGGGGATGAACCAACTGCTCCCCGACGTGATTCGTGTTACGGGCGTGCGGGCAGTGAAAGATAATTTTCATGCCCGTTTTGATTGCACGGAACGAAGATACCGCTACCGGATATGGAACCGTTCGACGGCCTCTGCGATTCATCGGTGGAGACACTGGTGGATGCCTCGAAGACTTGATCTCGATGCAATGACAGAGGCTTCCCGCTATCTGCTGGGGTTGCAGGATTTCAGCTCTTTTCGTGCTTCAGGCTGTCAGGCCGCGACAGCAGTGCGCGAAGTGAAATATGTCGGTATTGAACAACAGGGGTGGGAAGTGTTTATCGATATTCATGCCGATGCCTTTCTGTACCATATGGTTCGCAATATAGTTGGATCGCTGGTCAGGGTCGGTACAGGCTCCCGTCAGCCTGTCTGGCTGGCGGAAGTTCTCAGTGCCGGAGACCGTAACAAGGCGGCAGCAACTGCGCCGGCACATGGCCTCTATTTCACCGATGCAATCTATCGGGAATTCTCAGCAAGGGAACTGGTTGGCAAAGAGCTCCTGTAAAGCCGTTGATGTAATCAGAAGCCGATTAACTGTCAGTCTGCATCATAGCGATGGTATTGCCGAGCTTTTTATAGGTGACAGGCTTGTTCAGGATGCGGATGCCAAGCTCCTGTGTTTTCCGGAGAGCTTCAACTTCACCATAGGCTGTGATGATAAGAATCGGCATATCCGGCCTTTGATCACGTACTGCAATTGAGAAATCCAGCCCGTTCATGACAGGCATTTTATAGTCAGTGACAATCATTCCGATGCTGTCGATGTGCCGTTCAAACTTCTCCATGCCTGTCTTCCCGTCAGATGCAGTTAAAACAGTGTGCCCCATCCGTTCCAGTTGAGCCTTATGAACGGAAAGTACCTCGGGGCTGTCATCCACCAGAAGGATGGTACAGGGTTTGCATGTCAGTTCTGCCGAAGGGTCGGTATCCCGGTCGAAGGCGGCAGGTGTTGTCCATTTCGTCCTGTCTGCTGCTACTGTACTTGCCGGCAGATAGATATGGATGTCTGTGCCTTTACCGATGTTTGATTGAATATCCATGGCACCTCTGTTATCGCGAACAATACGCTGCACCATCGCAAGCCCGAGGCCTGTTCCCCCCTCCTCTTCCCGTGAGGTCCAGAATGGCCGGGAAATCTTTTCGATATCCTCTTCCGGGATGCCGCAGCCGTCATCGCGGACATGGATATGCAGAGCGGTTCTTACATGATCAGGCAGTTTGTCGTTGTCATGACTGGCGGATAGAGTCACCTGTATATGGCCTGTTTTCACGATAGCCTGGGTTGAGTTGTCGATCAGGTTGGCCACAATCTCTTCAATCTCTATGATACTGGCCGAAACAGGCGGGAGTTCATCTTTAAGCTCCAGGTGGAGCTGGATATGGGACGGAAGCTGGATGCGCCGCAGGCCGACAATGCTGGTCAGCGATCGCGCTATTGCCTGTGGCGCCGTGATTTGCGCCTGCTGTTCATGCTCCTCTTTTCTCAGGTTAAGCAGACGGGTGGTCATGGCTGATCCGCGTGCCCCCGCGTCCATGATAAGTTTGAGTTGGTTTTGGATCTCCTTGTCGTCAGTTGTGAAGCTCATGACTTCGGCGGTACCGATAATGCTGGTCAGGACATTACGAAAGTCATGAACGATTCCGGCCACGAGTGTGCTCATGTAGCTGTTATGGAAGGAGTGCTCCAGCCCGTTTCGCACCGCTTCGGTCTGGGTCATATCCAGCAGGAAGCAGACCCCCACCTGCTTGCCATGCCAGTGAAGGCGCATGCATTGCCCCATAAGCTGCAGAATCTGGTCATCGGCGTTTCTGCCCCGAATATAAAAACGGTCGGGCTCGGACCTCTCTTTTGCGGTGAACACACGCTGGCATGCGCTGATGATTTCATCGCCATCTTCCATCAGGGCAAGGATATCAACCTGCTCTCCGATCAGGTTGATGGGCGAGTCCCGGTAGACCTGCTGCATGGCAAGATTGGCGTAGAGTATGCGCGGGGTTCCTTCATCATCCGGATGGAATGTGAAAGCAGGCAGAGGGCCGTGATTCAGCAGTCCGAAGGTTGCATCTTCCGCCTCCTGTTTTGCCTGTACCGCCTTATGGGTCTGCTCCTTTATCTGCATCGCATAGGCTGGAATGATGAACAGGGCAATGCTCTGCATGAACAGCAGTGTTCCATCCAGTTCCAGATGCAGAGCGGAGAGTGTGGCGAGGCTGACCGAGATGATGCCGACAATACTCAATGTTTGTGAGTAGAGCAGCATGGCGTTGCCAAAACGCACGGCATTGCCAAAGATAATAATAAAGAAAACCAGATAGAGGCTGCTTGTCTGACCGCCATCGATCATCATGCCCAGACTGACGACCCAGACATCCAGAAGAGGCCCGAAAAGCATTCTGAATGCAGAGAGGGGGGTATGTTTAATGGTGCTCAGTGCCAGGATATTATAGACAAAATAGATAACAACCGAAGAGAGAAAAAGAGTTTCATACCGGGTCAGGAAGGTGGCATGGAACCACAGGTATACAAGCCCTGCTGTTCCAAACAGCAGGCGGAACCATGTCTGTTGTAATTGGCCGGGAATAAGGCGCTCGATATCGCCATGGCCGTCAATGAAGTGATTGATGATGCGGTTTCGCAGTTGTTATCCCCCCATATAAGTTCATGTCATGCCCTCTTAACACCGGTTTTATGTTGTATCAACCCATCCGTTTGCGTCTTGTTGCATTATCGTTTGCTGATCCAACAACAAGCACATGACGCACATAAGGCCTTGCAGGACATAAATATGGGCCATCCCGCAGGACTGTGTACAAAATGATGCCGTTCAGCTTTGCTCGTCGTTTGTCTGGAACAAACCAATTTCACGCATCCGTCTTGACCGGCCTCATTTTGCACAGTGGCGATTCAGTCAAAACTGGTGTTAACATGCCTTAGTGAAACTATAGCGGTTTATCATAAGTTTTGTATATGGGTGATTTTAGACCGATGAGCGTCTAGTGTTCGTAGTTCGACCCCGGAGTTATCCGATTGCCGGGGTCAATGATGAATAAAAACAATGCGCATGGACTTTTTCCACTCCGTGATATGAAAATTCTGTTATGGTATGGAAAAAATCCATGCGCATTAAGATAACCAACTGGAGTTGCAATTGCTGTATGTAGCTGTGCGGGCCGCCCGTCGAGCGGGAGATATGATTGCCCGCAGTTTTGATGACCGGGACAAGATTAATATTCAGGAAAAACAGGATCGGGATTTTGTCACCGGGGTCGATCGCAGAGCCGAGGATATGATTATCCGTGATATTCAGCAGCATTACCCGGATCATGGTATTGTTGCCGAAGAGTCCGGTAGTTCGAACCCGAAAGCATCGGTGCAGTGGTATATCGATCCGCTTGACGGCACAACAAATTTTATCCATGGATTTCCCCATTTTGCCGTCTCCATTGCTGCCTGGCGTAATGGCAAGCCGTTGCTGGCCGTGGTCCATGATCCGATGCGCAATGAGACATTTGAGGCCCGGAACGGCAACGGCGCTTTTTTGAATCGTCGCCGGCTTCGTGTTGGCAGTCAGAAGAGTCCGGCGAGATCGCTGTTTGCATCCGGACTTCCTCCTTATCGTCGCGATCAGATTGATATCTTTCAGAAACGTATGGATATATGTATGCGTGAGTGTGAAGGTTATCGCAGGGGCGGTTCGGCAGCGCTTGATCTTGCCTATATTGCAGCAGGACGGCTGGATGCCTATTGGGAAGCAGGACTGAAATCGTGGGATATTGCTGCCGGTGTGCTTCTTGTGCAGGAAGCGGGCGGTATTGTGACTGATATGGAAGGGCGGACGGTTGATCTTGAGAAGGGTGATGTGCTGGCAACAAATCCGGCCTTGCAGCGTGATTTTATAAGGCTTCTGAAGTAAGAAATTTACATCACAAAGGTACGAAGATACAAAAAGAGATGAAACGGTTTTCTTTGTATCTTCAGTGGTTTATCCTCTCTATTTCCCTTCCCTGTGCAGCATGAGGAAGCCGGCAAGACCGCCGAATACAAGGTTGGGCAACCAGGCCGCGTAGGCGGCAGGAAGTTTACCGCCACTTGCCAGCAGGCTGCCGGCATTGCCTAATACATAAAACAACAGCCCCAGAATGATTGCCCCGATGAGTCCCTTGGATGTCGCTGATATCCGGCTTCCCATATTGGTGCTCAGCGCCACGGCAAGCAGAACCATGATAATGCAGGCAACCGGGGCGGCAAACTTCTGATGAAGCGTCAGGATAAACTCGCTGGCTGTCAGGCCGGCCCGCTCCAGGTTTTGTGCATAACGGGCCAGTTCAACAAATTGCATATGCCTGGGGCTGGGGGGATCGGCAGTGTCCGGGCCGATTTCAGATGTAAAAGAGAGATGCTCCAGGTGTTGGAGCTTCATGCCTTCAGTTGCAGATGGCGTACTGATGTGGATATCGCTGAGAAACCACTCTCCATCTGCATAGTAAGCCTGCGCGGCATCCATGCGCTTGGTCCATACTCCGCGCGCATCGGTTTCCAGCATCAGCATGGCAAAACGGTCATGGGTCAGAGGTGTGAGGCGGTAAAAACGGTGCCCGTCCTTCAGCCACTGAATGCCACGATGTGGATCGGGCCTGTTATGAATGTTTACCCGCTCGATCAGGTCAAGGCGCTGATTGGTCGTTGGTGTAACCCATTCACCGATGGCAAAGTTAAGCAGTGCTGCCAGCACACCGATACTTATAAGAGGGGCAAGCAGTTTGTTAATGCCGAGTCCTGCCGCCCGCAGGGCGGCGAGCTCCTGATGATGTGATATTTCCGATACATAAATGCTGGCGGAAACCAGCAGAATGACCGGCATAAATTCACTGATCATATAGGGGATCTTCAGTAGCAGGTACTCGATAAGCAGCGCTGTATTCATGCCATGGCCGAGATAGCGGGCCTTATCAAACACCTCAATAATCGCATAAATGGAAAGCATTGCGATCATGGTGCCCAGTGCACGTCCGAGGAAGCCATAAAAGAGCCAGCGAAACAGAGTCGGCATGGCGACAGGCTAGCACTGCAGATGGATACTGGACAGGGTCATGCAGGCAAAAAAAATATCAGGGGTGCATTGGACGTTATAGCTGCTACACTGTGCGGCTGTTTGTGTGCTGTTTGTATCAGCGGGCACTTTTTATCGCAGTTGGAGGTTATGCATGCCTTGGAACCAGAATCAGTCAAACAACCCGTGGGGGAATCGCCCGTCGGGCGGGGGAGCGGGGCAGACGCCGCCGGATCTTGATGAGGTCATCAAGCGGCTGCAGGAGCGTTTTGGTGGGCTCTTTGGCGGCAAAGGCGGAAAGGGCAGTGATATGGGCAAAGGCATGCTGGCCGGCATCGCGGTCATTGCACTGCTGCTCTGGCTGGCAACAGGCCTCTATGTCGTGGCTGCGGACGAGGAGGCTGTGGTACTCCGTTTCGGCCAGCATACGGATACCAAAGGGCCGGGCCTGAACTGGCACCTTCCCTATCCGATTGAAACAGTTGAGCGACTGCCGGTGACACGTGTGCAGCGCCTGGCTATCGGCTTTCGCGATTTTGGCGAGGGAAGGATTCGTAAGGTTCCGCAGGAGTCGCTGATGCTCACCCGTGATGAGAATATCGTCGATATCTCTTTTATTGTGCAATACAGGATCAAGAGTGTCGAACAGTATCTCTTCAATATCGACAATCCCGAAAAGACCGTGCGTGATGCGGCCGAGTCTGCGATTCGTGAAATCATCGGACGGACGATGATCGATGATGTTCTGACCACCAGGAAGGCGGAAGTGGAAGTGGAGACTCAGGAGCTGATCCAGTCCATTCTCGATAGCTACAAGGCCGGTATTTCAGTGAGCACTGTGAAACTGCAGGATGTACAGCCACCTGAACGTGTAATCAAGGAGTTCAAGGACGTGGCATCGGCACGTGAGGATAAGGAGCGTGCCAAGAATGAGGCACAGGCCTATGCCAATAATATTATCCCGAATGCCCGTGGTGAGGCCAAGAAGATGATTCTTGATGCCGAAGGTTATGAGAAGGAGGTGGTGGAGCGTGCAACCGGTGAAGCGGACCGTTTCAGTCGACTGCTTAAAGCCTACAGGCAGGCGCCGGAGGTGACACGCAAGCGCCTCTATCTTGATACCATGCAAGAGGTGATGACCAAGGCCGACAAGGTGATTGTTAACGGTGCAGTGGCAGATCGTCTGCTGCCGTATCTGCCGCTTGATCGTGCCGGCAAAGTGGAGGTGAAGTGATGAGTCCCAAATTAAGTATTGCAGCTGTTTTACTCGCCGGCGCGGCAATTTTGGCGAGCATGTGTGCTTTTGTGGTTGATCAGCGTGAGCAGGCGCTGGTATTGCAGTTTGGTAATCCGATGAAGGTGGTGACTGAAGCGGGCCTGCATTTCAAGATGCCGTGGCAATCGGTTGAGACCTTTGAGCGCCGCCTGCTGGAGAGTGATGCATTGCCCAATGAAGTGATCACCAAGGATAAGAAGTCTATACTGGTAGATAACTATACCCGCTGGCGTATCATCGACCCGCTGAAGGTGTATCAGGTGGCACGCACCCAGGCCGGTGTCGCATCGCGTATGCAGGATGTGGTGCGAGGCAAGGTGCGCGAGGTGTTGGGCCAGCATACCCTGCATGAGATTGTTTCCGGTGGCGAGAACGCCAACCTGCGTGTGGAACTGATGCAGACCATCCAGCGGCGTGCTCATGAGGGGGTAAGTGAGTTGGGTATCGAGGTGGTTGATGTCCGCATCAAGCGCGCCGACCTGCCGCAGGAGAACTCCGAAGCCGTATTCCAGCGTATGAAGGCAGAGCGTAACCGTATTGCCAAGGAGTACCGTTCCGAGGGTGAAGAGGCTGCCCGCGAAATTCGCGCCAAGGCCGAAAAAGATGTGAAGTTTTTATTGGCTGATGCCTACAAGAAGGCACAGATTATTCGTGGCCATGCCGATGCCAAGGCAACCAAAATATATGCCGCTTCACATCAGCGTGATCCTGATTTTTATGCCTTTGTTCGCTCGCTGGAGGCCTACAAGCAGTCTATTGGCGAAGGGACCCGCCTGGTTATTTCTCCGGAATCGGAATTCTTCCGCTATTTTGAGAAGTCCCGCAAATAGCCCGGCTTGTTGAGCGGGTTGAATGAGCGATCTTTGGGCTGCACTGGGACTGGTGCTTGTGCTGGAGGGAGCGATGTATGCGCTCTTTCCGCATCAGATGATCGGGATGCTGAAACGGCTGCCGGAAGTGCCGCCTGCCATGCTGCGTCTTGCCGGGCTGGCCGGTGTCGGGATTGGCTGGCTGATTGTCTGGCTGGTCAGGGGCTGAACAGCTAACAGGGGGGTTATTGCTTCTCCAGTGGCGGCAGGGTGCCGGTGGTCAGCTCCATTGCCTTCTCATCGTCAACAATGTTGCGTAGTGCCTCAAGGCTGTGCTGCAGCTTGTGCTGGACGCATGCATAGAGTGAATAGCCAAAGTCGGAATAGCGTTTACGCCATGCCTGAATGGAGTCGGTATTCAGCCCGAGCAGCCGCAATGTTGTTGTGGCAACAACAGTGGCAGCATGGGGCTTGTTGGTAATAACAGGGATTTCACCTATTTCATCGCCGGATGAGGCCTTTGCAACAACAATCTTTTTCTTGGCATCGCGTGGATGTTGCATGGATATTTCAGCTTCACCGGCCAGTACGATATACATGAATCGCGTATCTGTATCGCCCTCATGAATCAGTACATCGCCAGCTTCAATGGATATGAACTGGCCATTATAGAGGGCAACCTCACGTACTGCCTGCGGTAATGTCGCAAAAATCGGATTGACTGCAAGCGCACTGGCTGCTGAACGGCGCTCGGCAATCTGTGATATGGAACGCATGAAGCGGTCATTGGAGTCGAGTACTTCACGAACCTGTTCAGCCGGAATCTGATAAAGTACGGTTGGTTCCACCGTTCTCACCTCTGCGCCTGCAGGTGAATGATAAAGCACGGAAGCCTCGCTGAATACATCACCGGGCGTGATGGAACCGACTTCAAAAATCTCATTGCCGTGGCGCTTGTTGACCCGCAAAACGCCGGATTGAACAAGATAGAGGTATGGGCTCAACTGCCCTTCGCTGACGATTGCAACATCGGCTGCCAGCTCAATGGTTGTGGCAATGGAGCGGAAAAAGTGCAATTCATCCGGAAAAAGCACAGCCAGAATCTGGTAGGTTCTGCCATCAAAATCGGCAAGGGGTTCAGTAAATGCTTCACTCATCAGTGCGAGTATGGATGTAACTTCCCAATTTCGCAAGATTATCCCGAAAGACCATGCTAGCATTTACCCATGCCTGAATTACCTGAAGTTGAAGTGGTTTGCCGCGGATTGTCTCCGCTGCTAACCGGTCGCAGGGTTGAGCGTGTCGATATGTGGTGCCGGAATCTGCGCTATCCACTGCCTGCTGAGATGGAAACGCTGTTGCCCGGACTGACGATCACCACTGTTAGTCGCCGGGCCAAATATATCCTGTTTTATTTTAATCATGATGTTGTGCTGATATGGCATCTTGGCATGACCGGGCAATTTCATGTGTTGGATACAAACAGCCCGAAAGGCCCGCATGAACATGTACGTATGGAGCTGGATAACGGCAGCTGCCTCTGTTACCGGGATGCCAGGCGTTTCGGATATGTCGGCCTGTTGGCAGCGGACAGGCTGGAGGCTCATGCCTGGTTCAGGCAGTTGGGGCCGGAACCGCTTGGCGGGGCATTTGATGCACCGTATCTGTACGCATGTTGCAGAGGCCGCCGGGCACCCATCAAATCCATATTGATGAATGCAGGGGTGGTAGTCGGTATCGGAAATATTTATGCCAGTGAAGCACTGTTCAGAAGCGGTATCCATCCGGCAAGGGCGGCGGGAAGGATTTCGCAGGCCCGGCTGGAAGGGCTGGTTGCAATGGTAAAGCAGGTGCTGGATGAGGCCATCATGGCAGGTGGAAGCACGATCAGTGACTTTGTGAAGGCGGATGGCAAGCCGGGTTATTTTGCGCATCAGTTCAGAGTTTACGGGCGTGAGGGTGCGGCTTGTTATCAATGCGCAAGGCCAATCAGGCGCATTATTCAGGGCGGGAGAAGCACATTCTACTGCTTGGGCTGCCAGCACTGATTTTTTTCCGCGTGCTGATCAAATGGAGGAAGGCGTTTATCAGCACCATGTTTCTCAGAGCAGCCTTTGCAGTGTAGCATGCCGCCATTAAAACTTTCGGAGGCCAAGTGAAACAGTCGCTTGAAATCGCACTGCAGCATGCTGTTGATTCGCTGCTCAAAGAGAATGGTGTTGAGGCACATGTTCGTGTGCAGTTGACCCGGCCAAAACAGAAGGAGCATGGTGATTATGCTGCCAATGTAGCAATGCCGCTGGCAGGGCGCCTGAACCAGTCCCCGCGAGTCATTGCCGGGAAGATTCTATCCTTGGTTGAGTGGCCGGATGCCGTGGAGGGAACAGATATTGCCGGACCCGGTTTTATCAACATCCGTCTTAAACATGCCTCAGAGGCCGATATTGTCAAAACGATTGTCAATCAGGGGAAGGCTTACGGCTGTGTTGAAAAGAGCGGTGAAGCAGAGCGAATCTGTCTGGAGTTTGTCTCTGCCAATCCGACCGGCCCGATGCATGTGGGGCATGGCCGGGGCGCTGTTGTGGGTGACTCGTTGGGACGGATTCTGGCAGCACGCGGGTATGATGTGCACCGTGAATACTATATTAATGATGCCGGTTCCCAGATCGGCGTGCTGGCCAGTTCATTGTGGAAACGGGTGCAGCAGCAGGCCGGCATCGATGTTAAACTGTCTGAGGGCGAATATCCCGGTGAATATCTGATCGAAGTTGCCAGGCAGCTATTGGATGAGTTTTCATTTCCGCAGTTGGATGCGATGGAGCATGATGCCGAAAGGTGGCCGTTGCTGGTTGATTATGCGATTGAAAAGATGATGGCGATGATCCGCGATGATCTTGCTGCGTTGGGTATCGAGTTTGATCATTTCTTCTCGGAGCAGACGCTGCACGAATCGGGCAAGGTCAAGACGCTGATTGAGCAGCTGAAGGCGGATGACCTGATCTATCTGGGCACGTTGCCGCCGCCGAAGGGCAAAGAGGTGAAGGATTACAAACCGGTAGAGCAGTGGCTTTTCCGAACCACCAGATTTGGCGACGATGTCGATCGCCCGCTTGCCAAGCAGGATGGCACGCCGACCTATTTTGCTGCCGATATCGCCTATCATGTTGACAAGTTTGAGCGTGGATTCAGGCGCCAGATCAATATCTGGGGCGCCGATCATGGCGGTTATGTGACACGTGTACAATCAGCTGTGAAGGCGCTGACCGGTCTGGATAAACAGCCTGAGGTGCTGCTGGTTCAGATGGTGAACCTGACCCGTGGTGGCGAGCAGGTGAAGATGTCAAAACGTGCAGGCACCTTTGTCACACTGCGGGAAGTGGTTGATGAGGTAGGCTCCGATGCTGTGCGTTTCAACTTTATGACCCGCCGGGTGGAGAGCCAGCTTGATTTCGATCTTGAAACAGCCAAGCAGAAGAGTGACGAGAATCCGGTCTACTATGTGCAGTATGCACATGCCCGTGTCTGTGCCATTTTACGCAAGGCTGTGGATGAGGGCGTTACACTTGCCGATGTGGAGCGTGTTGATACATCATGCCTGATCTCCGATGAGGAGAAAAAGCTGATTGCGCAGTTGCTGGCCTATCCCGAGATACTGGATCAGGCGGCAAAGCGGCTGGAGGCATATCGGGTGGCGACCTATCTGATGGACCTTGCCCGCAGTCTGCATGGCTTCTATCACAAGCATCGTGTCATCAGTGATGATGAAAACCTGACACAGGCACGCCTGCTGCTTGTCAGCGCAGTGGGTCAGGTGATTCGTAACGGCCTTGCCATGCTGGGCGTCTCTTCACCGGAGCGGATGTAACATGGCCGGACAAGACTTTGCCCAGATCGAGGCGCCGCAGCCTGAAGATGTGCGGCCAATGGCGCAGTCCAAAGTCCTGCTTTTGATTATTGTGGCACTGGGCGTCGTGGCTGGCGGTTTTGCTGTCGGCTTTATGGTCGGCCAGGAGATGGGCATGCAGAAGGCAGCCAGTGAGGACGAGGCACGGCTGGTTGCCCAGTTGAAGAAGCAGCAGGAGGAACTGGCAGAGCTTCGCGCTGCAGCCAAAAAGCGGCTGCCGGCGGTCTCGACAACACAGGTCGGTGAACTGACCTTTTATAATGAATTGCCGCGGCAGTCGGTTGATCCCGAGCCGCTGCATATGGATTCAACGCCAGCGCGGCAAGATGTTGCAGCAGTGAAAACGCCGGAGGAAACGGGTGCAGGGTTGTCTGAAAAAGGTGGCGAGGCGCTGCTGAAGCAGATTATTGAGCAGGAGTTGCGGCAGGGAAGTGATAAAAAGAGCGTGAAGAGTTCGGTCGCCGCTCCCTCGCTAAAGTCTGGCGGGTCTGTTGAAGAATATTATCTTCAGGTGGCATCTTTTCGGAAAAAGAACGAGGCCGAGAGCTTTCTGCCGAAATTGAGCAGGGCCGGCTATGAAGCTGTTATCAGGCGTGTCGAGCTTCCCAGGCTTGGTGTCTGGTATCGGGTTTATACAGGCCCCTTTGCCTCAAAGCAGGCTGCAGAAGCAGCAAAGAGAGAGGTGAAAAGCACGCTTAATATCACCGGCCTGATTGTCAAAGGTGGCTGATCAGCGGCTGAAAGAGGGGAGGGGATGGGTTCAATCGCAACTGGGTGATGATTGCGAGATCCGGATATTGGCAGGCGATGCTTCATTCAGGCGCTACTTTCGGGTGATAGAGGGCGTAAAAAGCTATGTCCTGATGGATGCGCCGCCCGACAGGGAGAATGTCGCGCCTTTCCTGGCCGTACGTGGCTGGCTGAGCAGTGCCGGTGTGAAAGTTCCGGAGTTGATTGCTGAAGAGCGGGAGCAGGGCTTTCTGCTTCTGGAGGACTTTGGCGATGTGACATGGGCATCACATCTGGCTTCCGGGAGAAGTCAGGCAGTAACACTTGACCAGATGTTTGCGGATGCCCGGCTTCAATTGCTGATCCTTCAGGCTTCAATGCCGCCGATGTCATTGCCACTGTTTGATGTGCAACGCATGCAGCGGGAGTGTGATCTTTATCTTGAGTGGTATCTGCCGAGGGTTGCGGGATATATGCCGACGGATAAGGAGAGGGAAGCCTTTCATGTGGCTATACGTCCTCTTCTGGAGGAGTTGGCCGGGCTGCCTTCCGTTCCTGTGCATCTGGATTATCACAGCCGTAACCTGATGCTGCCGGATGGAGAACTGCCGCTTGGTATTATCGATTTTCAGGATGCGGTACTGGGGCCTGTAACCTACGATCTGGCATCGCTGCTGTATGACTGTTATCAGAACTATCCGGAAGAGCAGCGGCGTGAGCAGAGCCGGTTGTTTTTTGACAGCCTGCCTGAACATATCAGTGCTGCATTCACAGGTTTTGAGGCATGGCATTGCGCCCTCCGCCTGACTGCCATGCAGCGCCATATCAAGGCCATCGGTATTTTTGCCCGCCTGGCATACCGTGATGGCAAACGGCAGTTCCTTGATGAAATTCCACTGACACGTTTTCATCTTCAGGAGGAGATGCATGCACTTGGTATTGGTGAAGCGGCTTTTTCACTGTTGAGTGTAGAGCCTGCCTGAACTGAATATCCCCTTTTCAGGGGATACCGCGATTGATTCGAGACCTCTATTATTAGCCTTCATTTTTTGTGATGAGGGGACGTATATGAAAGGTGGATCAGTCGCAGATCGGTTCCTGATCGGAACGCCTGCCCTTTCTTAAACATGAATATAACCAGACACATTATTAAAGCTGCGTCGGCGGGATGCTTTTCCTTGCGCCTTCGCTGCCGATGGTTGAGGGGGATCGGGAGTGAAAATCAGATTTATTTTTACCGTGATTATGATGCTGCTGGCGGGGGCGATGCCTGCCTGTGCGGTGGATGCCGGTTTCGGGTGAAGTGATGTGTTTTCACACTTCCATCAAATCGGATAATCCTCAACTTTTCAGCAGCGGGACGGTATTTCTGTCCGCTATTGACGCGAGGCTTGAATCGGGGGCAAAGTTTTCTCCGTATTGGCAATATATTGAATATGTGGGGGGGGTTATGTCCGTATATATAGATAAAAAACAAGGAATTATTTCCTCGTATTCACACTGTTATAAGCAATAAAGGAGTATCAGCATGGATCTAAAAGACTTTATAAAAGAAACATTTGTTCAACTCTCAAAAGGAATAGAAGAGGCAAATGAAGAACTAAGAGATAGTTCCGCGCTTGTAAATCCAAAGAATGTATATGTTAACAGTGAAGATAGGCAGAATTATGGTCGTTTAAATGACAATAAGGAATTTAACCGAGTCGTAGAGGTCGTTGAATTCGATGTTGCAGTTTCTGCAAGTGATGAGGCTGAAGCTGGTGGAAAGTTTGGGATTAAGGTTGGGGTAATTGAGCTCGGCGCTAATGGTAAGCAGGCTGAAACCAATAAAGCTGAATCAAGAATAAAATTTAAGATACCGATGGTCTTTCCAAATGCGTAGAAATGCTTATAACAAATGGGTCAACATGGACTGGCAATTCCGCTGCGCTTCATTGCCAGCCAGTTACCCAAGTCGTTATGTGCTCAAGGTAAGGAGTAATGAGAATACTGTTTTGTAATATCGGATGGATGAGAGATTACAATGGGATAGCTGGTGATTCCATTGAACGTGGAGGCTCATACAATAATGAATCCACAGGTCATGAGGTATGTAACTTTAGTAATATACGTGGAAAAGTTTTTGGTTACGTACAGCCTACAGGCCAAATAAAAATTGAAAAGCTTGGCGCGGAAAAAAATGCGAGTTTTATTTCCGGTGTTACAGTTGTTTGGACTGCTGGCCCAGTAACAGGTGGAACAGCAGTTATAGGCTGGTATAAAAATGCAACTGTATACCGAGAGTACCAAGAATTACAAAATAGAACAAAAATACAGAAAGAAAATAAATTGACTCATTATAGAATTGAGGCAAGGGTAGAAGATGCAACTTTGCTCCCCCCAGAAGAAAGAAATTTATTGATTCCGAGAGCCGTTAAAGGCGGTATCGGTCAAAGCAATGTTTGGTATGCTGATTCCCCAGAAAGTAAGGTGCATGTTCAGAGGGTCTTGAAACTTATTGATAAAGGGTTTAGCGAAGAGTTGCCAGATGTTGATAGATTCATGTCAGGAAAGGAAGGGAATCCTAGGCTTGTAGCGCATCTACAACGTGAAAGAAATCAGGGGTTAGTAAAAAAGAAGAAAAAACAAGTATTGAGTTCAACGGGGAAACTTAGTTGTGAAGTCTGTGACTTCGATTTTCGATCATTTTTTGGTGAAATTGGGGAAGGGTTTTGTGAAGTACACCATCTTCTACCGTTATCGAAAACAGATGGTGAAGTAAATACGACACTTGAAGACTTAGCCATAGTGTGTTCAAACTGCCATAGAATGTTGCATCGTCAAAATCCTATGCTTACTCTCACTCAATTAAAGAAGGTAATTAAAGATAGCACATAACAAGCGGGTCAACAAGGACTGGCAATTCCGCTGCGCTCCATTGCCGCTAGTGAGCTTAGTCGTTATGTCTTGAATGAATAGGAAGATAAAGGAATACTAATGGCTATACCTGATTATGAAACTTTAATGCTCCCCATTTTACAGTTCCTTTCCGACGGCAATGTCAAAAAGACTAGGGAGATCATCAACGAGATTATCCAAGCGTTCGAGATTACTCCGGATGAAA
Organism: uncultured Zetaproteobacteria bacterium; assembly: GCA_964559845.1. GTDB lineage: Bacteria > Pseudomonadota > Zetaproteobacteria > Mariprofundales > Mariprofundaceae > WSZY01. The sequence continues at coordinate 1,611 of CAZLJF010000007.1, read as the reverse complement.
CCAAGAAACTGATTCCAAGCGGTAGAGCCAAGCTGATTGACAATCGGGTTGGGTGGGCCTGTACACATCTACGTAAGTATGGATTGATCTCTTCACCGCAGCGTGGTCAAAACCGAATTACCCGTGAAGGATTAGATTTATTATCAAAGAATCTCAATCGCATCGACAGCAAACTTTTGAAGAAATTATATCAAGAAGAAACCCCTGATAGTTCTCTGGATAACGATACCGAGATTGATTTCACCGAAAACGATATTACGGATAAAACGCCAGAAGAGATCATTGGAATCCAAAGCGAGATCATTAAACAGAGCCTAGCAAAAGATCTTCTCAGCTATATATCCCAGATCGAACCGGAGCAGTTTGAGCAACTTGTCGTGGATTTACTATTGGCTATGGGATATGGCGGTACAGTTGAGGACGCTGGTAGTGCCATCGGTCAATCGAATGATGGTGGGATCGACGGACTTATAAAAGAGGATGTACTCGGTCTCGATACGATTTACATTCAGGCGAAACGCTGGCAAAACACCGTGCCGATCAAAGAAATACGAGACTTTGCAGGAGCCTTGCTGTCTAAACGATCAAATAAAGGTGTTTTCATCACAACCAGTAGTTTCCCGCCGTCAGCTCATGAGTTTGTCTCCACTATTGATCGAAAGATAATCCTGATTGATGGGAAGCGTTTAGCACAGTTGATGATTAAGTTCAATCTGGGCGTGAGCATCAAGGATCAGATCTCAATAAAAGAGATCGATATTGATTATTTCACGACATAACAAAGCAAATTCAACCGCCGCAAAAAGCCGCGCGGCTGATTTGCGTCGTTAGGCATCGTAATGGTTACTAAAGAACTTTATTTAAGCATCGCAAAAAAATACGGCAAAGTGGCAAGTTGGGCTGTATGGGATAAGACTGGTGTGAAACCAAAGTCCAATATTTCAAATATGGATGTTCTAGATTTAGAAAAAAATCCATCGCTTCTGAATGTGTTGCGTACAGATGTTATTATGGTGGCTCTTAATTTTTCGCGTGATGTTGAAGAGCATAAGCCATTTTTGAACTTCCATGATTCAAATCCATACGGGCAAGATTTCAAAATTCGTTATGCATTTGAAGGGACGGAATTTTATGGTGCCTATATGACCGATATTATAAAAGGTTTCCCTGAACTTTCTTCTAAAAAGGTATTGAAATATTTAAAAGATAACCCAAGTGAGGTGCATTCTCAAATTGATCATTTCCTAAATGAGTTGAAATTTATCGGGGCGAAAAATCCTGTAATCTTAGCCTTCGGTAAAGATACTTATGAAATTCTTAAGAAAAACCTTCAAAGTAAGGATTACTCAAAGCTGATTGCTTTAACTCACTATAGCCATCGAATTAGTAAAGAAAAATATCGAGTTGATATCCATAAAAAATTGGGGATATCGGGTTAAATGCCTAACAAGAGCATCAAGAGGGACAATCGCAAGCTCGCGCCCATCAATTAGGTCGTTAGCATTTATCCATACCATTTGATTTAGCCGTCATTGATCTCGACAATACGCTCTATACTGCCGATTCCGGCGTCTTTGCCCGTATGAACAAGCGTATGACCACTTTTGTAGC
>CAZLJF010000006.1:0-54172 GCA_964559845.1 uncultured Zetaproteobacteria bacterium | reverse complement strand
GGTAACGTTGAGCGGACAAATTGATGATGTGACTTTGCAAGGCAGTATTACTGTAACATACAACAACTATTCAGACGATGGCATTACGAGCATTGATGGTTCGTTGACTATGAGTATTGTGGATTTTGATCTGACAAATGGCATACCGTTGGATGCTACCTTGCAATTTAATACGATTACGGTTACAGATATCGTATCAGCAAGCGGTTTTACGTTTTCGGGGACTATTCATGATGTAATTACTATCGCGACAAACCGTAGGTTACTGACTGTAAATTTTGTTGCACAGGATAACATCACAGGGCATCAGTCCATGTTGCAGAATTTTGTTGTTGACTCCACATACGACAATATTTTATCTCCAACCAGCAGTGCCGATAGTATTTCCGGTCGGGTGTTTGATTCAGTGGAGGGGTATGTGGACATTACGACGACAACTCCGATGCAACTTGTGATCAATAATCAATATCCGCATGCTGGTGGGCCTGTAATCTTTACGGGTGGTGTTGGTTCAGCAGGTGGCCCTACTCAGGTGCGTGTTACGCCACAAAATGCTACAACGGTATTGGTAGAAGCGGATACCAATGGTGACGGTAATTACGATTATTCATCGGTTATCCCTTGGTCGTCATTGTAGAAGCTGTAAATTTACAAGAACAGCGGTTTCGCAATATTTGTGGATTAAACCTATATAGCAAAAAACTGATGAAGGGTGGCTCTATGAGCCGCCCTTTGTTTTTCAGCAAGCTGGTAAGTCGTTACAATGTGCAATCAATAGGGGGTGTTCATATTGCATAAAGTATTGAGTGTAATTTTTTTGAGCCTGTTCGTGCTTCTGCTCGGTATGATGCCGCTTTCTGCTGCAGAGGTTGAAGTAGGTGTTGCGCCGGTATGGTGGCAATATGAGGAGATGTCCGGGCAGCGCCCCGGATTCGCTGGCACTCCGTTTTATTCATCTGCCAATGGATATGGTATGCAGGCTTCAATGATGGTTGAATGGGAGGTGAATGATCAATGGCTTCCATCTGTCTCTTTGGAGGGCTTGATACCATTGAATAAGGCTGTTGAAACATGGGGTTTTACGGGGGGGGGGCAGACAAACCGCTTGGATATAACCCAGTTTGAAGCAAGAGGTGACTTGCATTATCAGTTCGGAATGCTGGATGCAGGAGTATGGCTCTCTTATCAATGGCATCAGCAGAGTCGCAGACAGTTTGTTGTAAATGGTATGCCTGTTGTCGTTGTGGGAGAGCCCGTGCACGAAACAGTCCAGAGCTTCTGGGCAGGGATTGCCCTGGCCTCTTCATTCGGGAAGGAGGCAGTTTCCATTTATGTTGATGCGGCGCTACCCGTGTGGGTGTATACAACCAATAGTCTGATTCCAGAGGTGTTTAGTCGCACGAATGGATTTCGTGTTGGTGCAGGTGTGGAATGGAATATGCCATGGAGCATGGGAGCGGCGCAATTATCCGGCAGTCTATCCTATCGTTACCGGGAGTTAGGAAATGATTTGAGACGCATAGCATTATGGCCAAAGAACAGGTGGCAGATGGTTTCATTAGGTGCAAAGTTAACATGGTAGAGAATGCGCGGATTTCCATCGGGGCCAGAGGCAAGCAGATCAAAATGCCTCCTGCAAAGGCCGGATATATGTGTGCAACCGATCTTTCTGCCAGCAGCTGCAGACCTTGCAACGCGGGACGGACCATATATGCCAACAGGCTCTAAACTGTAATTCAATTTACTCAGGGCTGGAGCCGATATTCAAAGGTTTCCAGTTCCGGATACGTTCGATGTAGAATGCTTCCTTTTTCAGTTTGTCCGCATCCGGAATAAACACAGACATCTGAGAGGTTTGAAGATGTTCATCCCATCCGGCAATAAACTGGTGATAGAGGCTGTTCATCATCATTTCATTTTCGGCTGCTTTTGGGCCGATATAGTTTTCACTCGATGCAATCTCGCCACGCACGGCAATATCAAGATTGCCGATGATTTTCGTATTATTTGCATCCAGTGAGACAAATTGTCCTGCCACATTAAGATAGAGCAGCCAGGGGGTCCCGGGTTCCAATGATGCGATTTCGGATATCATCTGCTCCTTGCCCGGAACGGGTGCTGCACTTAATCGATGCAAAACAGCATGGGCAAAGATACCGCGCATCAGAAAATCAAATCTACCGGCCTTCTTTTTGGCAACCAGGCCCAGTGTTTTATCGCTGATCAGACGGCGGCCAATCCAATCATCGGCCATACTGCGATCCGATATTCTGGCATCGGAATCCTGCAAAGGTTCGGCATATGTGCATGGCCGCCACGATTTCAGGTCATGCTGCAATCGCCATGCCTTGTCACCTCTGGCCGAGAGGGCATCAATGGTAAAAAACAGGTTCATATTCTTTCCTCAATGGCCGGTAAGGCAGCTTCCGAATTGATGTATAATGAGATTTCACCACGCAGAAGCCTGAGCATATCATTGCCAACCAGTTCCCTGCGCCAGCCGTGCAACAGCGCCAGTTCAGGCGGCTGGCCTTGACATTGTTTACCCCATGATGCCAGCGCGCCCAGATCCTGCTTGCTGGCAAGAATATTTGCGGCAATCGATTCCTCTTCAGCGCGTAATCGCAGCAATGTATCCAGTAGTTCCTGCCTGAGTTCTGTGCCCTGAGCATGATGATGACGGGGATGCAACTTTGGCCACTGCTCTTCAGGACATTGTGCACCGGTATTCCATAGTTCAATGATGATCTGTCCAAAACGTTTGACCATGCCATCGGTGAGTCCGCGCATGCGTTTCATGGTATCGATATTCAGCTTGTCCCGCTTGGCGATTTCCAGCAGCGGTTCGTCGGCAATCATGCGACGCCGGGGTATATCCCTCTTCCGGGCCTGCTCTTCACGCCATGCAGCCAGTTCGCGAAGTATGGCCAGTTGCCTGGGCTTGAGCCTGTTCACGCCCTTAATGCGCCAGAACACCTCCCGGATATCAATTCGGTAGGTATTTTCATCACACAGAGCCTGCTGCTCTTCATCCAGCCATGTATGACGTCCTTTGGCCTTAAGCGCTTCTGCCAGATGCTGATAAATCGGCATCAGAAAAATTACGTCATCAGCCGCATAATCGAGCTGTTTTTTGGTCAGGGGCCTTGCCAGCCAGTCACTGAACGATTCCTGTTTGGGCAGGGACTTTTTCAGAATGCGCTGAACCAGATTGCCAAAGCCGATCTGTTGACCATAACCCAGCAGGGCAGCGGCAACCTGCGTATCAAACAGGGGCAGGGGAAGTGCGCCGGATTCAAGCATGATGATTTCGAGATCCTGCCGCGCAGCATGAAAAACCTTCAGGATATGTTTATTGTGCATCAGTTCCCAGACAGGTGTCAGATCATCCAGCGCAGTCGGGTCAATCACATAACACTGCTCACGGCTGGCGATCTGCAGCAGGGCAAACTGGGCATAATAGGTTTTCTCCCTGTGGAATTCGGTATCCACACATAACACAGAGGCTTTGGCCAGTTCGTCGCAAGCCTGTTTTAATGATTCGGGCGTATCAATGTAAGTGAAACTGTTTGACATGGCCTAACGTTAGCAGCGTGTTGATCGAATAACAGCAATGGCTGAAAATATTTCTATAGTTTGACCTCTGCGGTTGCCAATATAGAGTGCTTGCGCACTCCAGTTGGTGTGCAAAATACATGGGTGTGAAGCATCGAGTCTGGAGTCCCTTAAGTGTTGAAACAGTACCTTCTCCTCCCGGCCCGAACGCCTGATCTGTCTTATTTAAAAGGGAAAAGCCATGCCTAAAGTCTGGATAGCCGACAAAATGAGCGAACGTGCCGTGGAGGTGTTTAAAGCCCGTGGCATTGATGTTGATTACAAGCCGGGGCTCTCTGATGATGAGAAGCTCGCCATTGCCGGTGAATATGACGGTATTGCCGTCCGCTCCTCTACGACGCTGAAGGGCGCACTGCTTGATGCCGCCCGGCAGGTGAAGGTGATCGGCCGCGCCGGTATTGGCGTTGATAATATCGATGTGGATCACTGCTCCCGCCGTGGCGTGGTGGTGATGAATACGCCATTTGGCAATACCATTACCACAGCCGAACTGGCCATTTCGCATCTGCTGGCGGCAGCCCGGCAGATTCCGCAGGCAAGTGCCTCGACAAAAGCGGGCAAATGGGAAAAGAGCCGCTTCATGGGCATGGAGCTGACCGGCAAGAAGGCCGGTGTCATCGGTGCGGGAAATATCGGTGCAATTGTCTGTGACAGGCTTAAGGGATTGCACATGAGTGTCTATGTCTACGACCCCTTTATCAGTGATGACCGTGCCTCTGCCATGGGTGTGACCAAGGTGGAGAGTGTTGCAGAGCTGGTCGGGCAGGTGGATGTGCTGACCATTCATGTACCGCTGCTGGAGGCTACCCGCAACCTGATCGACGCCGATATGATCAGACGCATGAAACCGGGTTCAATTCTGGTCAACTGTGCGCGTGGCGGCATTGTCGATGAGAAGGCACTTTATGATGCCTGCAAGTCAGGCCATCTGCGTGCTGCGGCACTGGATGTGTTTGCCTCCGAACCGGCTCGTGAGAATCCACTGTTTGAACTGGAAAATGTAAGTTGTACACCACATATCGGCGCTTCAACCGATGAGGCGCAGGAAAATGTGGCGGTTCAGGTGGCCGAACAGATGGCCGACTATCTGCTGCTCGGTACGGTTTCCAATGCCGTGAATGTGCCTTCGCTCTCTGAAGAGGAGAGCAGGCAACTGGCACCGTACCTGAAGCTTGCCGAGCGTCTGGGACAGTTTATGGGGCAACTGATGCCTCCCGGCTACAACAGGGTTGCCATCCATTTTGAGGGGCAGGTCTCCGGTTTGAACCGTAAACCAATGGTCAATACCATGCTTCACGGGCTGCTCTCCCAGAGTTTTGATGAAGTCAATGCTGTCAATGCAGGCATGCTGGCCAAAGAGCGTGGCATCGATATCGCTGAAGTCTCCCGCGACCTGTCGGATCATTTCACCAATCTGATTCGTCTTGAAGTGGAGGGTGATGATGGCTACCACTGTATTGAAGGGACGGTGTTTGATGCCAGACAGGCACGGCTGGTGAGTATTGATACCTGTGATATTGAGCTGGCTCCGGAGGGTAATCTTATCTACCTCCAGAATCTGGACAAGCCGGGCGTGGTCGCAGCCGTTGGTGCTGTACTGGCAGACGCAGAGATCAATATTGCCGATTTTCGTCTGGGCCGTCGGGAAGATGGTAATGCGATTGCACTGGTTAGTGTCGATGTGGCACCATCAGAAGCGGTTCTGGAACAGCTGATGAAGCTGCCGAATATGGTTGATGTTCGTTATATCGAAGTGGGAGCATTATGACTGAACTGAAGCCTGTGATCGGTCTTGAGGATGCCTTTGGTGAGCGGGCACGTGCATTGCGTCGGCTACAGAACAGGCTGTTTGAAACCTATGCCGATGCCGGTTATGAGGAGGTGATACCTCCGCTTGTCGAGCGTCCGCAGAGCTTAAGCACGGGGGCAGGCCGTTTTCTGGCGGATCAGACACTGGTTTTCTCTGATCCTGCAGATACCGGACTGTTGGCCATCAGGCCTGATATAACACCGCAGGTTGCCCGCATTGCGGCGACACGTATGCGGGAGAGTGATGTACTGAAGCTCTGTTATTCCGGACCGGTGATGGTTGCGCGTCCCGATGCACGTACAGGCTCCAGGCAGCAGTGGCAGACCGGTGTCGAATGCCTTGGCCTGGCCGGAGAGGAGGGCGATGTGGAGGCGATGCATCTGGCAGCTCTTTCCATGCATGTTGCCGGTTTTGATGCGCCGGTACTGCAGGTCGGTCACATGGGGCTGCTTCGGGCTGTTGTGTCAGAGAGTTCGACTGCCATGGAGAGCTGGGCAAAACTGCTCTCCCGTCGTTCTCCCGAAGATATGAAGGCTCATCTGCAAGGTGAATCGATGAACCAGGATCATAAAGATGCGCTGGTTGCCATGGTCTCCGGAGAGGCGGACAGGGCGTGGCTTGAATCGAGAAAAGGGCTGCTGGGCGATAAGTTTGACCAGGCGGCGACAGAACTGATGCATTTGGTGGATAGCGTAAAGACACGTCTAAGCGGCGAGGTGGAAGTAAGCATTGATGCTGCCGTAATGCCCAGGTTTCTTTATCACAGTGGTATTGTCTTTTCAGGCTTTGCAGCAGGGGCATCACAGGTCCTGCTCTATGGCGGCCGCTATGATGCCATGATGGCACTGCATGGAAGAGATATGCCTGCGACAGGCTTCTCATTTGATCTTTGGGCATGGCTGGACACTGTTTGATAGATGCATAAAAGCCATCCGCGGCTTTTTACTTTTTAGCAGTAAAAATGTGATTTTTGCTGCCTTGTGAATTTATCTTGAACGATAAATTCGGTTGCCCATTCATGGGCTCCATGTGGTAAAGATAGGAAGAGGAATAGTATGTCAAATACAGTTGCGATCGGGATTCAGTGGGGTGATGAGGGGAAAGGCAAGATTGTCGATCTGCTGGCACCGAAAATGGATGTTGTGGCCCGATTTCAGGGTGGACCCAATGCCGGGCACACACTGGTTATCGGTGATGAAACGACTGTCCTGAATCATATTCCCTCCGGTATTCTGCATGCAGATACGCTTAGCCTGATCGGCAATGGCACGGTTGTGGATCCATTCCGCCTGGTTGAGGAGATGGATATGCTGCTGGCTGCCGGTGTGCCTGTTCAGGAACGCCTGCGTATCTCTGATCGTTGCCAGTTGATTCTGCCCTATCACCGCGCTCTTGACGCGGCGCGTGAAGCGGCAAAGGGCGATGGCAAGATCGGCACGACAGGACGCGGCATCGGCCCCTGTTATGAGGATAAAACAGCCCGGCGCGGTATTCGCCTGGTGGATTTGACATCGGATGAACTGGATGCACGACTGGATGAGAATCTGCGTTATGTGAACTTCATGCTCACTGAGTTTTTTGCTGCTGAGGCCGTATGCCGTGAAGTGGTTGTCGAGGCGCTTGACCTTGCACGTGAGCGGCTGTTGCCATTGGCTGCAGATGTTCCCCTGATTCTGCATCAGCGAAGCAGGGCCGGTGATCGCATTCTGTTTGAGGGTGCTCAGGGTTCGATGCTGGATGTGGATCACGGCACCTATCCCTTTGTGACATCATCGAACACTGTTTCAGGTGCGGCGCTTGCCGGGCTGGGTGTAGGCCCGGGGCAGATCGATGAGGTGCTGGGTATCTGCAAGGCCTACACGACACGTGTGGGTGCAGGCCCTTTCCCAACCGAACTTTATAATGCTGAGGGTATGTGTGATGCCGGGAATGCAGGCAAGCATATGGCTGAGCGCGGCCATGAGTTTGGCGCAACCACAGGCCGCCCACGCCGTACCGGATGGTTTGATGCGGTTGTTGTACAGCATGCGGTGCGTATTAATGGCGTGACCGGCCTGGCCATTACCAAGCTGGATGTGCTGGATGGGTTGGAAGAGGTGAAGCTCTGTGTTGCCTATGAGCACGATGGGAAGCGTCTGGAATCCATCCCTGCCGATTGCAGGGCACTGGATGCCTGCACACCTGTCTATGAAACGCTACCAGGCTGGAGTGAGAATACCTTTGGTGCCACATCACTGGCGCAGTTGCCTGCCAATGCCAGGGCTTTGCTGACGCGAATCGAGCAGGTGTGCGAATGTCCGATCACAATGCTGTCAACTGGTCCGGACAGGGATCACATTATTCACCTGTAATCAATCTTGAACAGATCTGGCTGTGTAGCCAGATGGATGACTGAATTTATAGGGGGGTTACGTTCTCTGCCTGTAGTCCCTTTTCGCCCTGAACTACCTCCATGGTCACCTTCTGACCTTCATGCAGTGTCCTGTGTCCTTCGGCATTGATTGTGCTGTGGTGTACAAAAACATCCTTGCCGCCATCCTGTTCGATAAAGCCAAAGCCCTTCTCGTCATTAAACCACTTAACTGTACCTGTAATTTTGTTTGACATATTGCTCTCTTCATTGAAAAAATCCCGACTCTCACGAGTGTTCCAAATCATTACTTCACAGTAAAGTGAAGATGAAAGCAATCTATATCTGACGGAAGGAGGGGGATAAGGCAGCACGATAACCGTGATTGCCAGCCTGGGCTTCTCATGGTGCTGTGGCTAACCGGCACACATGGACAAGCCACTCCTGCCGCCTTTTACAACCTGCAAGCCGGTTCTCATGAAAAAGAAACAGGCTGGTGAAAGAGGTGAGATGATCGGTTAAGCTGCCCGCATGATCCCGGAATTCCTCTTTTCATCGATACCTCACATCCACTTTGGCCCTGGCAGGCGTGCGCAACTAAGTGAACTGATTGCCGGCTTTGGTAACAAGGTGCTTCTGGTAACCGGTGAAGCCTCTTTTGATGCATCCGGTTACTGCCAGCAGTTATGGAAAGAATTAAGTGGTCGCTTTGATATCCGGCGCGTCAAAATCATGGGTGAGCCCTCGCCCGAAGTGGTGGATGCAGCTGTTGCTGACTTTTCCGGTTTCTCACCGGATTGTGTTGTCGCGATTGGTGGCGGCAGCAGTATTGATGCAGCCAAGGCCATAGCGGGGCTTTTGCCGAGTGGAGATTCGGTTTTGGAGTATCTTGAAGGGGTGGGTAGAGGCAGGGCCTATCAAGGGCCATCTACACCGTTTATTGCGTTGCCCACCACTGCGGGAACCGGTAGTGAGACCAGCAAGAATGCCGTACTCTCCCGTATTGGTGAAAAAGGCTTCAAAAAATCCTTTCGCCACGGATTACTGGTGGCAAGACATATTATTCTTGACCCTGAACTGACACTGGATTGCCCGGCAGATGTTACTGCAGCCTGTGGCATGGATGCGTTTACGCAACTGCTCGAATCCTATCTCTCCTCAAATGCCAATCCGATGACTGATGCGCTGGCGCTAAGTGGACTGGTGCAGATTCGTGACTATCTGCTGCGTGCTTGTGAGGATGGATCAGACCTGGATGCGCGTTCGGGCATGCTTTACGCATCCTCCATATCCGGTTTGACACTGGCCAATGCCGGATTGGGCTCGGTACATGGTCTGGCATCGCCACTGGGGGCGTTTTTCCCGATTCCTCATGGTGTGGTGTGCGGGACGCTGCTGTTTGAAGCAAGTCGTATTAATATTCGGGCGCTGAAAGAGCGCGATCCGCAGCATCCGTCACTGGAGAAATATGCCAGGGTGGGGCGTCTGTTTACCCGACAGGAAACACTTGATGCCGATGCAGCCAGAGAGGCGCTGTTAGGCATTATGCAGGCATGGAGCGGCCGGCTTGGAATGTCTCCGCTTTCATATTATGGTGTGGCTGAATCGGATATTGATCGTATCGTGGCGGGTAGCCGGGGCAACAGCATGCAGACCAATCCGGTGCTGCTGACCGATGAAGAAATTGCCGAACTTGTCCGGCTGCGGCTTTGATTTTTTTGATTGAACAGTTGTCCGCCTGACGCACATGGTTTGTTTCATGCTGGAGAGATCGATCACTGCTCCTTTGCAGACTTTTTATTCATCAATTCAGGCCAGGCATTGCGGATATACTCGTAACCGGACCAGAGCGTCAGGCCAGCCGCTATCCATAGCAAAACCAGTCCGATGGCGTGCATATCGATGCCTGAGATTTCAACATGCAGCAGCAGGGCGATAATTGACGTCATCTGTGCCGCGGTTTTCAATTTTCCAAGCATGGAAACCTTGACAATTTTGGCATGTTCGGCGAGCCACTCTCTCAATGCACTGATGGCAATCTCCCGGCCAATAATAATCACGGCAAGGAGTGCAGGAGTCCGTTCAGCTTCAACCAGTAGCAGCAGGGCGGCTGCAACAAGCAGCTTATCGGCGACCGGATCAAGAAAGCGCCCGAATGCGGTCACTTCACCACGTGTGCGGGCCAGATAACCGTCCAGCCAGTCTGTAGCTGCTGCAATGGTAAAGATCAGGGCTGCACCGATATAACCCGGAAACCCCGGCAGATAAAAAGCAACCATGAAAAGCGGGATCAGCAAAACCCTTCCCACGGTGAGCTGATTTGAGAGTGTCCATTGCATAGCCTGATTTATGACCGAACTTGCTGCATCGGTAAAGCCTTTTCTTGTCTTAGGAGATGGCCATGGAGTATTCATGCTCTCACTTCCGGTGCGGTCGCATAATGTGCTTTCCGGCCGCTTCCGTGACCGCCTCCATCCACATGGATTTTCCGCATTATCTCTTTGCAATTTTGAAAATCCGGCCGGATCCTGTTAATGCCGATTTTGATTGAAACGTTGCGGGAGTCCTATTTTTCACCCTGTTGCGTTATTGCTCACTGATGTGCGTCAAGTACATGACGCTCGCGATGCCTTGCTGGCCCATAAAACGGGTTCGTCGATACAACCGAAATTGGTGTTGGATGCCCTAAGTTGTTGTAGTTAAAGGGCTTGTAAAAGCATTCACAGAATCTGTGGATAACCTGGTGGATAACTTTCTCCTATGGCTACGGAAATATGGCGATATGACCACCCGCAATCATTTGCCTAATTATTAGGCGTTGGAAATTTCCCTTATAAGACAATAAGTTATGATTATATCCAGGAGTCAATTGAAAGCATCTTGAACTAATTAAACAAATTTAATGTTCATGCTTCATGGCGGTGGATAATTATTATCAATTGGCCATGTTTATCTGTCTGAGTGCTTCATATACCACTGCTGAACAGGCGGAAGAGAGGTTCAGGGAGCGAACAGGAGCATCATTGCGCATGTAGAGTTTTACAGGAATGATTTCGTTGCGAATATTTTCAGGCAGGCCGCGGGTTTCAGGGCCCATAACCAGCACATCGCCAGATTTGAATGTTACATCCCATGTGAGTTGTGTTGCCTTGGTGGTCAGAGCGTACCAGTTGCGTTTTTTTCCGAGTGTTTTCCGAACGGTTTCCCAGTCAGGGTACTCCTTCACCTTCAGATGCTCCCAGTAGTCCAGTCCGGCACGCCTGACCTGTTTTTCGTCCAGGCTGAACCCCAGAGGATGCACCAGGTGAAGCCGGCAACCTGTACAGGCGCAGAGACGGGCAATATTGCCTGTATTGGGAGGTATCTCCGGCTGATAAAGGACGATATGGAGAGGGGAACTCATATTCGACAATCCTGGTCGGGTTGCTCAGATCAGTCCATTGCTATTTGAAAGGCTATGGATCGGCAGGAATATCTGTTTAGAGCCTGCTCCAGCTACAACACATCCCTTTGTAATGTGAACAGCCCCTAGAGATTCCTTGAAGCCAAATCATGTTTTTCTGTTACAATCTGATGCAATATATCTTCCATACAATGATAAAATGTCATCACTGAATCATCTTCGATAACATGAAGATTCACAACACTCTTCTCAAAATATTTGATCAGGTCTGCAACAGGCTGAAAAAGGGCTTGAGGGTCGTGCCGACTATGCCAGATATGCACAGGTTGTCTGATTGCCGTAAAGTCAATGTTCCAGGGGGATGATATAATTTGCAAATCTTTTACCATCATCATGCCTTCTGTTTGCGCATAGGCAACCTGCCATGTTTCAAGGGATCCCTGAACAAAAGCCCCGCTGGTAAGAAGCTCAGATTGACTGATTCGACTTGCATTTTGACCATTTTGCAGGAGGAGAGACAGGATGACTATCAGGCTCTGTGCGGATGGTATGTATGGATGCGGCGAATTGTCATTGATTTTGTGCGCTGTAATTCCGCTCTTCAGGCGGAGCTGTAGAGGGTGTTGGCTATATTGGTTGTTGATAGAGTGAAATAGGCGGCATATCGTCTATGCTTGGCCGTCTCTTTTTGTTCTTCTTTTGTTTTTGCTGCTACAGTATGGCCGGTTTGCCGGGAGGGCAAGCTTTCAGGAGGTTGTAATGATAGGTTCATTCTTAATTTTCATGAGATGCGCGATGCATTTAACTGCTTCTGTATGAGATGGTAGTCTTGCAAGCCTGGACTGCACGTTTGCCTGCCATGACGGAGATTGTACTGGTCGTGCTGGCGGCATGGCTGGTGGCAGGCTGGCTTTTGCCTTCACCAAATACTGATGACTCCCGGAGCGCATTTACTGAGCAGGAAGAGGCCGCTCCGGATATGGAACTGCTGTTGAATACACCGCTGTTTGGAGAGGCCGGCAAAAGCGTATCCGCTCCGGCAGCCAGGCCCAAGCCTGTAACTGTGAGCCGCTTGAGGATCAAACTGGTCGGAACAGTGGTGGCAGGCGATAAATCTGCAGCGGTGGTGGTCATGAGAGGGGGGAAGGAGCAGCAGCTTTTTTTTGTTGGCGAAAGCATGCAGCCCGGTGTGGTGCTTCAGCAAGTTGAAGCCGGAGCGATTGTGGTTGATCATGGCGGCAAACTGGAACGTATCGAAATTCAACAGAGCAAAAAAAATATAGGCGCTTTTATGCCTTCCAAGCAGGTGGCTTCTCTTCCTCAACCGCGGCCGGGTATGTCACGGAAGGTCAGCCGCAGCATGCTGGATAGCCAGCTGCGGAACTTTCCGCAGTTGTTGAGCCAGGCCAGGGTGGTGCCACACTTTGAAAATGGTAAACCCGATGGTTTTCTGATCAGTGAAATTGTATCCGGATCACTTTATGACAAGATTGGCTTGCAGAATGGCGACCTTATCCGCAAAGTGAACGGCGTCGAAATTACCGGGCCGCAACAGGCGATGGCAATGTTTCAGAAGCTGCAAGAGGCGACTTCGATTGATGTGGAAATTCAGCGGGCGGGAAATGTGCAGCAGGTGCATTATGATATTCAGTAACTTGAGGGGGAGTTCTTTTTCATGAGGTATGGATTTAAAACCGGGTTGATGCTTCTGCTTCTTCTGGGAATGGCCGTGATGCCTGCCACTGCAAAAGAGGTGACGCTGAATTTCAAACAGGCCGATATCCGGGCATTTATTGAGTTTGTATCAGGATTTTCGGGAAAAAACTTTCTGGTGGACAACAGGGTTAAAGGTAATGTGACGATTGTATCACCTTCGCCTATTTCGGAAGATGAGGCATATGAAGTTTTCCTTTCTGTGCTGGAGGTGAACGGCTTTGCCGCCGTTAGCAGCGGTTCGGTGGTAAAAATTATACCACGGGCTGAGAGTAAGCAGAAATCGATTCCTGTCAGTGCTTCAGAAAGTATGCACAGTGACGATGGCATGCTTACCCAGGTGCTGCGTTTGCAATATGCGGATGCGCAGCAACTGGTGAGCCTGTTACGACCGCTGATTTCACCAAACAGCCATCTGGTGGCATATCAAAAGGGTAATATGCTTCTGCTGACCGATACGGCCAGCAATATCCGGCGTATTCAGAGAGTCCTGAAGCTGGTGGACAGGCAGGATGCGATTGGTGTGCAATTGTTTCCACTTGAATATGCATCGGCCGAGAAGCTGGCGGCAACGATCAGTGGGCTTTATGGGGGAGGTCAGTTTAAAGGGGGGGGGAACAGAAGTACGGGCGCAGCAAGCATTAAGGCAATTGCCCATCAGCCAGGGAATATTCTTGTGGTGGTGGCGGCACCGCAGCTGTTAAGTGAAGTGGCAGGCATGGTGAAACAACTGGATATTCGGCCCAAGCCGGATAGTGGCCGTCTTCAGGTTCGATATCTGAAACATGCCAACGCTGAAGATATTGCCAAGGTACTGAGCGAACTGGTTGGCGGGCAGAATGCTGCTGCAGGCAAGGCAAAAACACTGTTTGCCGGCGATGTGAAGGTGGTAGCCGAACCGGCGACCAATGCCCTGTTAATTACTGCCGATCCGGCAGATATTGCTGCGGTTAACGAGCTTGTTGACAGACTGGATGTGCGCCGGCTTCAGGTGCTGGTGGAGGCATTGATTGTGGAGGTGTCCGGTAACAACAGCGAGCAGCTTGGTATTGAGTGGCTATCCGGAAAGAGCTTTAATGGTAATACGGTTTCCGTTGTCGGTGGCCAGAATTTTGGAACGATTTCTTCTGTAGGTTCGGCCATTGGTCAGAATACAGGAACAAATTTGGCGGTTGCAGCAGCTTCGGCACTGCCGACAGGACTTACTGTTGGTGTTCTTCAGGGGAGTCTGGCCGGAGGGAGCGTCACATTGGGAGCATTGGTTCGCGCCCTTGAAACCACGGGCGAGGCCAATGTGCTTTCAACGCCAAGTATTCTGACTATGGACAACGAAGAGGCTGAAATCATTGTCGGCCAGAATGTGCCTTTTGTCACGGGTCAGAACTCCACCCAGGGTGGAACATCCAACCCGTTCCAGACCATTGAGCGCAAGGATATTGGCCTGACATTGAGAGTGACTCCCCAGATCTCCGAGGGAGAAACGGTTCGTCTGGAGATCTATCAGGAGGTTTCAAGTATCAGCAATGATGCCACGCTTTCCGGCAGCGCCAGTGATCTGATTACCAATAAACGTTCAGTGAAGACCGTGGCTCTGGCCAAAGATGGGCAGATGCTGGTTCTGGGCGGTTTGATGCGGGAAGATACCACAGCAACTGTAAGTAAGGTTCCCTGTATCGGTGCCGTACCAATTGTCGGGGAGGCATTCAAGTTTACGGATAATGGCCTGCGTAAAACCAATCTGATGGTTTTTTTGCGTCCCCGGATTATACGTACAGATGATGATATCAAGAATATTACCAATGAAAAGTATTCCGCCATAAAATCCCTGTATGAGGCGCCCTCTGCAGAGGGGACCATTATTTTCCCCCACCGGCCTAAAGCGCTGCCTGATGATATACACCCGGATACGCTGAAGCTGGACGAGGCTGTACCGGAGATAAACAGGCAGGGAGAGGAGTAACTGCTCCATGCTTCAGCTTGGCAGGCTATCCAGTGATCAAATCGATATGGAGCGGACGCTGCAATTCTCTCTGCCGGTATTGCGGCAGGGCCCTCTCCTTCCCCTGAAACCGATGGACGGGATTGACAATCCCGTGGCGGTAGCCGGTGATGGCAATTGGCCGTGGGAGTTGCTGGATGACTGCCGCCGCCTGTTTGGTGTTGAGGTGCAGCCTGTACTGGTTGAGCGGGAAGCGATTCTGGTGGCGTTGAATCAGGCATTTGATATGGCTCAGGCCAGTGCCGAGCAGATGCTGGAGGATATGCACGACTCCGATGATCTTTCGCGAGAACTGGAAGAGGTCGGCGACCTGCTTGAGTCTGAAGACGATGCGCCAATTATACGTCTTGTCAACACGCTCATTTCACAGGCGCTGAAAGATCGGGCGAGTGATATTCATATCGAACCGTTTGAAACGGAAGTGGTGGTGCGTTTCCGTGTTGATGGGGTGCTGCACGCCATTGTTCACCCACCCAAAGGTGTGCAGGCAGCCATCACCAGTCGTATCAAGGTGATGGCCGATCTGGATATTGCCGAAAAAAGGCATCCGCAGGATGGACGTTTCAGGGTTAAGATTGCCGGTCGTGAAGTGGATGTCCGCGTTTCAATACTGCCAACTGCCTATGGTGAGCGTGTAGTGATGCGGCTGCTGGACCGTGGTGCGCGCATGTTGACGCTTAAAGAACTTGGCATGAGTGAAGATGAGCTTGAGATGATGCAGCGGGTGATTGCAGCGCCGCATGGTATTGTACTGGTAACCGGCCCAACCGGCTCGGGCAAGAGCACAACACTCTATGCATCGCTGATGCAGGTGGATCGAAAAAACCGCAATGTGATGACCATTGAGGATCCGATTGAGTATCAGCTTGGTGGTGTTGCCCAGATGCAGGTGCAGCCAAAAATCGGCGTGGATTTTGCAGCCGGGCTGCGTTCTATTCTTCGTCAGGATCCGGATATCGTCATGATTGGCGAGATTCGTGATCTGGAAACAGCAGAGATTGCTATTCAGGCATCTCTGACAGGCCACCTGGTATTGGCAACCCTGCATACCAATGACGCACTTTCGGCCATTGTCCGCCTGCAGGATATGGGTGTGGAGCCGTATCTTGTGGCTTCTTCACTGGTGATGGTACAGGCACAACGGTTGGTACGGCGTCTCTGTGAGCATTGTAAAACGGTCCGGCCGTTAACAGATGATGATATGCGGGCACTGGAAATTAAGCAGGAAGCATTTTCCGGTGTCTTCGAACTGTATGATGCACGCGGCTGCGATCACTGTATGCAGACAGGTTTTCTGGGGCGTGTGGCGATCTACGAAATGGCCATGATTTCTGATGCTATGCGCAATGCCATTCACCATGGTAAAGGATTGCCTGCCATGCGTAAAATCGCCCATAAAGAGGGTATGAAGTCACTGCGCCAGAGCGGTGCCCGGCATGTACTGGCAGGCATCACGACGGTCGATGAAGTGGTGCGTGTCAGTCAGGAAGAGATGATGGTGGTTGAGGTTTGAGTCTGTTTGCTTATGAGGCTGTCGATGCGAGGGGGCGGCGAAAGAGAGGTGAAATCGAGGCGGACTCGGAGCGCGCTGCCCGCCAGTTATTAAAATCGCGCCAGTTGGTAGTTCGCCATCTTGCCGGGGTTGAGAAGGTTGCAAGCAGCCGCTTTTCACATCGTTCGAAGGGTTTGAGTGGAAGTGAAACGACTATGTTTCTACAACAGCTTTCAACGTTGACAGCAGCAGGCATGCCTCTTGTTGAGGCACTGGGTTCTATTGCAGAGGGCATGGAGCGGCGGCACTCCCGGTATGTTGTTATGGCAGTCCGTCAACAGGTGCTTGAGGGAGGCTCGTTGGCGGATGCCTTGAGGACTCAGGGACTTGAAGAAGTGGTCTGTAATATGGTGGCTGCAGGTGAAGAGACAGGCCAGTTGGAAGCTGTTGCCTCACGTCTTGCAGAGCTTCTTGAACATCGGCAGCAGCTGAGCCAGGAACTTCTCTCCGCCACGCTCTATCCGGCGATTATTCTCGGTTTTGGATTGATTGTGATGCTTTTTCTTCTGGCGGTTGTGGTGCCGCAGATTGTGACAGTGTTTGAGCGAACTGGTGGAAACCTGCCGCAGTTGACAAAAATGGTGATTGCAATCTCCTCTTTTCTGCGTGACTACGGGCTGATACTGGGCGCGGCTGTCGCCATGATGATACTTGCCTATCTGATGGCCATGCGAAATGAGGTTATTCATTATCGCAGAGATATGTTTCTGCTGCAGATGCCGGGCATCTCTTCACTACTTGCCAAGATTGAGACAGCCCGCTTTGGACATACCCTCGGCATGCTGCTTGCCGGCGGCGTGCCGGCCCTCTCTGCCATACATATTGCCAACCAGAGTTTTATGTTGCTGCCCATGCGTAAAAGTGGTGAGCAGGCGCGTGAACTGTTGCGAGAAGGAGGAACTCTGGCTGAGGGGTTGAAATCCGGTGGTTTCATGCCGCATATGGCGCTCCGGCTCATTGCAGTCGGTGAACAGAGCGGCACGCTTGATTCCATGCTGATCAAGATGGCTGAGAATTATGAACGGGAAGCATCGCGTAGTATGAAACGACTGCTGACTGTTCTTGAGCCGGCACTGGTGCTGTTGATGGCGGGCATGGTTGGAGCACTTGCATTGGCGATCCTGTTGCCGATTGTCGAGATGAATGAGTTGATTCGATGAGGCTGTTTTTTGCTGTTATGTTACTGAATTTGTTGTTGCCGCCTGCTGTAATGGCTGCGTCGAAACAGGTTTACCAGCGAGCGATTATGCAGACTGTCGCCGGAGAGGAGGCTGAAGCTGTTGCCCGCCTGCAGGGCGCTGCGGCTGTTTTGCCTGCCGGGGATATCTGGCAGGAGCGTATGGTATTGGCAGCGCTGCTAATCGATATGCGCAGGCATCAGACCGTTGAACCAATAGAGTTTAATCACCGCTCTGCACATGCCCGTCTCGCATCAGCCTATCTTCAGGAGCATGCCCGGCCTGAAGCAGGGAGCAGTTGGATTCCGGGAGTGCTGGCCTCTATTGTACCGGGTGCAGGTCATGCATGGCAGGGGCGCTGGCGGGACGCTGCCATTGCTGCGCTCATGGTCTGGCCTATGCTTGTTCTTACCCTGTGGGCTGCACGCCGCCGTATGGGGCCGGTGACGCTCTTTTTTGCCATGATTACGGCATGGCTCTGGTCGGGAACTGTTTTCTCGGCAGTTTCGTTGGCGGAACGTGGTAATTTTGATCTCTATCTGGCCTGGTGGCAGGGGTTGTGGCAGGCATCAGCATTGCCGGGAAGACCGTGGTAACAAGCGGAAGCGTGCGCCTCTATCTGGGACTGGCTCTGGCGTCACTTCTGCTGGCATGGGGCTGGAAGAGTTTTTCTCTGCCTGCCGGCTCGCCACATCTGTTCGGCATGCATTTTTATCAGCATGTGATCGGCAGGCTGGATGGGCGTTCCTGTCCATCTTATCCGGTCTGTTCGGTTTATGCCCGACAGGCTCTGGATGAACATGGCTGGCTTTTTGGTTCGTGGCTGATCATGGATCGTCTGATCCATGAGGCGGATGACCTGCAGCATGGGCCATGGATAGTTTTTGAAGGAGAGACACGGCTGCATGATCCGCTCTCCAGGAATGATTTTTGGTTAAAGAAGGAGTGATGAATGAGGAATGAGAAGGGCTTTACACTGCTCGAGATTATGGTGGTACTGATTATTATTGGTGTGCTGGCCGCCCTGGTGGCGCCGCGTTTTATTGAGCGCGCGGATGAAGCCAAAGTCGAGACGACCAGGACCCAGATGCAGAATATTGCACAGGCATTGAAAATGTATCGCCTGCAAAACGGCCATTATCCCGATTCCAATGCCGGGCTGAATGCGCTGGTAAATCCTGACAAGGGCGGCAAACGTTATATGGACAAGGTTCCCAAAGATGCATGGGGCAATGCTTTTGTCTATCTGGCACCCGGTGTGCATGGGGATTTTGATATTCTCTCTTATGGTGCAGATGGCAAGCAGGGTGGTTCAGGGTTTGATGCCGATCTTGGCAACTGGGAGTAACCATTTCAGGATAAATGCTCATTCTATGGGCTGTGAGCAGGGAAGTGTTTGCAGAGTCCGCCTGTCTCAGGCGGGCTTCACGCTTCTTGAGATTCTGGTGGTGATTACCATTATGGCCATCTCCATTGCTATGGTGGCCCCTTCATTCATATCTGTTTCAGACGCTGATGCCGGTGCTGAAATGCGGCGCCTGCATCAGGTGCTCAGGCTGGCTGCCGAGGAGGCGCAACTGACAGGGATGCCTTTGCGCTGGGTAGCCAGAAAAGATAGCTATTATTTTGAGATGCTGAACAGTGAGCAGGCATGGGATGTGTTGACCGATTCGCCGTTCGAAAAGTATCTCTTGCCGACAGGTGTTGAGATTTCCGCCATTAACCTTTCCGGAGCGCCGGCTCTACAGCGGAGTGTGGAAGAGGGTGATAACGAGAAACGGGAGGAGGTGCTGGCAAGGCTGGTACTGTGGCCTGATGGCATGTTTGATGCGGCGGATGTAACCATCAGTAGTGATGCGGCAGATAATCCTGCAAACAGTCTGCAGTTGCAGATCCGTTCCGGCCCGGGGGGAATCAGAATCATTGAGGAAAGCCCGGCATGAGTTCTGCAAGTGGCTCGTATGAGGGTGGCTTTTCACTTATTGAGGTGCTTGTTGCACTGGGAATCGCTGCTGTCGCACTGGTAGCCCTGATGGGCAGGCTTGGTTCCTCTGCGGATGTTCAGTACACACTTTCAACGCATGCGGTGACGCTTGATGTGGCAATGAATCTGCTACAGTCGCAGAGCCTGGCCGGAGAACCTGTCCTGCAGGAGCGGCGGGGTGAGGTTGAAGTCAATGGCATGAGTTATAGCTGGAGATTATGGGGCGAAAAAACCGAGGTTGATGGTTTCATCAGGCAGAATGTTGCCGTTAAGGCTCCCGGTGAACCGGAATTTACGATGTTTTTATACCGGGCAATATGATAGTGAACAGGGAGCGTGGATTCACGCTGATTGAAGTGCTGATGGCCATGACCCTTTTTGCCATGCTCATGTCGGTGGTTTATGCAGCGCTGGGGCCTGCCGGCGAAGGTTTTCTGCAGCTTCAGGAGGTCAGGGACAGGCTGGAGAGGAGCTACTGGCTTGGCAGGCAGTTGCGCATGGATGTGAGTTATGCAACGGCAACCCATGATCAGCAGCTCAAGCCGCTGCGGATCAGCCATGATGCCCGCGGTGATGCGGTATTTGACGAGATGTGGCTGTTGGTTCGGGAGCAGGCGCAACCATCAATTACATATGTGCACTACTTTATTGATGAAGAGAGTGGGCAGCTTGTCAGGGAATCCAGGATGGCCTGGGCGCGTTCAACTGTTGAGGCGATACGGTGGGAGTTGGGAGAGGCGGACTCTTTTGATGTTGAACTGCTTAACCGGCAGGGAAAGTGGGTGCAGCGTTGGCAAGACGGGGGTGATTTTGTCTGGCCAAAGGCGGTGCGTGTGACGTTGCGTAACTCACAGGGAGAGCGAAGCTGGGATATGCCGCTGTATGTGGGGCAGCAGTGATGCAGGAGCGGGGGATGGCGCTGGTCATTGTGCTTGGTGTTGTTGCGCTTGTCTCTGCCTGGGCGGCAACCGCTGCCTATGAGGACATGGTCAGCCTGCACAGGGCCGAGAATATGCAGGAATCAAGTCGTGCATGGTTGGCCAGTGAGTCGGCACTGGTTCTGGCACGTCTCTATTTGCAGGAAGACAGGAGGGATAACCAGACGGATGATCTGGATGAGCTCTGGGCTCAGCCGATTCCTCCGATGCCGGTGGATAACGGTTTGATCTCCGGCTCCATTGAGGATGCCAACCGCTATTTTAATCTGAATGACCTTGTGGATCAGGAAGGGAGAGTTCAGGATGAAGCAGTGGTGATTGCCCGGCAGCTATTCTCCGATCTGGATATCCCTGATACCCTTGTTGAGAAGCTGGTGGACTGGATGGACAGGGATCATCTGCCGATGGGCGCAGGTGGTGCAGAGGATGCCCACTATTATGACAAGCCTTACAGGGTAAAGAATGCTCGCCTGGATCGATGGCAGGAACTGGGCCTTATTGATGGTTTTGATCATGAGGTTCTGGGGAAACTGAAGCAAGTCGCAACTGTTCGTGCGGTACCTGAATCGGGGAAGACATTGTTGAATATCAATACGATCAATGAGGAACTGTTGCTGGCGCTCTTTCCGCAAATGACGGAAAGCGATGCCGCTGCCTTTGTTGAGCGGAGGCCTTATGCACAGGTGCAGGATGCGGTCAATCATCAGGCCTGGGCAGACGGCGTGGATACAAGCCGCTTGAGCGTGGCAAGTGATGCCTTTATCGTGCGCACGGAGGCCCTGTTTGGCAGGGCCAGATGGCGGGAGGAGTATCTGTTGATACGGGCAGAAGATGGGAAAACAGCGGTTGAGTACCGGCAGCGGATTGGGTGGTCGGAATGAGTCATAACGACTCCGGCCAGCATGATACGATTGCCGGTAGTACGGTCAGCTGGGATGGCTGCTCTCTGGCCCTTCGAATCGGTGAAGGGGAGATTATCCACTTTGCCGAGAGCGAAGATAAGCAGGTGCTGCCGGAACTGCCCGAGGGTATCGGTAGTTTGAAAAGAGTTTATTGGCCGCTGGAATGCCTGCTGGTGCGCAGTTTCTCCTTTCCGTTGACAGATACCCGACTACTTGATGCTGCCATGTTGTCGCAGGAGTTGGCAGAGTTGACCGGAGGTGATGATGAAGCCTGGTGGCTGGCCTGGCATGCCGGCAAAGTGGATGAGGGTATTGCAGGTATTGTTTTCGGACTACCGCAATCGGTTCGCAGGACAATGGAATCCGAACCGGAATGGCAGCAGTGTCCGGAACTGCTTGTGGATGGCTGGGAGCGACTGTCGGAAGTTTGTGATGGCTTTGAGACATGCGCCATGATTGATGAAGATGCCGAGGGGATTTTCTTCGCCTACAGAGCGGCCGGCGTATGGCGTGGTATACGCAGACTGAACCGGAAACTGACGGAAAGCAGCAGGCTAAATGATGTGGAAGCAGCGCAACAGATTCGTAATTCATGGGCTGCCATGGGAGCTGCTGATACGGATGTGGTTGTGGGCCGCGCCAGTCAGACCCTGTCTGATGAATTGCGGGCGGTATATGATAACTGGCAGGTTGATGTGGAGAGTGAACTGCCGGAACGCAATGATGCCAATCTGTCTCTTGGGCATGTAGCGCACCATAAAATGAACTTCCGGCATGGCCGTTGGGCAGTGCAAAAAGGGTGGCCTGCCCTTAAACAGTGGAAACGCCCTCTCTCCATAGCCGCTACCCTGTTGTTACTCTGGTTTGGTGCGACCATGGTGAATATCTACTCGCTGGAGAGTCAGGCCGACACATATCGCAACAGTATTGAAGCGGCATTCCATGATGGCCTGCCGCAGGAGAAGGTGATGCTGGATCCGCTGGCGCAGCTTAAGAAGGCTTCCGGTACAACGGCGGGGCAGCAAGAGGGGCAGCTGTTTCTTCGCTATCTGCAGGCGGTTAGCCGTGTCCGTCAGCAGGTTGCATGGGAGCTTAGCGAGTTGAATTTTCGTGATGGCAGCATCGAGATGTCCGGCTCTGCCAGGGATATTAATCTGTTAAACCGGTTGCGTGATCAACTTCAGGCAGAGCTTGGCAGCGATGTGACCATTACGGATACCGATCTTTCAGAAGCGCATGTGGCGTTCAGGATGAAATGGTGAACAGGGTGAATGATTTCCGTATGCGGATGGAAAAAATGGTCGAGCAGGAGCTGCTGCCTCGCTATCAGGCGCTGGCGCCGCGTGAACAGCGGTTGCTTCTGTTTTCGGCGCTGTTTCTGTTCCTGACGATACTCCTGTTTGGCATTGTTCTGCCGCTTGAAGATGAGCGAAAGGCCATGCTTGAAAATGTAAATGCTCTGAAATTGCAGGCGGCTGAAGCAAGGCAGCTTGCAGATCAGTTGCAAAATGGCGTTCGGGCTCCCGTGGTTGGCAGTATTATGTCCGAGGTTGACCGTATTGCACGCAGCAGTGGTGTGCGGAAATTTATGACACGTATCAAGCCGCAACCGGGCATGAAGGGGAGCCGGAACCTGCTGCTGCAGATGAAAAGCGCACCATACCGTGAAATGGTTGCTTTTATTTCCGCCCTTACAGATAGAGGGATGGGCCTGTCACAGCTGAAACTACAGGCTGCGGGGAGGCCGGGATATGTACATCTTCAGGCTGTGATTACCGGAGACTAATGAACATCTCTTTTTTTAATGCACCGCAACCGGTCGGGCGGCTATCTGCTGTTTTTTTGCTGGCGTTGCTTGTTTTTCTTGGTCTGCGTTTTGAACCGGAGCCTCTGGTTCGCAGCAAGCTGGCAGAAATTGCTGCGGCATCAGCCATTCAGTTTCATGCTGATCGGATCAATGTGCATGGCTGGGCTGTCGCTCTTACGGATGTTGCCATCGTTTCCAGCCGGATTCCTGGCAGTCTGATTTTTGAGCGTATTGAAATATCACCGGCGTGGCGAGCTCTTTTGAGAGGGGATAGAGGTGTGAAAATTGATCTGCTCTGGCAGGGGGAGAGACTGGCAGCTACAGTCATCGATGCCGGAGAGCATATTCGGCTGGAGGGTATTGAGGCGCATGCTGCACTGAATGGAATGGCAGGGAAGATGGGTTTGCCCCTTCCTGTAGAGTTGTCCGGCGATATGAGCTTGCAGGGCTCTGTTTCGCTTCATGCCTTGTCAGGTCTGCCTGATCAGGGGATGCTGGAGTTGCAGTGGCAGGGTGCAAAGGCCGGTATGGCAGGGGCAGAGTTTGCGCTTGGCAACCTGCTGCTTCAACTGGAAGGCAAGACGGATCAATGGCATTGGCTGCTCGCGGATCATGGCGGTGGCTTTGTCCGTGGCAACGGCGTGGTGGATAAAAGGGGTGCAGCGATGAAACTGTGGCCATTGTCCGGAACGATTGTGGTGGACCTGGCCAAGGCCGACCCTGGTCTGTTGGCATGGCTGCCGCACTCAAAAGGCCGGGAAGAGATTCGCCTGAATGTTTCCGGTACACTTTTCAGGCCAAGAGTGGATGTAGTAAAATAGCATCGTGATCGACTGACTGTTTTAACATGAAACAGATATAACGCACATGTTTTCCACTTCGTGATAGTATGTTTCATATCACGGGGTGGAAAAGTCCATGTGTTAGGAGGATAAAGATATGATGAAGCAAAATGGAATTGGCTTGCTGATCATTGCTGTTGTGTTGGCAGGTTGCGCCACTACGCCGGATGATCCGAACCGCCATACCAAAGAGAAGGCGGTGACAGGTGCGGCAATCGGGGCCATTGCGGGTGCTATCATCGGGCATCAGCAGGATCGTTCAGGCGGTGCTTTGCGGGGTGCATTGATCGGTGGTATTGCCGGTGGTGCTTTGGGGGCGGGTGTCGGCTCCTATATGGACAAGCAGCAGGCAGAGTTTGAGCGTCAACTGGCGGCTGAGCGCAATGCCCGTCAGGTTGAGGTGGAGCGGCTAAAGAATGAGAACCTGAAAATCACCATGAGCAGCGAAGTCTCTTTTGATTTTAATTCGGCCGCAATCAAGCCTGCATTTTATCGCACTCTTGATAAGGTGAATGATATTGTGGCGCGCTATTCCCGCACCCGTATCCGGGTTATCGGTCATACCGACAGCATCGGATCGGCTGCCTACAACCGTCAGTTGTCCGAAGACCGGGCCAGATCTGTTGCATGGTACATGGAAGATAGCGGTATTGCACCACATCGTATCAGCATCGAGGGTCGTGGCGAGTCGCAACCGCGTGCAACCAATGAGACAGAGGCAGGGCGTCAGCTCAACCGCCGGGTGGAATTGCTGATTATTCCGGATCGTGATATTCAGTAAGTACTGCGGTTTCATGGTTGTCATGAAAAGGACGGCCTCAATCGGGCCGCCCTTTGCCATATGGCATGTGAATTCATTGCATGCCGTGCAACTAATCGTAGGGTAAAGCCATGTCCTACCTTGTACTGGCACGACGCTGGCGACCTAAACAGTTTTCTGATCTTGTCGGTCAGGATGTTGTGGTGCGCACACTTCAGAATGCGCTTGCCGGTGAGAGTCTGGCGCATGCCTACCTGCTGACAGGCATACGTGGTGTGGGTAAAACCACAATTGCACGTCTGATGGCCATGGCGGTGAACTGTTCTGATGCCAACCGTGGTGAACCCTGTACGCAGTGCGATGCCTGCAGCTCGATTATGCGGGGCAGCAATCTGGATGTGCAGGAGATGGATGCCGCCAGCCACACCGGCGTGGATGATATTCGCGAGATTCTGGATGGTGTTCGTTATCCACCGGCTGCACTAAAATACCGTGTCTATATCATTGATGAAGCACATATGCTCTCCAAAAGTGCATTTAATGCGCTGCTGAAAACACTGGAGGAGCCACCTGCGCATGTGCTGTTCATTCTGGCGACGACCGAGATAGAGAAGCTGCCGATTACCGTTCGCTCCCGCTGCCAGCGTTTCGATCTGCGCAGGCTTGGCGTGGATGAGATTACAGCCTACCTGCAAGAGGTGCTGGGCAAGGAGCAGGTACAGTTTGAACTCCCGGCTCTGCATGCCATTGCCAGGGCCGCTGACGGCAGTGTTCGTGATGCGCTCTCCCTGACTGAACGGGTGTTGGCCTATTCAGGCCGGCAGATCAGGAGCGAAGATGTCCGGCATGCACTGGGTCTGGTTGGCCCGGAACTGGTCAGGGGTTTGGCCGATGCACTTTTTGCCGGTGATGCGAACCAGGCCGTTACCCGCCTGAGGGCGGCTCTGAATGCCGGTCATGCTCCGCGCACACTGCTGCTCTCTTTGAGTGAACTGATGCACCAACTGAGCTGTTTGATGGTATCGGAGAAGCTGCTTGCCGATGAACCGGATGAACATGAGCGTGAGTGGCTTGAGTCGTGGGCGGCGCGATGGAGTGCTCAGGATCTGGATCTTCGCTATCAGGTGCTTATCCATGGTCTGCGGGATCTCGCCTTGGTGGATGAGCAGCGCGGTGCGGAAATGATATTGATGCGCCTAAGCTATCTGAATCTTCTTTCTGAACCTTCCGGAACGGGGATGCAGCCTGTTGCCGGAAAAACGGCAGCTACAGAGAGCTCCATGGCCGTGGAGAGGGCGGCGACTACCGTTGTCGAAGCGAAGACTGATCAGCCGCTTCCGGTGCAGCATGAAGAGCCTGATTTGCCGCTGCATGCAGAAAAGGATGCTCCGGGATTTCGCTATACCGACTGGGCAGAGGCACTGCATGCCTATCATGAGATCAGGCCCGGTGTGGCAGCCATGCTGGAGCATGTCGGAATGATCGAGTTTGGCAGCAAAATTCGCCTGGCACTGGATAAACATCAGCAGAATGCCATAGCCATGCCGGACAGGCTGGCATTTCAGGAGTGGATTGGCAGGGAGGTGTTTTGGGAGGCGGCACAGGATAGTCCGGCAGAGAGCCTTTCTCAGGCTCGAAACAGGCAGGCAGAGGCTGAAAAGCGAAGGCTTTGGCAACAGGCGGAGAATGACCCTCACCTGAAGTCAATGGTTGAAAGACTGGATGTCAGGTTGGTGGATGTGCGTGCGCCCGGTGTTGAGCATAGTACTGAGGAATAATGATCAGAAGCGTTTGATCAGGAGAGTGAGATGAATATTGGCAAAATGATGCAGCAAGCAAAAAAGATGCAGGAAAATATGCAGAAGATGCAGGCTGAGATGGCTGAGATGGAAGTTACCGGGGAATCGGGTGGCGGCATGGTGAGAGTAACCATGACAGGCAACCATCAGGTTCGCAGGGTCGAGATTGATCAGTCTCTTTGGGATGAACAGGACAAAGAGCTGATTGAAGACCTGGTTGCTGCGGCGGTAAACAGTGCGGCACAAAGTGTTGAAGCCAAAGTGAAGGAGCAGCAGCAGGCGATAATGGCAGGCATACCATTGCCACCCGGATTTTCTCTCTGATGCAGATACTTCCCGGTATGCCGGCACCTCTGGCCAGGCTGGTGGAGCATCTGGGTACGCTTCCCGGTATCGGGCCGAAGAGTGCCATGCGGTTGGGACTCAGCCTGTTAGGCAAACCGGCCGATGAGGTGAAGCAACTGGCGGCATCTCTTTCCGGTTTGCACGAAAGCATGGGCTTTTGTGACCGCTGTGGTTCTTTTGCAGAGCAGGGAGACTGTGCCATCTGTGATAATCTGCGCCGTGATGCGAGTGTCATCTGTGTGGTCGAGCAGCCGGTGGATGTGCTGATGCTGGAGCGCGGCAGAGGATTTGGAGGCCACTATCATGTACTGCATGGGCGTTTGAGTCCTGTTGACGGATTGGGTCCGGATCAGTTGCGTATCGCCTCTCTGGATAAACGGCTGGCAGATAAAGCCGTTCGCGAACTGATTCTGGCTACCAGTGCCACGGTTGATGGCGAAGCGACAGCCCATTTTCTTGCCCGTCGTTATGCCGCCAATAATGTGAAAATATCGCGCATTGCCCGGGGTGTGCCTGAAGGTGGCGAGCTTGAGTATCTGGATGAGTATACGCTCTCCCGAGCTCTGGATCAGAGGGTGGTCTGGGAGCAGACGTGATGCCTTTTGACTGGTTAAGCAGGGATAAGCGTGAGCTGTTTTTACAAGATACTCTGCAATCCCACGATCTGGGCGCTGCTTATGCTAAAGGATGGAACGGGTATGTCTGCGCTTTTGTTCTCTCATCCGGCCGGGTAGGAACGGAGACATTAACGGCGCTGTTAAATCTTTCAGAATCCATCATCGCACTTCATGAACCCGTTCCCCGCCTTATTCAAACATCGTTTGATGCCTATATGAATGAAAGCGGGGCTTCTTCCTATTGCTGGAAAAAAGTGATTTATGCGGCAAGAGACGATTATATCTGCAAAGCACATTCTCAGAATAAAATTTATGTTGAAACCAGTAACAGGATGACCTATCTGGCTGGCTATCTTGCCCAATGCTTTCCGGATGCCCGTTTTATTCATCTGCATCGACACCCCTATGATGTCATACGCTCAGGCATGCGTAGAGGTTATTATCAGGGGCATGGCGGTGATTTTGCACGCATCAGACCCAGAGAGGGGGATGTCTGGTTCCCTGAATGGGAGGGTTTTTCCACTATTGAAAAAATAGCCTGGTACTGGCATGCCGTGAATAAGGATGCAATGGATTTTTGTGACACGCTGCCGGAGGCAAAAAGCTTGGTGTTGGCGGCCGAAGATATGTTTCAGGCAAATGGTGAATGCCTGGAGCGACTGTTTGGTTTTATGGCTGCAGAGATGCCTTCGATACATCAGATAGACAAGGTGCTGGGCAAGAAAATGAATGCCCAGAGAAGTGGCAAGTGCCCCGATATCTCCACATGGGATGATGCTCAGTTGCGGAGAGTCAAGGCGATTATAAGCGATACTGCATCCAGACTTGGATATGATATTTGAGTAGCCTGCGACAGCGAGCCATTAGCGGAGGAAAGCAGACAATGGCTGTGGCCATTGTTGAAAGGCTGATTGCTTTAGCCCAATTGGCACTGCTGGCGAGGCTCTTACAGCCGGACGATTTTGGCATCTATGCCATGGCTATGATTGTGGTTGCTGCCGGCATGGTTTTCACAAGCCTGGGAACGGAGCGGATTCTGGTGCAGCGGCCGGAGCTTGAAGATGGCTTTATCGGTTCGCTCTGGATGGTGGAGATTCTGCGAGGGCTGTTCGTAACACTTTTCTGTCTGCTGATGTCACCGTTCTATGCGGCATGGATGCATGCCCCGGATGTTGAGCAGGTACTGTATATACTGGCATGCGTTCCTCTCTTTTCCAGCTTGCGGACACCGGCTCAGGTGATCGCTGAACGGATGCTCCACTTTAAAAGCGCGGCTCTCTTCCAGGGGCTGTCAAGCTGCGTGCAATTTCTGATTCTCTGTTCGCTTGCATATATCTACCGGGATGTGTTCGCTCTGGCACTGGGCTTTGCCAGCATGGCTCTGGTCCGTTCCGTGTTATCATGGCTATGGTTTGGCATTCCTCATTTACCAAGGTTCCATGCGGAAGATTTCAGGGAACTCTTTAGTGTGGGCAGGCACTATTTTGTCATTGCCCTGGGTGGATACGCCATGACTCAGGGTGATAATCTGATGGTTGGCAATATGCTCGGAACGGCTGTGCTCGGCTATTATGTGCTGGCTTATCAGATCAGTCAGTGGCCGGTTGATATTTTGAATAATGTGATAGGCCGGGTTGCTTTGCCGGTATTCAGTCGTTTGCAGGAAGATGTCGAGCGTTTAAGGCGCGCTTTTGATCAGGTGTTGCAGATTCAGCTGGCCCTGCTTGTTCCCGTTGTGACCGGGATATTTCTTTTTGCACCACTGCTGGTCAATGTTGTTCTCGGAGAGAAATATCAGGAATCAGTTATCATTCTTCAACTGCTGCTCATCGTTGTTATGGGCCGGGGCATCAGTCATGTACTTATACCCTTTATTATTGGTGCAGGGCATGTGCAGTTTGCCAGTCGGGTGAAGGTGTATGAAGCGGCGCTCTTTCTGCTTGCCGTCTGGATCGGTATTGATGTCTGGGGCGTGCAGGGTGCTGCGACAGGGGCCGGAATCGGATATCTGTTTGCTGCCATGGCCAGAGTCATATTTGTCTGTCGCATGGCATGTTATCCATTCTCTTCCCTGTTAAAGCATGCCTTTTTTCCTCTGCTTGCCTCTCTTTGTGCCGCGCTTGTTGTCGAACTGGCTGTGACAGGATCGCTTCTCCCGGAGTGGGGGGAACTGGTGGGTGGCGGTCTGATTTTTCTTGTGGTTTATGCTGTAGTTAGCTTGGTCATGCATCGGTCATGGCTCACGATGTTAAAGGAGTTGGTGCGAAGCAGGGGTGCATGATGATAATAGTGGTATTGCAGAATCAGGAGATGCGAATATGAAAGGGTTGCTTCAGTTGCTGGTGCAAATACTTTTTCCATTGATGGATGGATTGCAACGGCTTTACAGGGAAGAAAAACAGCGGCGCATGCACCTTCTTGTACGGCAAGCGTCAAAATCCGTGGGTCGGGATGTCCGTTTTAATGGCGATATTCAGCTCTTTGGCGCCGAACATCTGACATTGGGCGATAATGTGCATATTGGTGATGGTGCTTATATCCGTGCAGATGGCGGTTTGACGATCGGTAGTCATACGCATATTTCAAGACGCATTACGATTTATACGCATAACCACAACTATAAAGGTTCTCGCCTTCCTTATGATGAAGATTTGGTTTGCAAACCTGTTGTGATTGGCAAGTGTGTCTGGATCGGTATGAATGTGACGATTCTGCCGGGTGCGAGTATTGGCGACGGGGCAATCATAGGTGCAGGCTGTGTGATCAGGGGAGAGGTTCCGGCGCTGGCTATTGTCTCCCGGGATGACAGTCAGCATATCATATCCCATCGTGATGAAGAGAGCTTTCGGACCTTGATGGATCAGGAAGCCTTTGGTGGTGTCAGCGGCCAGGCGTGGAAGCAGTGCAAGTAGATATTTTTGTCGGTCTGTCCCATGCGTGAGGCGCACAAAAATCATGATGTGATTTTTGTATCGCATGCTGCAGGGCTTTGCGGTGCTGAACGCTCGCTGCTTGATCTTATTTTCGGCATGAAGGATTCAAACCTCCGGCCTGTCGTGATTTCACCCGGCTACGGACCGTTTACCGAGGTGCTGGAGAAGGAGGGTGTTGAGTTTCATGTGCTTCGTTACCATGCATGGATCGGCCGCAGCGGCGCACCGCTGCGGGCCATGTACAGGATATTGTGTAACATTATTGCGGCATGGAGGTTTTCAAGAGTCTTGACCGGCGGAGAGGTCGCTCTTGTATATGCCAATACAACGGTCACACCATTCGGAGCGCTATTGGCAAGATTCTTAGGTGTTCCTTGCCTCTGGCATGTGAGGGAGTGGCTGGACTCCTTTGATTTCGGCATTCAGAGAAGTCTTGGCTGGATAGGCCGCAACGCAAGTCTGGTTGTGGCCAACTCAAAGGCCATGCAGGAGACGCTTGCCCAATATATCCAACCGGCAAAAACGAAGGCTATATACAATGGCCCCATTCACTGGAAGCAGCCTGTGGAAAGCGATCTTTACAAGAAAGATGCTCCCGCAAAGAATCATGTCCGCTTTTGTATTATTGGAACCATCTATCCGAACAAGGGCCATGAAGATGCGATTCGATTATTGTCAGAACTTAAGGGCAGGGGCGTCCATGCCATGCTGGAGATTGCCGGGGAGGGAGATGAGGCACATCTTGAAACACTCAGAATACTGGCATCAGAACTGAATGTTGCAGAGCAGATCATATGGGCGGGCTTTGTGCAGATGCCACTGGATACCATTCGGAGAGCACACATCTGCCTGATCTGTTCGCGGAAGGAGGCGTTTGGACGTGTGGCTGTAGAGGCAATGTCGGTTGGTACGCCTGTTATCTGTAGCGGGGTTGGCGGTTTGAAAGAGATTGTCGAACCTGGAGAGACAGGTCTTCATTATCAGCCCGGAAATATTGAGGAGTTATGCGATAAGGTGATGTCACTTATCAATCAGCCTGATCTCTATCATCGCCTGCGCCATAGGGCCGTGAAGTATGTTTATCGACACTTTACCGTGGATATCTACAGACAGCAGATGTTTAAGCAGATGCAGGCTTTGATGCAGGAAGAGGGGAGATGACATGAACTTATCTGCATCTGATGCTGTTGCTGCAGTTGTTGTAACCTATCGTTCAGCAGCATGGATAGAGAGGTGTCTGGATACACTCCTGATTCAGCCCGAAGTTACATCGGTCTGGGTGGTTGATAATGCTTCGGATGATCATACTGTAGATTTGGTGCGTTCGCGTTATCCGCATGTTCAGGTGATCAGCAATAGATGCAACATAGGCTTTGCGGCGGCGAATAATCAGGCTTTGGAAAAGATTTCCGAGCCCTATGTTCTGCTACTTAATCCCGATGCCTTTCTGGAGCCTGAAAGCGTTGGAGCCATGCTTGAAGTTTTTCGGGCTGATGAGCATATGGCTGTTGTCGGGCCGAGAATTATCCGCAATGGAATGATAGAGGCTTCACTGAGTATGGCGCCAACAGCATCTGCTTCCTGGCTGTTTCTTTTGTCAGGCATGCGCAATTACAGTACCGGAGGTTTTTCTGGCAAGCCTGTCGCCGGTTTTCCCTGGGAAGATGGGGCACAGGGAGAGCATCTGCGTGGTTCATGCATGCTGGTCAAAAAAACGGCTATTGAAGATGCAGGTCCGCTGGATGAAAGGTTTTTTCTCTATTTTGAGGAGACTGAATGGTGTTTGCGCATGCGGCGTAGTGGCTGGAACATTGCCATTACACCGAAGGCGATCGCCCATCATGAAGGCAGGGCTAGTGTGAAGACCCAGTCAAGCCTGCCGAGTCTCGAATTTATGCGCAGCGCTATTCTGTTCTGGCGGATTCACTACTCCCCCCTCATTGCAACCGGCCTGCGTGCAACACTGTGGCTTATGTCAGCCATCAAATATATTCTGCTTACCTGCTCAGGCAGTGCTGCGGATCGCAGGGGCTGGCTGAAGAAGGTGATGGGACTGGCGTTGACCCCCTATCGCTTGCCGATTGAGTATGATGCAGCCAGACGCCCTGGTTTATGGGATTAGCCCGGTAGAGGTCTGTTTTTCAGGAAGCACCCTAAAGACGCTGACCACATGCCCTCCCGGGCCAAAGAAATTGCGTTCAAGGCTTAACCAGGCAGGCGTATTTCCTATTAACTCTCCGTACAATGGCTGTCTGCCGAGCGGAAACTTTTGATTGTCGATGATGAGCCAGCCGGGGCCGGAAACATGCTGCCTGAATGCATCCATGTTAGCAGATGCAGGGGGCTGTTTTACATCTGCATGACTGTAGTAGGGAACCCGTGGGCCCCTTGCCCATACGGTTTCGCCATTGTGATGTTTTGCAAGCCAGAGAGCTGCATGTTTTATAGCGACGGCCGGGTGCTCGTGCCGTGTTGCTTGTAGCGATGATAGTATTAACAGTCCCATCGTTGCGATAAGAATTAGCCATGCTGCTTTTCCAAAATGCCTGTATATGAGAAGGAGTCCATACCCTGCCCAAGGCAGGAACAGGGTGGCCCATGGCAACAAAATACGTGCATCCGGCAGGAATGTCAGGGCTGGCAGGTAGATCAATGTTGAAACCCATAAAATATCCATCCGTGTTTGTCCGATGCCGGCAAATATGCCGATGGCCATGAACAGTGTCAGGGCAACTGGAATCTGTTTCGGCCACATGTATTCGTGAAAAAGATAGATGTTTGCAAGCATGCGTTTTGCTGTTTGCAGTGGATCAGAAAACCAGAAGTGGAGCAGACTCTGCGATGCTCCTGCCGCGGTTGCTGCGCGTGCGGTCTGTTCTCTGGCTGTTGAATAGTCTTTTGCACCTACCGATGCGGCAATGCGCTGGTTGATTTCTGATTTGGTTGCAATTTTCCATGTGCCTGTTGCCTGGTGGATAGCTGAAATATAGGGGCTGTAGACAGCCATGGTTAACGGAAGTATCAGCCATACAAGCCATGTTTTCCGGCCTGTTTTTTGCCATGATTGGAAGAACAACCAGGCAGGAAGAATCATCGCCGAGACTAAAAATTCAGGGCGGGTAAGTGCAGCAATGCCAAGTAATATGCCGACAAGTAACAGATAGGCTGTTTTTTCCTGATCTTGCCAGCGCATACAGCACTCAAATGCCATGAGCCAAAAAAATGTGGCAAGTGTCATGGTCTGGACACCGGCACCATATTCCACCCATAAAGGCAATGAGGCATAAAACAGCAGGGTCAGCAATGCGGCAGGCCTGGAGGTGCATCTGTTGGCGATCTGATAGAGAGGATAGAGGCAGAGTAGTGAGAAAATAAGGGATACATATTCGCCAGCTGTCTCCATCCCTGTGCCAAAGAGATGGTGGAACAGCGCTATGAGTAAAGGGTAACCGGGAGCGAATATCGGATGGTAAAGGCCGCCGCCATTGATAATTTGGCTGGCAAAAGCGACGTAATAAGTTCCATCAAAATCAATAACCCGGTCCGGCATGGAGATAAGCAGATAGCGCAGAGTAAAGGTAAGTGCAGCGATACCGGTCATGATGGCGGCAGTTGCCCTGTTTGATAAAACCGGATCGGATTCCCCGACATTCTTGGATAGTAGCCAGCCTGTATTCAAAAGGACTCCTGAGATATGGTTTTGTATCGAAATGATATGCTAATACTTGTTGATAGCATAGAAATCATTGAGGGTATGGATGATGTTTTATGAAGGGCTGGCATGATATCAAACGGTGAAGATGTCTCCATTCTGGTCTGCACTCGTGACCGGCGGCAGATGCTTGATGCACTGCTTGGCGATTTGTCGGTGCAGGCGTACGACGGCGATGTGGAGATTGTCGTTGTTGAGGAGACCGATTCACCCAGAGCACCGGAAGGCGCGGTCTATGTGCCGCACCCTGTACGCAATAAGGGGATCGCATTTGCCAGAAACCTGGCGATTAAACATGCAAGCCATGATCTGCTCGTTTTTGTTGATGATGATTGCCGGGTTGATTCCGGGTGGTTGTCACGACTGCTTGACGTGTTTGCCGACAAGTCGGTAATGGGTGTTCAGGGCGGTGTCACTGTCCCCAGGAATACAAATGCGATCGGCTGGGCGGAAAGCCTGCTCGGTTTCCCGGGCGGGGGTATTGCACGTATTCATGAGTCTGGCGGAGGTCCGCAGGAGACTCTGGAGATTTCGACACTGAATGCCGCCTATCGCAAGTCGGTTGTAGAACGGGTTGGCGGATTTCCAATGGCAGCCCGCTTTGGTGGTGAAGATTATCTGCTGGCCAAGCGGGTGGCTGAACATGGTCGTCTGCTGTTTGTGCCGGATGCTGTTGTCAGACATCAGGCGCGTGGTTCGTTGCCAGCGATCTGGCACTGGTTTGTACGGCGCGGCAGGGCTGAGTTTGAATTGTGGCGAAGTGGCCTGGCTCCGGAAGGTTTCGGTGCATGGATGTTGCGCGCCTCTCTGGGGATGAAGTTGGCGCCGCTTCTCCTGCTCTGTTTCTGGAGTGTATGGCCATTGCTGGTCATTATGGGATTGATGGTCATATTCAATATGTGGCGCTACCGTTGGGTTATCAATAAGCCGGAAATTCCAAACGCTGCCTGGTGGTGTTTGCCGTGGGTGCGTATGTTTATGAGTTTTGCCAGTGATGCAGGCAGGCTTAAGGCATGGATTCACCGGGAATGATACATGTTGCCTATGTATCGCAGTTTGCCGATGTGGTCGGCGGCGGTGAACACTCGCTGATGGAGCTTATCACCCATTTGCCGGACTCAATCCGGCCTGAACTGGTTGTTCCTGCTCCGGGGGAGTTGAGCAAACAGGCCGAGGGTATGGATATTCCAGTGCACTATCTCCCCATGCCGAAACTCGGTGTTAAGAGTGTTTCGGCTTTATGGCAATGGCGTGCATGGTTGAAGCGGAAATCATTCGACATTGTACATGCCAACCAGTCGCGGGCTGCGTTCTATGCCGGTTGTGCAGCACCGGGAGATAAGGTGAAAATTATTTTCCACTGCCGTATTGCCGAAAAGGATCCGCGGCTGGACGGTGTTTTAATGCGTTTAAGTGATGCGATTGTCTGCAACAGCCGGGCTGTGGCCCTGCGTTTTGAAGGCTTCGCCGGCAGATTGCAGGTGATCTATAACGGTGTATCACAACAGGAGGGTCCTGCAGACAGTGACGCCCTGTTGGCTGGTGGACAGCGATTGATGCTGTTTGTTGGTCGCCTGTCTGCCGAGAAGCAGCCGCAACTGGCGCTGCAACTGTTTGAGCAGATGGCCGGGAGATATGATGACCTTCATCTTGCGCTGGTGGGTGGTGATGATCCGCATGATCCGGCCTTTTCCGAAGCTCTAAGGAGATCCGTTTCCGATTCGCCTTTTGCATCCCGTATTCATCTGCCGGGTGCGGTGGACTCTGTGGCAGCGTGGTATCGTCAGGCAGATGTGTTGCTGCTGACATCCCGCCATGAGGGGTTTGGTCGGGTGCTGGTTGAAGCGATGGCCGCAGGCGTAGTGCCTGTGGCCTTTGCGGTCGGAGGCGTGCCGGAGGTTGTCGAACATGATGTGCAGGGTTTATTGGTAGCGCCGGATGATATTGCCCATATGGGCCGTTGCGTGGAGCAACTGCTGCTGGATGAGTCATTACGGTCAAGGATGGCTGAGCAGGGGAAGGTACGCGCCGCACTATTTTCGGTCGATGCACATGTGGCAGCCGTTGGGCAATTGTATCAGGATTTGCTGTAAGTATGGGCAATGCGACAGATAACCGACATATTCCTCTATGCGTGGATCTTGATGGCACACTGATCCTGACAGACTTGCTTTGGGAGTCATTGCTTGCATTGGTTAGAAGCCGTCCGTTTGCTTTGCTCCTGTTGCCATTCTGGCTATTCAGGGGGAAGGCATTTTTCAAACGGCGGATTGCTGAACGTATCAATATTGATACAAGTCGTCTGCCTTATCGGCGGGCGCTTATTCAGTATATTCAGGATGAGTCGGCAAAGGGGCGGGAAATTGTGCTGGCAACCGCCAGTGATCTGATGCTGGCCCGACATATTGCTGATCATCTGGGCTTTTTTGACAGGGTGCTTGCAACGGATGGAAAGCTCAACCTGTCAGGCAGAAACAAGGCAGATGCACTCCTGGCCCTTTTTGGCGAGCAGGGTTATGAATATGCCGGCAACGCCAAAGCTGATATGGATGTCTGGCGTTATGCAAAAAGCGCCATTGTGATCAATAGTTCTTCCAGGTTTATTCAGCAAGTTAAGCAAGTCACAGAGGTCAAACACTGTTTCACTGAAAAAGAGCGTGTAGGATCTTTGATCTGGAAAGCGGCACGGCCTTATCAATGGGTAAAGAACATACTTGTTTTTGTGCCATTGCTAACAGCACATCAATTGAATAATCCGGCCATGTTCATGCAGGCTTTTTTGGCTTTTGCCGCTTTTTCCCTGTGCGCTTCGAGCGCCTATTTCCTGAATGATCTCATGGATCTGGATGCAGATCGGGCACATAGTAAAAAATGTAACAGGCCATTTGCCTCGGGGGCTCTGCCTATTCCTTTCGGATTGCTTTTGTGTGGCCTGTTGCTGTTTACCGGGGGTGCGATAGCGCTCATGCTTCCGCTCGGTTTTCAGCTTCTCCTGCTGTTCTATTATCTGCTGACCCTTCTATATTCAACAGTGCTGAAATCACGATTGATCATTGATGTATTCAGCCTTGCGGTGTTCTATACGCTTCGCATTTTTGCAGGTGGCCTGGCAATAGGCGTCGTGCTTTCGCAATGGTTGCTGGCTTTTTCCATGTTCCTGTTTCTAAGCCTTGCCTTCATGAAACGCTATGCGGAATTACTGGAATTGCAGCAGCAGGGAAAAGTGATTGCAAAAGGGCGGGATTATACCCCGTCTGATATGCAGCATCTGGCTACTCAGGGTGTAGTCAGTGGCTATCTGGCCAGCATAATTCTGGCGCTTTATGTGAATAGTCACGAAATTTTTAATTTATATTCCCGGCCGGATGTTCTCTGGTTTCTCCCGCCTGTTTTTCTCTACTGGATCAGTCGCATATGGATGATTACTCAGCGGGGAGATATGCACTTTGATCCGATTGTGTTCGCGATCAGGGACAAAATCAGCCATGCCGTTTTGTTGATCTCCATGGGCATTATGTGGCTGGCAATTTAGACGCATTGCATATTTCGGGGCGTATACGCATACAAATGTCGGCTTGCAGTATGGTAGATAAGCAGCCGGCATGGTCAGCCACATAAGATGGGGATCATTCGCCTGTTACTGGCTATTGCTGTGGTTGGCGCACACACCGGGCACCCCTTTATGATGGGAGGCAGGGAAGCGGTCACCATCTTTTACCAGATTTCAGGTTTTTTGATGGCTCTGATTCTGAATAAAACCTACCTGAATCATCTCAAAGGCTTTTATCTTAACCGGGTGCTCAGGTTGATGGTTCCCTATTGGGCTGTGCTTGTGTTGATGCTTTTGCTGCTGATGTTTTCGGGCATGCCTCACCCCTTGCTGGATAGCCGGGGCCTTTTATCCATCTATGGCTGGTTATCGAACCTGTTTATTCTGGGCTCGGATTTTGGCTGGTTATTCGGGATCAATGAGGCTGGCGAGCTCCTCTATTCACCATATGGAAGCCATTCCGGTCATATGCAGCTGGCCGGTTTGTCTCTTGTGCTGCCGATTTTTACCGTATCCATGGAATTTTACTTTTACATATTGGCTCCCTTTGTTGTTATAAGTATGGCAAGAAGCTGGCTGTTTTTATATCTGTCGTTATTCTATTGTATTGTTATTACATACTTGGGTCTGGGGCAGCAGATTGCCTGGACATATCATTTTCCACTGGCCCCGTTTGTATATTTCGCTTTTGGCGTAATTTCCTGTCATTTTTTTATTCTGGACAGAGGCAAAATGACCTGTCGTGATTATGTATTGCTTTTTGCCGGCTTCACCCTGTTCGCCTATACCGACTCGGTATTGAGTTTTCCTATGTTAATTGCGACATTTTTTGTGCTGCCACTGCTGTTTCGTGTCTCCCGATCCAGTACCACGGATCGCTACATCGGGAACTATTCGTATCCTGTCTATTTGCTCCATTATCCGGTGTTGACGGTGTTAAACTATTACGGCCTTGGCGATGTTGGACTGTTTTATCTGACCTGTGCAGTCTCTCTGCTTCTATCCGGTCTTATTCATCACTATATTGAAAAACCTGTCGAAACGGTGAGGTTGCGTGTCAGAATGGCCGGAAAAACAGAGGAGGCAGGGGCAAGTTGAATCGACAGGATCTTATACAAACGCTTCATGCCGCCTCCAGACAGATAGGCGGCGTGCAAGGATTCAAGAATCGTTATCGTCCTTATGTTTGTCCACTTCTGGAAATTCTTGAACAGATTCCGGAGGGTTCACGTCTGTTTGACGTGGGGTGCGGCAGTGGCACGCTTTTATATTTAGGCCGCTGTTTTCGGAGTCTTGAAAAGGCGACAGGGTATGATGTATCTTCACCGGCAGTGGAGGCATCAAAGGTATTTGGTGGCATTGATGTTCAATGGCGATCTCCGGATGCACCGCCGCCCTCTTTTGCAGGCTACGATATTGTGACCATGATTGATGTGCTGCATCATATTCATCCACAGAAGCAGCAACAGTTTGTTGATGATATTGTCCGAAACATGGATGTCGGGTGTAGTCTCATCATCGCCGATATTGATGCGGCACGGAGGGTGGGCGCATTCCTGAATCAGTTCCATGATCTTTTGTTGGCAAGGGAGTGGGTGCATCCCTGGCCGGTCGAAAAGGTGCTGGCTGTTTTAGATGATGCAGGTTGCCGGAAAACACATCTTTCCCTGCATCGCACGCTCTGGTATCCACACTTTATCATCAAGGCAGAAAAAGTTGCAGCTACGTAAGAGGCAGGGTATCTCAAAATGAAGCATCAAAAACACGCTTCTGTTGTTGTTGATGGCCGTGAGTTTGTGACCGGCAGGCGAACCGGTATTGGCCGTTTCCTTGAAGGGCTGCTACTTGCGGTTACGGAGATGCATCCGGAGTGGCAGTTACGAGTCCTGCTCGGGCCGGAGTGCGTGCTTCCCGAATCGATGCATGGCAAAGCAGAAGAGCTCCGCATGGGTCATTCCGGAGAGATGCTATTTGAGCGCGTATGCTCAAGGCTCTCCGGCAGTGCTGATCTGTTTGTAAGCCCCTATCCGAAACTGCCGCTTGCCAGGATGCACTGTCCGGTGATTCATACCGTCCATGATGTACTTTATCTGACCCATGAGGTGTACCGGGGAAATCGGCTTAAATGCTGGCTGGCAAAATTGCGATTGCGTCTGGCTCTGAACCGGGCCGACCTGACATGGTTTGATTCCAACCAGACCAGGCATGAGTGCGAACAGCTGTTCGGAGAAATCAGTCATGCAAAGGTTCGTTA
Organism: uncultured Zetaproteobacteria bacterium; assembly: GCA_964559845.1. Taxonomy (GTDB): domain Bacteria; phylum Pseudomonadota; class Zetaproteobacteria; order Mariprofundales; family Mariprofundaceae; genus WSZY01. The sequence goes on along the minus strand of CAZLJF010000006.1, from coordinate 14,109 downwards.
TCCGGCAATTGAGTCCTCATTCGTGGAGCATGGCGATGGGCGTGAGGTCAAACGCGACTGTTTTCTCTATGTCGGCAATGGTTTGCCCCATAAAAATCTGGATGTACTCCTGCGTGCCCTTGAGGGGATGGAGGGGATGCTTAAATGTGTTGGTGTCAAACAGGAGTTCGCGGATGCTATGCTTGCCACGCACCCCGGTATCAGAGGAAAGGTTGAGTTTTTGCAGCATGTTGATGATGCGGCGCTGGTTAGTCTTTACCGTTCGGCACTGGCTCTGCTTCTGCCTTCAACGGCGGAGGGTTACGGCTACCCGCCGTTGGAGGCATTGGCGTGCGGCACACCGGCCATTGTGGCGGATATTCCCGTCTTAAGGGAGACAACAGGCGGTTTTGCCATATATTGTCAACCGGATGATGTGCATGGCTGGCAGACTGTCATGCGCCAGATTCAGAGAGGTATCCATGATGATGCGCTTGGTGAGCCTGTGGCAACATGGATTGCCGAGCGGCAGGGTAGTCAGGGTTGGCGGCATCATGTCCGGGATATGGAGGCAGTGATGAATGAAAAAAAAGGAGGGGCAGGCAGTGAGTAAAAAGGCATTAATTACCGGTATTACAGGGCAGGACGGGGCCTATCTGGCCAAGCTGTTACTGGATAAGGGCTATCATGTATGTGGGGCCTACCGCCGTAGTGCATCGGCCAACCCGTGGCGTCTGGAGAGGCTTGGCATTGAAAAGGATGTTGAGATGGTGCCGCTGGACCTGCTCGAGTTCACCAACATTCTGCGCTGTATTGAGCATGCACAGCCGGACGAGCTTTATAATCTGGCAGCCCAGAGTTTTGTCGGCCTGTCATTTGAGCAACCTCTCTATACAAGTGACGTGGATGGCATGGGTGTGCTCAGGCTGCTTGAGGTGCTGCGCACCGTAAATCCGGAGATTAAATTCTATCAGGCATCCACCTCCGAGATGTTCGGCAAGGTGCAGGCCATTCCACAAAATGAGGAGACCCCGTTCTATCCGCGCAGTCCTTACGGTGTGGCCAAGCTTTATGCCCACTGGATGTGCAAGAACTACCGAGAAGCCTATGGCATACATGCCGCCTCGGGGATCTTGTTCAACCATGAGTCGCCGCTGCGCGGACTGGAGTTTGTCACGCGCAAGGCAACGGTAGCCTTGGCGCGCATCCATTGTGGGCTACAGGATGTGCTTGAGCTTGGCAATATGGATGCCAAGCGGGACTGGGGCTTTGCCGGAGATTATGTTGAGGGTATGTGGCGTATGCTGCAGCACGATGTGGCCGATGATTTTGTATTGGCAACGGGCGAAACATGGACGGTACGCGAATTTGTGGAGCGGGCGGCGCAGGCCATTGGTTTTGATCTTGTCTGGGAAGGCGAAGCTGAGCATAGCATTGGCATTGATCGTAAATCGGGCAAGACCATTGTGCGGGTGAATCCGGAGTTTTACCGTCCGACGGAGGTGGATTTGCTTATTGGTGACTCATCAAAGGCCCGGAATGTGTTGGGCTGGAAGCCTGCAACCTCATTTGATGAACTGGTTGCCATGATGGCTGAATCCGATATGGCGTGGGTGCGCCGGCATGCTGGCGGATAAAACGGATATGCCAGACATATTGCGCACTTAATTATCAACCATGTGCGGATTTGTTGCTGTACGAGGAGAGAGTTCCCGGTATGAGCTGAATGCCATGGCCGAGGCTGTGAAACAGCGCGGCCCGGATGATCGCGGTGAATGCTTCTCCGGATCTTTCTCGGCTATCCACCACCGCCTCTCCATTATCGGCCCGGATACAAGGGGCAGGCAGCCGTTTGTTGTGGATGATGTCACTGTGCTGTTCAACGGCTGTATTTATAACTACAGGGAACTGCGCAGGCAGTTGGAAGAGGATGGCATTACCTTTCTGTCGGATGCCGACACCGAGGTGTTGCCGCACCTTTATCACAAATTCGGTATGGGCATGTTTTCTCTGCTGAACGGCATGTTCGCCATCGTTTTGTGGGATGCACGTGACGAGTTGCTGGTTGCGGCACGCGATCCGTTCGGTGAAAAACCGTTGTTTGTCTGTGAGCAGAACGGGCGTACAGGCCTGGCCTCAACACTGGATGCGTTTGAGCATGGCGACTGGAGTCTGACACCAAATATTCATGCGGTAGCGACGCTTTTGCGCGATATGCGTCTTGAGGCGCCGGAGACGCTTTACCGGGAGGTCAGCCAGCTGCCTGCCGGTTGTTATGCTGTAGCAGGCAAGGGTGATACCCTGAAACTCAGGCGCTATTTCTTTCTGCCTGAACCGGATCAGCCGCTGGATTTGGCGCCTGAAGAGATAGAGGGTGAAGTTGAAAGATTGCTCGATGATGCCTTTGCCCTGCGCATGGTGTCAGACAGGCCCTTGGGGGTTTTTCTCTCCGGCGGTGTGGACTCATCCCTCATTGCCGCTTCACTGGCGCGGCAGTCCGGCCAGCCACTGCATACATTTGCCGTCCGTTTTGCCGATGGTGCGCCTGATTATGACGAGAGCGGTTATGCGAAGCGTGTGGCTGAACATATTGGCAGCGAACATCAGGTGCTGGAGGTGGCGGCAGATGCCCATCAGGCGCTTGATGATCTGGCTCGTGCCTTTGACCAGCCGGTGATGAATGCGGCAGCACTGCCGACCTACCTTATTAGCCAGGCGGCCAAATCCTATGTCGATGTGGCACTTTCCGGTGTGGGCGGCGATGAACTGTTTGGCGGTTATCCGCGTTATCTCGGTATGGCATGGCATGCGCGCTTCAGAAAGGTGCCGGGCCGCAGTTTGGCACATAGTCTAGCCTCTCTGCTGGGCGACAGCGCATCAAGCCGGAATCTGCGCGGGCGGTTACGGCGCTTTCTGCAGGGACTTGAGTTGAATGATGCCGATGCCTATCGCATGTGGATGCAGACCACGAATATCTCTGCATCTGATATGCTGGACATGCAGCCCGAGAATGTTCAAATTGCGGAAGGGCACTGGCTCCCGGCAGTCACAGCGATGGGCGGACTTGCAGGCCTGCTTGACCGTTTTGGCCCGGTCAACGGCGCCATGGCCTATGATCTGATTACCTACCTTCCGGATGATCTGCTGGCAGTCGGAGACCGTATGAGCATGGCGCATGCGATCGAATTGCGCGCCCCGTTTCTCGATACGCGGCTGCTGTCATTTGTATTGACGCTGGATGCGAATACAAAAGTTACCGGTTGGCCGTGGCAGGAGAGGTTGAAGGTGATGCTGAAACGGATCGCCGAGCGCTACCTGCCCCATGATGTAATCTACAGGCCGAAACAGGGTTTTATGGCACCGGTTAAACACTGGCTGCGCAGCGAGCTGGCGGGTGAAATACAGGCCATGACAGAAGGCAGGCCGCTGGCGGGGCTGGTTCGCCCTGAGTTTATCCGGACCCAGTGGCAGGCGCACCAGCAAGGCCATGATCGTTCGGACATCTTGTGGGGAGTACTGCTGATGGATCGCTGGATACAGCAGCATGGCTGGTCATCGCTGGATGGGCCGTTGAGGGATGGCTATGCCGGTTGAAACCGCCAAAACCATGAATATTCTTATTGTTTCCGATGTGTCGGCGGAAAGGGTGCTGGGTGGCGCCGAGCGTATGCTGACACACCATCTGCGTGCTCTGCATGACGCGGGGCACAGGGTCACGCTGCTTACCCGCCAGCCGGAGGAGGATGCGCCTCTGGAAATAACGGTATGTCGCTGTATCAGGGAGTACCGGCTGCCTTATGATGGGCACCGGGGATGGCAAGGGCTGAAACAGCTCAGAGGGGAAGCGCGAAAATGGTGGGCCAGGCATGGCGGGTCGTTTGATGCGGTTGTGGCTGAACAGCCCTTTACGATGTGGGCCTTGATGCGGGCAGGGTGTGCATTGCCGAGATTACAGGTCTGCTATTCGTTTGCCTTTGAGGAGTATCTGACACGCCATGCCGGACGCTGGAACCTGAGAGACCGGTTTGCAGCCATATGCATGCGTCATCTGGAGGGGGGCATCTATCGCAGTGCCGATGCTCTGCTGGTGTTAAGCCGCTATACGCAGCAGCGTATGCAGGAGGTGTTCGGGCTTGGCCATGACAAGGTGACGGTCACTCCGGGTGGTGTCGATCTTCCCCGTTCTCCCGACCTGTCACGCAAGGAGATGCGCCAGCAGCTTGGCTGGCACGGCCCTGTTGTCGTTACACTGCGCAACCTGGTGCCGCGAACCGGTGTTGATTTGCTGGTTGCTGCTGCAGGCGTGCTCAAGGATGAATTGCCCGAGCTTCGCTGGTGCGTTATCGGGCAGGGTGCACTGATGGAGACGTTGCAGGCACAGGCGGAAGGGCTGGGTGTGACGGAGCGGGTTGAGTTTACCGGTTACCTGTCCGAGGAGGAGGTCAAAAGACGCCTTTTTGCAGCCGATGTTTTTATGCTGCCAACGCGTGATCTCGAAGGCTTCGGGCTGGTAACGCTTGAAGCCAATGCCTGCGGGCTTCCTGTTGTGGCAACACCGGTGACAGCCAACAGAGAAGTGGTGCCTTCACTGCCCTATAATCGGTTGGCTGATGCGGTGTCGGCGGAGGCACTGGCTGCGGCTGTGCGTGTCATGCTCAGGGAGTACCAGGGCGATGAATCATTACGGCAAATATTGAGAAGTGCGGTTGAAGAGAAGTATGCCTGGCATCTTCATGATGCCGTTTTCGTTCGGGCTGTTGAGGCCTTGAGGCGCTGATGCGTATCCTGCATCTGATTACACGCATGGATCGTGGTGGTTCGGCGGTCAACACGCTGATTTCGGCCAGCGAACAGGTAAAGCGGGGCAATGATGTCGTTCTGGCGATGGGCCTGAGTGAAGAGTCGGCGATGTCTGCCGATGAGCTGCATCGTGTTGAAGAGGGGCTTGCTGCTTTTCAGGTGATGGGCGGCGTGGTTCGGTCACTGCCATCATTGAAACGAAGCATAGGCATTCACGACTGGCTGGCCTATCGGGAGATTGCTGTCTTGATGCGTGAGGGGTTCGATATTGTGCATACCCATACCTCCAAGGCGGGGGTGCTGGGACGATTGGCTGCCGGCAGCCGGGAGAAAACGGTGCATACACCGCACGGGCATATTTTCCACGGCTATTTCGGCCGTTTGAAAACTGCACTTTTTATTGCCATCGAACGCTGGCTGGCGGGCAGGAGCAGTGCACTGGTCGCCTTGACCAAGGCAGAGATGGATGATCATCTCAGGCTTGGAATTGGTAGCAGCAGACAGTGGCATGTGATTCCAAGTGGTGTGGATGTCGAGGCGATCAGCAGGCAGGTGGCTCGGCTGCGTCAACAAAACAGAGATAGTGTCACATGGGACGCGGTTTCGGTGGGAAGGCTGGTGCCGGTGAAGGGGATGGATCGCCTGATTCGTGCATGGGCGGAGGTTTGTAAAATAAAGCCTGATGCCAGGTTGGCCATTATTGGCGATGGCGGGGAGCGGAACGCACTTGCATCGCTGGCATCCGGGCTGGGGGTGGCAGAAAATATCCATTTTGCAGGCTGGAGCGACCCGGTGCCATACCTTGCAACTGCCCGCTGTTTTGCGTTGCTCTCCCATAATGAAGGCATGGGGCGTGCCGTGATTGAGGCCTTTGCCGCCTCGCTTCCCTGTGTGGTGAGTGATGTGTGCGGCTTGAGTGAACTGGTGGATGACGGGGTTGGTCGTGTCGTTGATGCAGCCCAGCCGAAAGAGGTGGCGCAGGCCTTGCTTTGTAAATGGAGTCCGGCAATACGAGAGCATGCCCGTATGAAGGCGAATCACTATTCGGTGGAGGCGATGATTGATGGCTTGGCAGCGCTATATGAACAGGTCTGTGATGATCAGTAGAGTCCTGTATATAATATTTTTCGGCATCCTGTTTTTTACGGTTCAGCCGGTTCATGCCAAAGATGTCAGCCTTGAAGAGCTGAAGCGGATGATTGATGCGACTGCCCGTCTCTCTGAAGCCTCTCCGGCCATGCCTGTAAACAGCTCTGCCATGCAAGCCGAAACGTCCGGGCAGCCGGAGTTTTCCGCCCGTGTTGCGATGGAGGAACTGGGAGCATTGCCCGCTTCAAGGCGTGTGCTGCTTGATGTACGCAGCAACCATTCCGATGGTGATCATGATATGGATATGTTGGCACAGCTGGCGAAACAACGGGGTATTGATACACTGGTATTCGGTGAGCACGACCGTTATACGGTCCGTTTCGGACTGGATCCGGTTCCACAGCTGATTGGCATTTCCCGGGAGCATCCCTCGCTCTATGAGACCGGACTGGATGAGTTTTTTGCCGATCTGGAAAGAGTCCGCAACAACCATCCCGACCTGCATATCATGGCTGCAACAGAATCAACGCCCGGCTATTACTGGAGCGGCATACCCTTTCTCGATTTAACCCTGCATGAGGCCGAGCGTCATATCATTGCGCTGGGCATCGAGCGTCCGGAGCAGGTTGAGGCGCTGCCCAGTTATGACCTGAGAAATATCAGGGGCAACTTTAATCTTTCACTTGCTATCTGGTGCGCTGCAATATTCATGCTGCTGATAGTGCTGCTGCGGAAAAGAAAGCGCAGCGTGGCACTGTTGCTGGCGGCATCGTTTATCGCATTTCTGAGTACATGGCTGTTGCAGAAGAAGATTGACCCGGATGTTGATTTTATCAATACGGCAAGGGAGCAGGGGCTGTTTGTGATCTGGACGCATCCGGGCACACGCTCCGGTGTGCGTGAGGGCCCGATGGGTGTAAAGCTGGATACGCCGCCATACAACAGGCGGGTCTTTGAGACGCCGACAGCTGATGCCTTTGCGGCTGTTTATGGTGATAGCGATAACAATACAGTGCCCGGCGGTATGTGGGACCGTTTTATGATGGATTACATGCTTGGCTACCGGCCGCATCCACTCTGGGCTGTTGCCGCCGGTGATTATCATGCAGAGGGGCAGGCGGGCGAATATCTGGGCAACTATCCGATGGATGTCTGGACAGAGGGGAGTGGCTCACAGGCGGTGATGGATGCGCTGCGCAGAGGCCGCAACACAAGCTGGTCCATGAGCAGAGAGAAGAACCTGAAAATGGCGGCACTGTTTCTCGAAGATGACGTCGGCAAGCGACTGCTGCCGGGTGATGAGGAGACTGTCAGTCGTCATGTCAAACTTTATGCATCGCTATCACAATGGTTACCGGAAGGGGCTGTGAAAGGGGACCCGTCATCAGCTTTGTTAACGCTGCAGGGTGAATGGATCGTGGATGGCAGGGTTGTAGCCCATGCAATACTCTCACCGGATGAGGCTGTTTCGGTGACGCCGCTTGAACTGGAAGCAGGTCCGCATGTTGTGCGTCTGCGCATTCCTCCCCAGCAGGGTGTGCGCATGGAGGCCAATCCGTTTCTTCTGCGTGTAACCAAATGATACGAAAAAAGCATCCCTGCCTCTTGCCGCTAACGAATGCTATCGCATTCGCCCGCCATCCATGGCGGCTAAGGAAGTAACCATGCTGGTTACCATTCATCAGCCCAACTATCTGCCATGGCCCGGATTTTTTCATAAGTGGCTGATTTCAGATGCCTTTATCCTTCTTGATACGGTTCAGTACCATAAAAATGAGTGGCAAAACCGCAACAGGATCAAGACGGCAAACGGCGCCCAGTGGGTGACGGTGCCGGTATCATACCGCTTCCCGCAAACCATTATCGAGGTCGGCATTGCCTCGCCAAACTGGGCACGCAAACAGATAGCTGCGATTGAGCAGGCCTATGCCAAAGCGCCGTATCTTAAGCTTTACTGGCCGAAATTGCGCGAGGTGCTGCAGCAGTCATGGGAGGGCATTGCCGATTTGAATACGGCGCTCATTCGTACGCTTGGAGAGATGCTGGGTTGTCAGGCTCCGCTCCACCTGGCCTCTGACATGGCAACCTCATCGGATGACCCGACAGAGCGCCTGATATCGTTGTGCCGGGAACTTGGTGGCGATGCCTACCTTTCCGGACGGGAGGGGCGTGGTTATCTCGACAGGGAGAAGTTTTCCGCTGCAGCTCTGGAGTTGTGGTTTCAGGAGGTGGAGGCGCCCGTCTATCCGCAACTGCATGGCACCTTTATTTCACACTTGTCGGTTATTGATATGCTGTTTAATCTGGGTCCGGCAACAGCGGAGACGATTCTCCGGATGGGAGAAAAGAGAGAATGAGTACGATACTTGCACTGGCACCACACCCGGATGATATCGAGATTGGTTGTGGCGGCACGCTTGCGGTGCATGCCGAACGTGGTGATGACGTGCATCTGTTTGTGGCTACACAGGGCGATGTCGGCGGTGACGCCGAGGTTCGTAAGGCTGAACAGGAAGAGTCAGCGGCTATTCTTGGTGTTGCGCAGATCCACTGGGGCGATTTTTCTGACACCTGTCTGCCACAACAGGCACAGCCTCTGATGAGCACACTTGAACAACTGGTGCAACAGGTGCAGCCGGATACGGTCTATGTTAACTATCGGGACGATACTCATCAGGATCACAGGGTTATGGCTCAGGTGGCAAATTCGGTGACGCGTTATGTTGCCAATGTGCTGGCCTATGAAACACCCTCCTCAACCGGATTTGATCCGTCACTTTTCATGGATATCAGTGAAACGCTTTCCAAAAAGCTGAAAGGGCTGGAGGCTCATTCGTCACAGCTGGAGCGCACCCATTTGCGTCTGAATATTGTCGAGATTGCGCTTGCCACAGCACACTTCCGTGGTGTTCAGGGCAAACTCAGCTGTGCGGAAGGGTTCATGCCAGTGCGTATGCGTTTGTAGCTACACCCATCCCGATGATTCCCCATTCCCGTCCCTCTTTTGGAAAGGCATTCTCTGATGCCCTGATTCAGGTGCTTGAATCAGGGCATGTTGCCATGGGTGATGAGACCCGGCGGCTGGAGGAGAGGGTTGCCGGGTTGCTTGGCAAGCAGTCGGCCACTGCTGTGGACTCCGGCAGCAGTGCCATTACACTGGCACTGCGTGCCCTCTCACAGCGACAGGATATAAAGAAGGTAGGGATACCGGCCTACAGTTGCAGTTCTATACTGTACGCAGTGCTGGCCGCCGGATGTGAACCGGCCTGCATGGATTGTGGCGATGATCTGCGCCTGATTCCCGATTTGGCGCTGAAACAGGCTGCATCATTGGATGCGGTCATTGTTGTGCACCCCTTCGGCATGGTCGAGCCGCTGGCGGCGGAGATATGGCCCTGTCCGGTTATTGAGGATATTGCACAGTCTGCAGGCGCAGTATTGAATGGAGAAGCGGTTGGCAGTTTTGGCAATATTACCATTGCTTCATTTTATGCAACCAAGCCATGGGGTGGTGCCTACGGAGGTATGGTGATGACGGATGATCGGGAGATCGGCCAGGCTGTGCGTTCCATGCGCGATCCCGATGGTGCGAAGATGTTGCAATCCTATGCCGGGCATCATCAACTTTCTGATCTGCATGCAGCCATGGCTGCTGTACGCATGGATATGGCAGAGAGAGAGCAGACTTGCCGCAGGGCACGCGCCCTGACGATGGATACGTGGTTTAGGGAGGGTGAAGTTCTGCCCGTTGCAGGACTGCATCAGGGCAATTTCTACCGCTACATTATTCGTACTCCGGGGCAGGCAGAGGAATGGGTGATGAAACTGAACCGGCAGGGGATCGGAGCTGCTCGTCCGGTTCAGCAGCCGCTTAACCGGCTGCTGAATGTCGAATCACCCGGCGCTGAGGCTGCATGGCAGGATACCGTTTCGATTCCGCTATTGGCCGATGCCAGCGAAGCGGAGATGGATAGCATAAGCAAGGCGGTGCATCTATGCATGAGTTGATGGATCGGAGAACAGTTCGCGGAATCGCGCTGCTGACCGGCCTGCTGCTTTCCTTGCCGCTGGAGATTTCCGGTTTGTTCATGCAAGGTGCAAAGCTTGCTGTTGCCGCACTGTTGCTGACCTATGGACTGATGCCAATGGTGATTCGCTTCGCCCTGAAGATCGGGGCGCTGGATATCCCCGATGCACGCAGGGTGCATGCCGAACCGACGCCACGTATTGGCGGCCTGGCGCTGCTGATTTCGGTTAATGCCACACTGCTTATCAATTTTAACTATTCACTCGAATTGAAAGGTGTATGCATCTCTGCGCTGATTGTGGCCATGCTCTCCTTTTGGGATGATCTGCATGAGTTGTCGGCCCGTCTCAAGCTGGGCGTACAGCTTCTGGCACTGGTCGTCCTGATGCTCTGTGATGTCTATGTCACTGTTGCACCGGATAGCTGGTGGGGTATGCCTGTCAACTATATTGTCACAGCACTCTGGGTGATTGGCATTACCAATGCTTTCAATTTCCTCGATGGCATCAATGGCCTGGCGGCTTCTCTGGCAGCGGTTGTTAGCATGTTGATGGCGGCACTTGCCTGGCATACGGGACAGACTTATATGCTGCTGCTCTGCCTTTCACTGGCCGGTGCTGCGATCGGATTTTTGCCGGATAACGCCCGCTATAAGCGGCCGGCAAAAATCTTCCTGGGCGATGTCGGCAGCACCTACCTGGGCTGGATGATGGCTGCCATTGCAGTGATGGGCGACTGGTCGTCCGAAGGGGCATTGAAGGCCTACTCGGCGCCGTTGCTGATCTTTTCAGTGATGATTTTCGATATGATTTATACCACTGTGGCGAGGGTGGGCCGGGGCGATGTCAGCAATTTCCGGGAGTGGATTGAATATGTCGGTCGTGATCACCTGCATCACCGGCTGATGGATCTTGGCTGTTCTCCGGCGCAGACGGTCATGCTTGTTGTGGCGCTGGCGCTGATGATGGGGCTGGCGGCATTGGCTATTGTGAAAGGTTCGCTCTTTTCTGTCTGGCTGTTATTGGCGCAGGCAGTGGTGTTTTATGCCTTTTTAAGTTTTTTGATGCTTCAGCAGGGGCAGCGTGACAGCTCAGATGGCTGAAGATCACGCACTCATCCGGCGCTGGCATATGCTGCATGATGAAACAGACAGGCAGGGTGTGAGGATGCTGGCGGTATCCAAATATCACACGGATGACGAAGTGGCCGTACTTGCCCGTGCTGGCCAGAGAGATTTTGCCGAATCCCGGCCGCAGGCGCTGCGGGACAGAGCCCGGAAGTTTCCTGAACTGAACTGGCATATGATCGGCCCTGTTCAGAAGAACAAGGCCAAGTATGTCGGCAGGTTTGCATCCATGTGGCATAGCCTCTGCAGTATCGAAGTGGCTGAAGAGGTGGCAAAACATGTGACAGAGCGTGTGCTGCCGGTTCTTCTGCAGGTGAATATATCGGGGGAACAGCAGAAGTATGGGGTGCCTCCCGAGCAGACAGCCGCCCTGCTGGAAAGGGTGCAACAGCTTGACACGCTGAATGTCATTGGACTTATGGGCATGGCGGCAAAGCGTGATGGTCATGGCTCCGACACGGTTCGATCCAGTTTCCGAATGTTGCGAGGCTTGCGGGATCAGCTTGGCAGTGCAAGCCTTCGCGAACTGTGCATGGGGATGAGTGGCGATTATCGCGTCGCCATGGAGGAGGGGGCGACCATGGTGCGCCTTGGCACGATTCTCTTCGGTGGAGCAGAAGTGGATGAATAGCAGTAAGGAAACAGGGAACAGATGAAAGAACTTCATATCGCATTTATCGGCGGCGGCAATATGGCTGAGGCGCTTATCGCAGGGCTGATTCGAAGCGGGCATCCGACCGGTCATTTAACAGTCACGGATATCCGCCAGGAGCGGCTGGATAGCCTGAGCCGGGAGTATGGTGTTTCAACGAATGCTGATAATGGTCAGGCAGTAAGTGCAGCCGATGTGGTTGTGCTGGCGGTCAAGCCGCAGCAGATGCAGGAAGTGTTGTCTGGCCTTGGAAGTCATCTGAAACAGGGCACCACATTGATCAGCATTGCAGCGGGTGTTGAAATGGCTGCGATCAGAAAGCATGTCGGACACGATGATGCCCAGGTGGTTCGGGTGATGCCAAATACGCCGGCGCTGGTTGGTGCAGGCATGTCTGTACTGTTCACCGATGCAGGCGAGTTGCACCGTCAACGGGCTGAATATGTGCTGGCCGCGTCCGGGGATACCGCATGGGTTGATGATGAGAGCCTGCTTCATGCTGTGACAGCAGTTTCAGGCAGCGGGCCTGCCTATTTCTTCCTGCTTGCCGAGGTGATTCAGGCAGCAGGCGTGAAGCTGGGTCTGCCTGAAGAACTGGCTGAAAAGCTTGCTTCCCGGACAGCGGCCGGTGCCGGAAAGATGCTGGCTGAGAGTGGCCGGACGGCAGAAGAGCTCAGACATCAGGTGACCAGCCCGGGCGGCACAACACAGGCGGCACTGGATGTGATGTATGAGAATGGTCTCCCCGGCGCAGTCCGCAAAGGCGTGATTGCGGCATCAAAACGCTCAAAAGAGTTGAGGTAGTTTATGTTTATACTGGGTTATTTTCTTCAGGCACTGGCAGGTGTACTCAATATTGTACTGACCATTGCCATGGTGGTGGTGATTGCCCGCGCTATTCTCTCATGGGTATCGCCTGATCCCCATAACCCGATTGTGCGCATCATAAACCAGCTCTCCGAACCGATGCTTTTTCCGGTCCGGCGCAGGATTCCCTATCTTGGCGGTATCGATTTCTCCCCGATTATTGTGCTGCTGGTCATCTTTTTCCTTGATGAGTTTGTTGTTAACAGCCTCTACCGCATTGCGGCATCGATGATTCATTAAACGTTCGGTCTGAATGACTTTTCCTGAAGGACTGCTCAAGGCCGGCAAGGGTGGCCTCTATCTGAATGTACATGCCCAACCCGGCGCAAAAAACGCTTCGCTGAGAGGATTGCATGGCAATGCAGTCAAGATTGCCGTCAAAGAGGCGGCGCAGGACGGCAAGGCCAACAGGGCGATTGAGGTCTTTATTGCCAAAGAGCTTGGCCTTGCCAGGTCATCCGTCTCCGTCACTTCCGGTCATGCTTCACGATCCAAACGCATCTTTATTGACGGAGAGGCAGAATTGCTGACTCGAATGATTCATACATGGCTGGCCTCTGCTTAGCGAGGCGCAAGCGTGCGAAGCTGAAGTTGTACGCTTGTGAGCAGTAATGCAGCAGGGCGGAAAAACGGGCTATCCCGACGGGCTGCGCCCCGAATGGGACTATCCGGCATTGCTCGTCGGGCATTTGGAACCACCGGTTTCCCTTCTTGCGTTTTGATTAAATTCATTCGGGGCAGCAGCGCCAACACTGCAATTGTTTCGGGAGCTGTTGCATGGGCTGTATCAGGAGTTATTGCGCCTGGATCAGCGTATCATTGAATACGATGGCCGGATTGCCCGCCTGGCGGAGCAGAGCGCCGCATGTCAGCGAGTAATGAGCATTCCGGGAATTGGGCCGCTGACGGCAACGGCGCAGGTTGCCGCCGCAGGCGATGCGAAAGTGTTCCGCAGCGGGCGCGAGATGGCGGCATGGCCGGGATTGGTGCCGAGACAACATTCCACGGGAGGGAAGGCAAGGTTGTTGGGCATCAGCAAACGGGGAGATCCCTACCTTCGCCGGTTGTTGATCCATGGCGCCCACGCCGTGCTTCGTGTTGCGCCGCGCAAGCATGACCGACGAAGCCGATGGGTAACAGGTCTGCTGGAACGCAAGCATGTAAATGTGACTGCCGTGGCCATGGCTAACAAAAATGTGCGAACAGCATGGGCTTTGTTAACGCGGGACGAAATGTTTGATTCGGCGGTTGCATAGGCCGGCAAAAGGAGTTTCCACGAGTTGCGAGGATTTGAAGGTAGATGGCAAGAAAGGCGGACGCTGCATTCCCGGAAACCTGTTGTTTACACTGGCCGGAAAGGCCGTCGTAGTGATGAGGACGGGAATGCGCGGATTTCCATCGGGGCCAGAGGCAAGCAGATCAAAATGCCTCCTGCAAAGGCCGGATATATGTGTGCAACCGATCTTTCTGCCAGCAGCTGCAGACCTTGCAACGCGGGACGGACCATATATGTTAACAGGCCCTAATCTGCAGCATGGATGACATCACCCTGCCATATTTCAATTGTTC
>CAZLJF010000005.1:0-54998 GCA_964559845.1 uncultured Zetaproteobacteria bacterium | reverse complement strand
CATTCTGGCACTCAGATGCCGATACGGGAGAGTGCGGGACGGACCATCCCATTACTAATTTCGATAGCGGCGATTCGACCATTTATTTCGATCCTGCAAGGCTTTGTGAGCAGTAATGCAGCAGCTCTATGAGAAAGGATCAGGAACCTGACCTGAAAGCCTGCAGAATTGAACCGCTCTCAGCCTCATCATCCCACTGCACGGCTCCGATGCGAGTCTTGCGAATAGTGCCGTCCGGGCCAATAACAAGCGTTGCCGGCAAACCGCGAACACCAAGCCTTTGAGCACTCATCATGTCACCCTGCAGGGCGGGAAAGCCGATCTCCCTGGACTCCAGAAATGCTATGGCGTCGGCAATGTTACGGTCCAGTGTTACAACAATCACTTTAACATCCGCATGCGCCCTGCTCCATGCCTGAAGCTCCGGCAGTTCATTACGGCACGGCGGGCACCAGCTGGCCCAGAAATGCAGCATAACAGGCTTGCCCCTGTAATCCGCCAGTGATTTCACTGCACCGGAACTATCCTTCCACTCATACTCCACGGCAAACGAAAGCGGTGCCGCCAACAGCAGCAATGCAAACAACATTCCCAATTTGGCTTTCCAGTATAACATATCTGATTCCTCACTGACGCACATGGTTTTTCCACCGCATCATCTTGTACAGTGGTCGGGTATAGCCCTTATTTCTTGCAAGGATAGCTTTCAACCGTATGGTTTCAAACCATGCGTCGCATGATATCCTTGGTTATGGTTGCCACCCTGCTCTCGGTCACCAGCCTGCCGCTTCTGCCACAGGCCGCTATCTGCCACGCGCTGGAGAATAGAGCCGACTGCGATACATGTCACTTGCAGGAAGTCCATGCAGGTTCAGATATGCATGCAATATCAGAACATTCGATACATGCCCCCGGCATGGAAATGCCGCATGGCATGACGCACAACCATGATATGCACAGCTCCATGATGCATCACGAGTCCACACATGCCGGGCATGATAAACAGTTGCACGATCAGCGGAACAGCGAACAGGCCAAAGGACTTCACAAGCATCATAAACAGCTCTCGGCAGCGGAAAGAGAGTGCCGCATCGAGTGCGGTTGCGGCTGCAATCGCAGCCTGGACGGGTTTCCGCAAGTACTTTCACCGCATATAACTCCTTCCATCGAATTTAAAACCGGTGAACGTACAGTTCGTATCCAGCCGGAAGCCTTTCCGGCACTTCACACTCTGGAAAGGGACATCCCTCCTCCACCTCCCAAACAGCTCTGATAAATCCCCGTTTTTGGTATCCCGGCAATTGCCGGGATAAAGACGCATGCACTTTCGAAATTCGCAACAGTATTTCGAAATGTTCACATGCAACGGATTTATTTATCAGACATTTAGGAGATTAAATTGAAAAGAATCAAGATTCCGGGCCTCGCCATAGCGAGCGCTCTGAGCATGGCTGTAGTAATGCCTGCAGCAGCAAGTGAATGCGGCCTGTCATGCTGTATTGCAGCAGGCGTAGAAGGCGTAGGTGGCTCAACCGGGCTCACGCTTACCACACAGTATGACAACATGGACATGAAAACTATTCTTCAAGGTACTGCCAAACTGTCGCCTGATCAGGTCATTAGCAATAACCTGGCAGCACGGCCAAATGGCAGTATGTACTCCGTTCCAACAAAAATGACCATGTCCAAGATCAGTATCAATGCCGCTTATCGTATGGATGAGGACAACGCCTTTGTTCTGACACTTCCCTATGTCATTAATGATATGGAAATGAAAATGGGGATGAAGATGATGGGCAATATCACCTACGCAGATATGAGCATGGACACCATCCGCGGCATCGGTGATATATCACTCGTCTACCTGAGAGATGTCTATAAGGATGCGGAGATACGTACCCGCCAGCGTTTCTCTGTCGGCGTCGGCATCAAGGCCCCGACCGGCAAATACAGGTCGCGCAAAAGCAGTGGCGATCTTGTGCATATGATGATGCAGGCCGGTTCCGGCTCGTGGGACGGCATCCTGTTGGCCAACGGCACGCTGGGCTTCGGCTCACACCCGGATGATGGCGGTATCCGGTGGAGTCTCTCTCCATCCCTGATCTATCAGATCAATGGCCGCAACAGCCTCGGTTACAGGGTCGGCAACCGCCTGAACTATGACCTCTCCGCCCGCTATCGCGTCACCTCTACATTCAATGCAAAGCTTGATCTGAACGGCATATGGGCAGGCAAGGATAGCAGCGACGGCACCATTGATGCGCAAACGGGCAAAGTGGCCTACCAGGATCCCATGATGTCGATGATTGACAACATAGCCAATACAGGCATCAACTCCCTGTTTATTTCACCGGGGGTGCAGTGGGTGGTATCGCCGGAGTTTATTGTCAGTGGCGAATACCGGATACCGGTTTATCAAAACACCAACGGCATCCAACTGGTGACTGACAACTGGTTCTTCCTGCGCGCCTCCGTGCGTTTTTAGCACCAGACAAATGAGAGGGAGCCGATTAGGCTCCCTTTTTTGTTTATTTTAAGGAGACAAAATATGAAACGATTAATGATGCTATTCGGCCTGCTGCTTCTCATGCCACTTCAGGCAGCTGCAGAAATTGTGGTTGAAAACGCATGGGTGCGCCTGCCGCCTCCGGTTGCCGATACCGCAGCCGGTTATATGACCATCCGCAATACCGGCGACAGGGATATTGAAATCACCGCTGTCAAAACCGACGTGGCCGATCATCCGGAGTTTCATGCCATGACAATGCATGACGGCATGATGCACATGCAGAAGATGGAGAGGGTGGTAGTGCCAGCCCATGGCGGCATCAGCTTCGATCCGGGTGGAAACCACCTGATGCTGACCGGACTGCAAAGGATGCTTAAAGCAGGCGAGCATCTGATGATCACGTTGGAAACATCTAATGGAGAAACAGTTATGATACACGCAGAGGTTCGTGATATGCGCAGCAAATCGAATGAAACACATACATCTCACGGTCACCACGGAACCCATTGACTGGAACCTGACAAGCATTTGACCGGAATAAAAAGTCGGCACAGCATACTGGCCGGAGGAGAAATCCTCCGGCCAGTTTTTATTTCAGCCGCCTTAAGGAGTACCCATTGGCATCCTTCTTTTCACGACTCACCAAAGGTCTAAAGCGCAGCCGCGACAATCTTTCCCATGTGCTGCCGACCAGCAGTGAAACAGCGCTGAGTGACAGCCAGTGGATGGATATTGAGGATGGCCTGATCATGGCCGATTGTGGTGCCGAGCTGGCCATGAGCCTGGTGGAGAGCGCCAGAAAAGAGCGTAGCGCACCGCTTGCGGCTCTGAAGCGTGCCATGATATCAAGGCTGGATAACCCCGGGCCGGTTAAGCCCCCTGCTTCAGGCCCCTTTGTCCTGCTTGTCATTGGCGTCAATGGCACCGGTAAAACCACCACGATCGGTAAACTGGCCATGATGTTTGCAAGCGAAGGAAAAAAGGTGCTGGTCGGTGCGGCAGACACCTTCCGCGCCGCTGCTGTGGATCAGCTGGCGGTATGGGTTGAGCGTGCCGGTGCGGAGATGGTACGCCAGCATGAGGGTGCCGATCCTGCTGCGGTTGCATTCGACACGGTCCAGCGTGGCATTGCCAAGGGCTATGACGTCGTTATTGTTGATACAGCAGGCCGTGTGCAGACCGACAAGGGGCTTATGGATGAACTGGCCAAAGTACGCCGCGTTATCACCAAGTCCTATCCGGAAGCGCCGCATGAGGTGTGGCAGGTGGTCGATGGTGGCACGGGCCAGAATGCCGTCGTGCAGGTGGAAAAGTTCAGGGAGACCGCAGGAACGACCGGGCTGATTGTCACCAAGCTCGATGGCTCCGCCAAAGGCGGTATTGTGCTTCAGCTGGCAGACAGGTTCAGGCTTCCAATCCGCTACATCGGTGTCGGTGAGGCTCTGGAAGACCTGATGCCATTTGATGCCGAAGACTTTGTTACAGGCCTGCTGCCTGATACCTCGGAGACAAAAGAACCAGCCTCAAACTGATGTTATAATCTCCACAGCAATGGCATCGGCCAGTGCCAGACCGCTGTCAGTCAGACGTAAATAGTGCGGATTCAGCTCCAGACACCCCTGTTGAAGCCATGAGTCGATCACACCTCCAAACAGTACATCCGTGTTTTCTCCAAAGCGTTCAGAATAGCGATCAAGATTAATGCCGTGACTGCGCCGAAGACCTAACCACAAAGCCTCTGCCGCAGACTTCTGGCGTGTTAACAGTTCATCACTACTGACCGCACTACCATCCGTAAAGGTGGCCTCAATATACTTTTCGGGCTGGCGTATATTGCTGTAACGGCTGACGCCGCCATCAGGACGATCCCACTTTCCCGAGGCGCCTGCACCAATGCCGATATAGTCACAATAGCGCCAGTAACCATCATTATGGCGGCAATAAAATCCCGGTTTGGCAAAGTTGGATACCTCATAGGCCGCGTATCCCGCATCCGCAAGAGCTGTCCTCGTATCCTCAAGAAACCGCAAAGCCAGATCCTCATCCGGCAACTGTTCCGCAACTTTATGAACCGAAGCCGCCAGTTTCGTATGCGGCTCAACAGTTAGCTGGTAACATGACAGATGTTCAGGCCCAAGGCACACCGCTTCATGGAGGGTATTCATCCACTGATCAACCGACTGCTGCGGAAGCCCATACATCAGATCAAGGTTGATATTGTCAAAACCGGATGCCCGGGCGCGATCAAAGGCTCTGATTGCCTGATCCCGGTCATGAATACGCTCCAGCCACTTCAGTTCATCATTATTCAGGCTCTGCACGCCAATGGAGAGGCGGTTAACGCCTGCCTCCCGGAAAGCTGCAAAACGGGATTGATCCACCGTGCCCGGATTGGCTTCAAGCGAAATCTCTGCATACCGATCAACTCCAAAGAGTCCGGATGCCTGTTTGATCACCGATGCAATCAGGGCAGGCGGCGCCAGCGATGGTGTTCCACCGCCAAAAAAGATGGAGGCTATCTTTCGTCCGGCAAACTGGGGCTGCCCTGCCCAATAAGCCATTTCATGCAGCAGCGCATCCTGGTAACGGTGCCACTCATGCTGCTCCCGAACATGCGAATTAAAATCGCAGTAGTGGCATTTATGGATGCAATAGGGGATGTGAACATAGAGAAGTAACGGTGATGGTTTCACAGCAGTGCGATTTCGTAATGCTCCGGCGCACGCTTGGAATCACTCTTGAAGCTGATCTCTTTATGCAGGAACTGCTCAAGTGCGGCAACATCCTCGCCCTCTTCGCCCAGCATCAGGTCAATCAGGCTGGGATGCGCAATCACCATCAGTTTTTCACAAGGATAGGCGCGTGCCTCTGCCACAATCTCCCGGAACAGTTGATAGCAGATCGTTGTCAGGCTCTTTACATGGCCTGTGCTATGGCAGCGTTCACAACTCTCCTGAAGTACACGGCCCAGTGAGTCCCGTGTACGTTTGCGTGTCATCTCTACAAGGCCCAACGATGAGAGTTGTGCAACATTGGTCTTGGACTTGTCCCGCTTCAGCGTCTCCTCAAGCACCTCCATCAATCGTGCCTTGTTTTCATCTTCCTGCATATCGATAAAGTCAACAACAATGATACCGCCAAGGTTGCGCAACCTCAGCTGATGCACAATTTCATGTACCGCTTCCAGATTGGTCTTGAAGCCGGTCTCTTCCATATTTCTGGAGCCTACAAATGAGCCGGAATTAACATCGATCGCGACCAGCGCCTCGGTCTGCTCAATGACAATGTGGCCACCGGAACGAAGCGGAATCTGGCGTTCAAGTGCCCTGTCAATCTCCGCTTCAACGCCATAGACATCAAAAATCGGGCGTTCTCCGGGATAGTAATAGAGCCGTTTGGCAACCTCGGGCATAAAGCGCCGGGCAAACCTTTTCATGCTCTGATAGGCCTCTTTCGAATCAACATGGATCTTCTCCACTTCATCATCGACATAATCACGCATCACCCGCAGATAGAGATTCAGATCCGTATAGATCATCGAACCGGGAGCCGCATGCTGACTTCTCTTTTCAAGATCGCTCCAAAGCCGCAGCAGAAACTCCAGATCCTGTTTCAGTTCATCTTTGTCATGTCCCTCGGCAACCGTCCGGATAATCAGACCGCCGCCATCGGGCTTGATCGCCTGACCTATGGCAAGAAGGCGCTCACGCTCCTCCGCATCCTCAAGCCGGCGGGCAATACCGACATGATCGACAGCAGGCAGATAGACCAGATAACGTCCGGCAAGGCTCAACAGGCTGGTAAGTCTTGGCCCCTTTGAGGCAATCGGATCTTTCGAGACCTGAACCAGAATCTCCTGCCCCTCTTTCAGAAGCGTAGAGATCGAAGGGATAATGCGGCGCTGCGGTTCCTCCTGCTCCACACTGCTATCAATGCTATCCTCAGAGGCATTTTCCACCTCCTCAGCCGCCGCCAGTTCCGCCTCATGTGATTCCGGTGCCATAATATCACCGGCATAAAGGAAACCGGATTTCTCCATACCAATATCGACAAATGCCGCCTGTATTCCAGGCAAGACACGTTGCACCTTACCCTTGTAGATATTCCCTTTCAGGCCACGTTCATTCTCTCGTTCGATATAGAGTTCCTCGGCCTGGCCACTCTCAATACGGGCAATACGCGTCTCAAATGGTGCGACATTTACCAACAACTCTGTGCTCATTTCATCTCCTCCTGCAACTTCAGCAGCAACTCCCGTGTTAAGCCAACCGGCAATCCGATCACATTGTCCAGCGGCCCTGCCACCTCTTCAATAAAACTGGCGGCACCAGCCTGTATCGCATAGGCGCCTGCCTTATCCAGCACATCATTATGTGCAAGATAAATATCAACCTCCCGCTCATCCAGATCCCTGAAACGCACCGTTGTCGTGGCCATGCCATCCAGCATCCTGTCGCCCAGACGCACACAAACGGCCGTATAGACCTGATGCGCCTGCCCGGACAGCTTCTGCAGCATCACCCTGGCAGCACGCATATCCTCAGGCTGCCCCAGCGCCTCGCCATGCAGCGCGACAAGGGTATCTGCCGCAATCACCGGGTGGTCGTTAACCGGACATGCAGCAGCCTTCGTCCGGCAGAGCCTTTGAACCATCGCATCAACCGCTTCACCCGGCAGCGGCATCTCATCCACATGACTCGGACGCACCTCCACAGCAAAGCCTGCAGCCTGCAACAGTTGCAGTCGGCGCGGTGATTTTGATGCAAGCGTGACTTCCATGCCCCGATATTAACATGAAACAAAAATAACGCGCACGTTAGAAGCCTTGCTGAAATTACAGGCTGTTCCATACCACAAAAACAGGCATACTTACGGCCATTATTCTGGAGGTCATGATGTCCGACGTTCTATCAGCAGAAGAGCTGGCACGCTTTAACCGCCACATTATTTTACCGCAGGTGGGCATTGAGGGTCAGGAAAAACTTAAAAAATCCAAGGTTCTCTGTGTGGGCACCGGCGGCCTTGGCAGCCCGATCGCGCTCTATCTCTCCGCCGCAGGCGTCGGCACCATCGGACTGGTTGACTTCGATGTCGTCGATGACTCCAACCTGCAACGCCAGATCGCCCACTCTACAGCCGATATCGGACGCCCCAAGGTGGAGTCCGCCAGGGAGAAACTGATCGGCATCAATCCCTTTCTGAATGTTCAGCTGCATGGTGACGGCATCACACGGGGCAATGTGCGTGACATTGTCCGTCAATACGATCTGGTTGTAGATGGTACAGACAACTTTCCGACCCGTTACCTGGTCAACGATGCCTGCGTACTTGAGGGCAAGCCGCTAATCTATGCCTCGATCTTCCAGTTTGAAGGACAGGCCACCCTGTTTAATTATGCCGAAGGGCCGTGCTATCGCTGCCTCTATCCTGAACCGCCACCGCCCGGCCTTGTTCCATCCTGTGCCGAAGGCGGTGTGCTGGGCGTACTGCCCGGTGTCATTGGCGTCATTCAGGCCACCGAAGCGGTGAAAATCATTCTCGGGCAGGGCACAACCCTCTCCGGACGTCTGCTGCTTTATGATGCACTGGATATGAAGTTCCGCGAGGTCAAACTGCACCGCGATCCGGAGTGCCCGGCCTGCGGCGACCACCCAACCATCGGCGATGTCGAGGCCTATGAACAGTTCTGCGGCCTGCCGCCAAGTGAAGCCGCGGATGAGGAGGAGATACTGGGCGAAGGGGATATCACGCCACTGCAGCTCAAGGCCTTGCTGGACGAAAATCCTGACCTCTATCTGCTGGATGTTCGTGAGCCGCATGAACTGGCTATCTGCCGCATTAAAAACAGCTGGGAAATCCCGCTGGGTGTTCTACCGCTACGCTATGCCGAAGTTCCCCGGGATAAGCCGGTTGTTGTCCATTGTAAGGTAGGCGGACGCTCGGCACAGGCCGTACAGTTTTTGCAGAGCAAGGGATATACCAACATCTCCAACCTGGCAGGCGGTATCCTGCGCTGGATTGATGATGTTGATCCATCCCTGACCAGGTATTAAACGAACGGGTTGAAAAGATGAGTTTCAAAAACGCCGAGATCACAAAAAAGGCCAACATCTATGATGGCGGCAAGGTCACCAGCCGTTCGATCACCACAGCAGACGGCAAAACCAGGACGCTGGGCATCATGTTGCCCGGCACCTATCATTTTAATACCGGCGCAGCAGAGGTTATGGAACTGCAGAGCGGCGCATGCCGTGTCCGTCTGGCAGGTAGTGAGGCATGGCAACAGTACGCAGAGGGCCAGAGCTTTCATGTTCCGGCCAACAGCGCTTTTGACATCGAAGTCACCGAACTGCTGGATTATATCTGTCATTTCGAGTGAGCGGCTCCCCGCCTCTTGAGTGGCTGGAACGCCAGCCCTATGAACCGATGTGGCAACAGCTACAGGCGCATGCAGGCGCCGTTGCCTCGGGGGAGAGAGAGGAGATCGTCTGGGCATGTGAACATGAGCCGGTTTACACCACAGGCAGACGTGCTGTGGACAATCGTGCAGGGTCAACACTTCCTGCGCCCCTGGTTTATACAGACCGGGGTGGAGAAACCACCTTTCACGGCAGAGAACAGCTCATGTTTTATCCTGTCATCCACCTTAAAAAGCGGGGCATCTCTGCGAGAAACTATGTGCAACTTCTGGAACAGTCATGTATCAACCTGCTTGCCGGGCTGGACATCCGCGCAGAGCGGCAATGCGGGCTGCCGGGCGTCTGGAGTGCCGACGGAAAAATCGCCGCAATCGGCCTGCGCATTCAGCATGGCGTTGCCTATCATGGCATGGCACTGAATGTGGATGTTGCGCCTGACTGGTTTGCTGCAATCAATCCGTGTGGAACGGGAAGAAAAAGCGTCAGCATCTCTCGATACCTTGACCACACCCCTGAACTGGCCTCTCTTGCAGAGAGGTGGCACAATCATTTCGTGCTCTTATTACAGCAGAATTGATTGAACTTTTCGGGGCAACCGCTAAGGTTCGCGCCTTTCATCAGAATGGGGTATACTCCGTTTGTGAATGGGATTTAAAAATTAATCATGCTGTGGAGGCATGCGATGGCACTGACAAAAAAACAACTGGATGACTTTGAGAAACAGCTGATTGAGTGGCGTGCTGAACTTGAAGAGGGCCAGCATGAAAACATGCACGCGATGCATGAGCAGGAACAGAATGCCTTCCCGGATCCGACCGATCAGGCCAGCGTAGAGACTGACCGCAACTTTGATCTTCGCATCAAGGATCGCGAACGCAAGCTGATCAAAAAGATTGATCAGGCCATCACCCGCATCAAAGATGGTGAATTCGGCATCTGTGACGCATGCGGTGGTGATATCAGTATCAAACGGCTCCAGGCCCGCCCTGTAACCACGCTCTGCATCGACTGCAAAACAGAACAGGAGCAGGAAGAGCGTACCCGCCTCGACTGATAAATATGCTGCCTGATACAGCCGGCGAGCCCTGATACAGCCGGCGAGCATTAACAACAGACCGCCTTCACTTTTTCCGGCTTAATGGCTACGCTCCCGTTTCATGTGTTCACGACACAACACAGAGAAGATCGTACTATAATCTCTTGCCGGGTTTATTGAGCGTCATCAACGCTGGTCTGGATACCCACTGATCGTCGCAAAAAGACTTGTGAAAGTAAATACTCTCATTTTTTATTCGCCGCATGGGCAATCAACAAGGTAAAAGCGCGAAGGCCAAACAGCACTATCGACAAGTGCTTCGTGCCATCGATGCCATTGCCGGCAGAGATCAACTGGCGTTTCTGACTACGCGCTCGGTATCCAGAGAGTCTGGTATTTCCGATGGCGTCTTATTTCGTCATTTCTCCACCAAGGAGGCCATGCTGGCAGCTTGGGTGGAAGAGCGAGGCGAACAGATGCGTCTGCTGCTTGAGGCGATGCCGGCTGGCCGGAGCGGACTGATGTATCTGTTGCATCAACTCATGAGCGAGCAGCCTCAGCTGCTCAGCTTTTTATGCTGTCAGGCAATGGATACGCCGTATCTGCGTCAGCAACTGGATGCTTTTCGCTCCCGGTTCTACCGTGTGATACAGATGCGCATTGAACTGTTGAGTTCAGCGCCTGCCGGAATTGCTCCGGAAGTGTTGGCTGATCATCTGATGCAAAAAATTCATCGCGCCTGGAATCCCGACAATGCCGACCGGAACAGACAAAAGGAGTTTCTGATGAGTCAATTACCATGGGAGAAAACCGAAAACAGCCGTGAGATGTTTCCAGACAGGGATGTACTGCAACGCCTCGCTCTCAATGACAGTGGTTTTGTATTCGATCCGCTTAACGGGCGCAGCTTTTCCGCCAATGATGTGGGGCTCTATATTCTGCGCTTCCTGCAACATAGTGATGATATCGAAGCGTTGATGGCTAGCATTGACCGGGATTTTGATGCCAATCCTGCCGATGTGCAACGTGACTTGATCGAATTTTCCGGCCAGTTACGGAAACTCATGGCATGAACACTCCTCCCGAAAGGACATTAACCATTGCCATTACCGGCATGAACGCCAAACCGGATAACCCAGGGCCGGGACTGGCGGTGGCGCGTTGTCTGCGCCTGCATTACGGCAATCAGATTCGCATTATCGGGCTTGGTTATGATGTGCTCGATTCCGGCCTGTATCTGCACGAGATCAGTGATGCATCCTACCTGTTGCCATATCCCTCGGCCGGAGAGCAGCAGTTGATGGAGCGCATGGCTTTTGTGCAGGAGCAGGAGTCGATAGATGTGCTTATTCCATGTCTGGATGCGGAGTTATTGAGTTTTACACGGTTGCACCATGAATTCGAGAAACTAGGTATCGCAATGCTGATTCCTGATGTCAGTCAGTTGCGTGATCGCAACAAGGATCGGCTGGGTGAACTGGCTCACACCGCGGGCATTCGTTATCCGGAAACCAAAAATATTACCAGCGCTGATTTCTTCTACCGCTGCCATGACGATGGCTGGAAATACCCGATGGTGGTCAAGGGTATCTTCTATGATGCTATGATCGTACACAATGCTGATGAAGGCGCGGCGGCGTTCCGGCATGTGGCGACCAGTTGGGGTTATCCGGTACTGGTGCAGCGCTATGTTGAAGGCCACGAAGTGAATTTGACGGCAATCGGTGATGGCAGGGGTAACCTGTTGGGCTCTGTGATGATGCGCAAACAGGCGGTGAGCGATAAGGGCAAAGCATGGTCGTGCGTAACTATTGAAGATAAAACACTGCTGGAAGATGCCAGCAAGCTGGTGCAGGAACTGCAATGGGCAGGGCCGCTGGAAGTGGAAATGCTCAAGGAGAAGGACGGGCAGTACCTGTTGATTGAAATCAACCCGCGTTTTCCAGCCTGGATTTATCTGGCTGCCGAGGCCGACAGCAATTTGCCGGTGGCTCTGGTTCAGCTGATAATGGGTCAGGATGTGACATTGGGAGCGGCTAAAACAGGCATGATGATGATTCGTTATGCGCAGGAAACGGTGATTGATTTGGAAACATTTGAATCGATGTCGATGTACGGTGGTTATGTACCAAATCACGATAACCCTGTCCCACAAACTGATGGAGAAGAATCATGAGCGCTGAAAAGAAAAGATGGAGCAAGCCGACATTAACACCGCATCGGATCGGCGTGCTGAATAAATTCGGCAGTCTCAGTGGCGGACAATGCCAGGATAGTTTTGAAGGGGTAGCGATTCAACCGCTGTTGGAAAAATACGGCTCGCCGCTGTTTATCCTATCTGAAAAACGATTAAGGGATAATGTACGCAAACTGTTGCGCGCCTTTGAAACACGATATGGCAATATGACCTATAGCTGGTCGTACAAAACCAATTATCTCGGTGCCGTCTGCAATACCCTGCATCAGGAAGGCGCATGGGCAGAAGTTGTATCGGCCTTCGAGTATGAAAAAGCCCGTTCATTGGGGGTGCCGGCTGAAAAAATTCTGTTCAACGGCCCGCACAAGGAGCGCCCGATTCTGGAACGCGTGGTGGCCGAAGGCGGGCGCATTCACCTGGATAATCTCGATGAACTCTATCTGCTGGAAGATGTGGCCAAAGTGGCTGATCAACAGGTCGATGTAACGATGCGGTTGAATTTCGATACCGGCTATACCGAGCCATGGAGCCGGTTTGGTTTTAATATCGAATCCGGTCAGGCTATGGATGCAGCGCGTATTCTGGGCGATAGCCAACACCTGAATCTGGCCGGTCTGCACAGCCATCTGGGCACGTTTGTGCTTGATCCGCGTGCTTATGCCGCTCAGGTGCGCATTATGTGCGCTTTTATGGATGAGGTTGAAACACAGACAGGTTGCCGGATTGAGAGCATTGATATCGGTGGCGGTTTTGCCTCGATGAATTCACTGCAGGGCACCTATCTACCGCCGGAACAGGTCGTGCCGAGTCTGGATCAGTATGCCGAAGCGATCTGTAATGCTTTGAATGATGCAACGCGAATCCGCGAGCAACAGGGTAAAGACAGGCCGCGTCTGATTATAGAGAGTGGTCGTGCGATTGTTGATGATACGGAAATACTGGTAACCTCCGTGGTGGCCAATAAACGTATGCCCGATGGTCGCCGCTCCGTGGTGATTGATGCCGGCGTGAATTTGTTGTTTACCGGTTTCTGGTACAACCATCTGGTAATGCCAACGCGCGTGCTGGAAGGTATTCCGGAAGATACGATTTTATACGGACCGTTGTGTATGAATATCGATGTAATGCGGGCATCGGTGATGCTGCCGCCGCTGAATATCGGTGATTCACTGGTATTTAATCAGGTGGGGGCATACAACAATACCCAGTGGATGCAATTTATCGAATACCGCCCCAATGTGGTGATGGTGCATGTTGACCAGACGGTTTCGGTTGTACGTGCTGCGGAAGATTTGCGGGTCATGACGGCTCAGGAATCGATTCCTGAACACCTGCGTTCGGTAGAGGCGCAAGCGGCGGCCTAATCAATGAATCCCGTACTAAGCACAGTAAAGCAGACTGTTGCGGGCTTGTTCAGAGCCTACGGCTCGATTCTGTTTGCTGAACGCCCAGTCGTTGGCGGTCTGTTTTTGGCGGCAACGTTCTGGTTTCCCAATACCGCACTGGCCGGATTGCTGGCTGCCATCGCCGGCGTGATGACTGCACGGTTATTGCAGTTCAGGAATCTGGGCAGCGGTTTGCATGTCTATAACAGCCTGCTGGTCGGACTTTCGCTGGGTGCTTATTACCAGCTGGATATGTATCTGGTTGTATTGATTGTTCTCGGTGCTGTGCTGGCTGTATTTGCCACGGTCGCCATCGCCGATGTGCTGTGGCGACTGGATCGGTTGCCGGCCTTAAGCCTGCCTTTTGTGATCGTCGCCTTAACAGTGTCGCTGGCTTCACACAGTTACGGTACATTGAGTCGATATCTGCTGCCGATGACACCACGTGATAGTTATATATCCCCCATCATTGACCAATTTTTTACCGCTCTCGGTTCAGCTTTTTTTATCCCGCATCCGCTGTCCGGCATGCTGATGTTTGCCGGCCTGCTTATCACTTCGCGATATTTATCCCTGTTGGCTGTAGCCGGGTTTTTATGCGGGTTTACAAGCTATACATTCCTGTCCGGCAGTCTGCACCCCGACCTAGTGGCCTGGAACGGGTTTAATTTTATTTTGGTGTCCATGGCGCTGGGGGGTATTTTTACGGTGCCGGGCGTGCAGAATTTTATACTGGCGATGGTCGGTGCGATCATTGCAGCATTGGTGACGGCGGCATCCGAAACATTTATGCTGGTATACGGTTTGCCGGTAATGGCTGTTCCTTTTTTGGTTACTACCATGTTGGTGCTGACTGCGCTGACCAAGCGGCCGGCTTCAGAATCGTTGCAGGTGACGCTGGATGCGCCAGCACTGCCGGAAAAGAGCGCCGAGCGTACGCGTCTGGCCATGGTCCGGCATGGTGAATTCGGCAGTCTGCCGGTGGTAGCACCTTTTTACGGGCGTTGGGATATTTATCAGGGTTTTAACGGCCCGCATACGCATCAACCTCCCTGGCAGCATGCATTGGATTTTTATATTATCGAACAGGGCAAAAGCTATCGCACCGATGGTGCGGCGCTGAATGATTATTACTGTTTTGGTCTGCCCGTGTTGTCGCCAGTGGCCGGTTATGTAGTAAAAACACTGGATAGTCTGCCGGATAATCCTCCCGGTCAGGTCGATGTGGATAATAACTGGGGAAATCATGTGTTGATTCGCATGCAAAATGGTTTGTATGCCCTGTTGGCACATCTCAAGCAGGACAGTATCAGCGTTGAAGTAGGGGCATACGTCAACCCGGCTCAGCAACTGGCTGAATGTGGTTCTTCCGGGCGTTCGCCCCAACCGCATCTGCATTTGCATGTACAGTGCGGCGAAACTCTGGGCAGCCCGACCTTGCCGTTCCATTTAACAACGGTGATGTTTCAGGCCACAGCAACGGATAAGGCGCAGTTCCGGCTATTCTCCCGCCCGGAGGAGGGGGAGTCTGTGATGACGCCCAAAACCGATATGGCATTGGTAGACAGTTTGAGAATGAATGCGGGCAGACAGTTCTGTTATCAGGTTTATCAGTCTGGAAAGCAGGGTGATATATTGAAAAAACGGCGCATGTCGGTATCGCTGAATCTGCTTGGCGTGTTGCGACTGGAGACAGATTCCGGCGCCAGTGCTGCATTTAGCTGCCAGGATCATTTGCTGGCTTTTTATGATCGTGAAGGGCCGGCAGATTTGTTTCTGGATGCCTGGTTGCTGGCGCTGGGGCTGACCCCGTTCACAGAAGGCAAGCTGACATGGCGCGATCAACCATCGATGAGCTTATTGCCGGCAACAAGGTTACAGCGCTTAGTCACTCAACTTATGCTACCGCTGGGCGGTGGGGTCGATAGCGATTATGAGCGCAGCTGGTCTGAAGGACATTGGCAGCAGCATGGAACTCACAGCTTGACGCTGCCGCTAGGGTCTCCCATACAGGTGGCGACATCAGCCTGTATTGAACCACGGCTGGGCTGCACCCGAATCAGTATACAAAAAGGTGATTCAACGCTGCTCGAAGCCACGCTGTTGGAAATTGGCCAGAAAGCGGATGCAGGCATCCCAGCATGGACAGTAGTTACAGGTAACGAACAAGATTACAAATAACAGGAGTGTAATGATGAAACAGCCAGAAGTACGAAGAAGGGTAGTGAAAAAGGGACTCTTGATAATGGCCGGAGTGATCACAACGGCTATGAGTATCCAGCAGATGGTGTTTGCAGCAGATGGTGACTGGGAAGTCAAAACAGATATCCAGGGGCTGTATGGCAATTATAGCGGTTCATTGCAGCGTAGTTCGCTTTCGAGTGGCGGTCTGATATTAAGTGCAGATTATCTGGATAAGGGCGGTTTTTCGCTGGCCGCCAATTACACCAGACTGACGTTCAAGGTGGGCAACAGCATCAACCAGCAGGGTTATTTTGCCAATGCCCGCTATAAACTCTATTTCGATGCTCTTCCCGGCCCGCTGACATTGATGATGAACGGACACTTCATCAACAACAATGATATCACCGGAAATACAGATAACGTCAAAGTTGTGGCGCCTCAGATATCCTTTCTGAATTATGCCAAAACCTTCTACATCGATTTCGGCTATGCGCATTCGGTTTATCAGAATAACCTGAGTGTAGAGCAGTTTACGCCAACGCTCGGATTCGGCTTGAATCAGGGAGCGGACTGGTTTCAGGCCAGAGGCTGGTTTATCAAGCCGTCCAATCGCCAGCGAGCCCAGAATAAAAGCAGCACATCGGCGACTGATGTGAAATGGACGCACTGGTTTGCACCGGGGTCATGGCACCATCTTGAAAAAATGCAGCTTAACGGGCTGTTCGGCGAACGTATTTATGCGGTCGATAATGATGCGGCGGCGGTCTATAACATCGCCGATATTCAGCGTGGTTCGTTATCGCTGGCGCTACAGTGGCGCATTACCGAATCGTTGCACCTGATGTTGATAGGCGGTAACGAGCGCTACCTGAATAATACTATCGGCAATAGTTATAATAATCGTTTTGCTTATATCGATATTTCGAAAAGCTGGTAAGGGAGAAATAAACCATGTTAAAGTTAAAATTCATATTGGCACTGGTCATGCTGGCGGCAGCGCCATCTTTCACACAGGCGGCGAGTAATAATATCTGGAGTGATTCCTATGCACTGGAAGCCAACGGAAAATATGAAAAAGCCGCCGCATTGATTGCGCCCTTACTGGATAAGAGTAGTGAAAGTGAACTGGCTCTGTTGCGCTATGGCTGGCTGAATTACTTGCAGGGCAATTATAATGATGCGATTCATGCGTATAAACAGGCACTGGAACGCAATCAGCGTTCATTTGATGCACGGCTTGGTATTGCTCTGCCCCTCATAGCGCAGCAGCGCTGGAATGAGGCATCACGCTATTTAAAACAGGTGCTGGCACAGTCACCATACAACTATCTGGCCCATATCCGCATGATGGCTTGTGAAGAGGGTTTGAGAAAATGGGAGACACTCGCTAAACACAGCATGTCACTTTCGAGTTATTACCCTTCTGACGCATCCATCCTAGTATATCTGGCTCGAGCCTATGCTTGGCAGGGTAAACAGGAACTGGCAAAAAATGCATACCGGAGCGTGCTTGTGCGCATCCCCGGACATGTAGAGGCAACCCGCTACCTGAATCAATAATGTGTTAGGAATTCTTGCGTTGTTTACATTTTTGTTGTAGAAATGCTCGAAGAGCTTTTCCTGCGGTGTCATATCATCAATGCCTTTGTGGGGTTTGACAGTATTGTAGTAGTTGATGAATCGCAACAAGCTGATCTGGCGCTGTTTACGATCCCTGAATTGTTCCCGCGTATGCCACATATCCATTAGCGTTCGGATTACCCGCTCGGCCTTGCGGTTGGTCTGGGGGCGATTGCAACGGGTGAACTTCTGTCCGATGCCATGATCCCGGCACAGCTTCACGAATTCATGGGCATCTGTGCCCTTGTATTCCTTGCCGTTGTCCGAATATGTGTACTCAACGGTATACGGGCATTCATCCAGCACCTGCTGCAGAAAGGCGGCCGCACTGTACTGCGTTTTGTCCGGGTAGATGCCTGCATACAATTCGCGTGAGAAATCATCGATGGCCACAGTCATGTCGCTTGTGGCATTCCCGGTTTCACTGGTACGGCCATGTTCCCGTATATTGCTGCCTTCTCATCCTTCTCCGAAGAACTCCTCCACTCCGACCCGAAATGATCTCAATAAACAGGCCGGGAGAAGTGCCTAACGCAACTCCTCCGGCAGGCTAAAGGTGACATGCTCCTCAACCACTCTGGAAACTTCCACACCGCTACAACCATACTTATGAAGATATTCAATCACCTGCTGAACCAGTACTTCCGGAGCAGAGGCTCCGGCTGTAATGCCGATTCTGGATCGGCCTTTCAGCCATTCAGGATCAATATCCTCCGGGCCATCAATCAACCAGGCATCCACCCCTCTGCGTTCGGCAACCTCTCTTAAACGGTTGCTGTTGGAAGAGTTCTTTGAACCAATCACCAGAACCGCATCACAGGCATCGGAAAGCTCCTTGACTGCCGCCTGACGATTACTGGTGGCATAACAGATATCCTCGCGTCTGGGACCCTGAATATTGGGAAATCGCTGTTTAAGTGCCTCAATCACATCAGCCGTATCATCTACACTCAGGGTCGTCTGGGTGACAAAGGCCAGCCTGTTTTCATCTTTCACTACCAGAGACTTAACTTCACCCGGCGTGGAGACCAGCAGTACCGCGCCTGCAGGCGCCTGTCCCATCGTTCCCTCCACCTCCGGATGTCCGGCATGGCCGATCAGAATCACCTGATCACCCCGCTGATAATGGCGCAACAACTCCACATGCACCTTGGTTACCAACGGGCAGGTTGCATCGATAACCTTCAACTCTCTCTGCTTTGCACGCTCACGCACAGCCTTGCTGACTCCGTGTGCGGAAAAGATCAGCAGTGAACCATCCGGTGCATCATCCACCTCATTCACAAACACTGCGCCCTTGGCCCGTAAATCTTCAACAACAAACCTGTTATGCACAATCTCATGGCACACATAGACCGGCGCGCCATATACCTTGAGTGCGCGCTCCACAATCTCGATGGCCCTGTCCACACCCGCACAAAATCCGCGCGGTTCTGCCAGTATGATCTGCATCAAAAACTCCTCGTCTGTTTCAAACGTGCAATTTATCATTCATGATTGCCCTTTGAAAGAAAAGAACAGAGAAGAAGCGGAAAAGAGAGCATAAGGAGAAGCAATGAGCGACTACAAACTTAACCCCGGCGATGCTGCACCGGACATCGAATTGCCAACATGGCCTGAAGGCACACTGAAACTTTCCGACCTGAAGGGAAAATGGGTAATCCTCTACTTCTATCCGAAAGACAATACGCCGGGCTGCACCACCGAGTCCTGCGAGTTTCGTGATGCACTACCGGATTTTTCAGCCGCCGATGCCGTCATCGTGGGCGTCAGCCGTGACTCCGTGAAATCGCATCAACGCTTCACAGAAAAACAGTCGCTGAATTTCCCGCTGATCTCCGATGCGGATGAACTGCTCTGCAAAGCCTTTGATGTCATCCGGATCAAAAAGCTCTACGGCAAGGAGTCTCTGGGCGTTGAGCGTTCCACCTTCATCATCAACCCGGATGGCGATGTGGCCTATGCATGGCGAAAGGTGCGTGTAAAAGAGCACGTCGCCACGGTGCTGGAAACCCTTAAAGAGCTGCAGAGCTAAAGCTTGCTGAATAACAGGCGCATCCTGCTTGGTATTGGAGGCGGCATTGCCGTCTATCGCGTGGCTGAACTGGCCCGCCTGCTGATCAAACAGGGGGCAAAAGTCCGCTGTGTGATGACCAGATCGGCTTGTGAATTTGTCACCCCTCTCACCTTTGAGGCGCTGACAGGGGAGCAGGTCCATACCGAGCTGTTTGATCTGACAAGTGAACGGGAGATGGGACATATTCAACTGGCCCGATGGGCCGATGCCATCATCATTGCACCCGCCACAGCCAACCTGATCACCAAACTGGCCTATGGCATTGCCGATGACCTGCTAACCACCATCATGCAGGTCAATGATGCGCCGGTACTGGTGGCTCCGGCCATGAATCACTCCATGTGGGAGAGTGATGCCACAAAAGGGAACGTTGAAACCCTCAATGCACGCGGCCTCCACTTTTCCGGTCCCGCATCCGGTGAGCTTGCCTGTGGCGAGAGTGGTCCGGGGCGACTGAATGAGCCTGAAACAATCATGGATGACCTGATTCCACTGCTACATGAGCAGAAACTTGCCGGTCAACGCTGGGTCATCAATACCGGGCCGACATGGGAGCGCTGGGATGGTGTGCGCCTGCTCACCAACCGGGCAACAGGAGCGCTCGGGGCTTACATGGCTCACATCGCTTCGGCACTCGGCGCCACTGTTACACTTGTTGCAGGCCCCGGAACACCTGCGTCTGTAAACCGGATTCGGCGAATCGATATTGAGTCTGCCGAGGATATGCTGATAGCATGTCGGGAACAGGCGAAGGGTGCAGATGCCTTTATTGGTACGGCTGCCGTCAGTGACTTTTCTTTTAAGAATCGATCGGGCGAAAAACTGAAACGGGGCGACACAGAACAGATTCAGGTTGAACTCACTGCCAACCCGGACATTGTTGCCACCATTGCCAACATGGAGAACAGGCCTGCCCATGTCATTGCTTTTGCAGCCGAGTCATGCGATCACATCAGGCATGCCCGCGAGAAACTTGTCCGCAAAGGCGTCGATGCCATCTTCGCCAATGATATAGGTAACATGGGCAGCGAAAAGGCCAGCGGCTGGTGGATTACAGCCGGGCATACA
Source organism: uncultured Zetaproteobacteria bacterium (assembly GCA_964559845.1). Taxonomy (GTDB): domain Bacteria; phylum Pseudomonadota; class Zetaproteobacteria; order Mariprofundales; family Mariprofundaceae; genus WSZY01. Next base: position 34,503 of record CAZLJF010000005.1, on the reverse strand, counting down.
GATGCAATCAATGCTCTTCCAAAAGAGCAGTTGGCAGAAAAAATAATCGAAAAGATCATGGAGTTACAGAGATGACTACTGACGTAAGCAAACACCCGGTCGTACAAATTCAGCAACTGCCGCATGGCGAAGGGCTTGACCTTCCCCACTATGCCACCCTGCATGCTGCAGGCGCCGATCTTCGTGCTGCCATTGACGGCGATATGGTCATCGAACCGGGGGAGCATGCCCTGATTCCAACCGGCTTTGCGATGGCCCTGCCGGACAACTTTGAGGCCCAGGTTCGCCCGCGTTCAGGACTGGCGCTTAAACATGGTATTACGGTACTCAACACACCAGGCACAATCGATGCCGATTATCGCGGCGAGGTGGGGGTAATCCTGATCAACCATGGTAAGACGCCTTTCCATATCCAGCGCGGCGACCGCATTGCCCAGATGATTATCGCACCATTTGTACAGGCAGATTTTCAGACGGTGTCCGAACTCCCGGCAACCGAACGCGGAGCCGGCGGCTTTGGCAGCTCCGGCAAAAAGTAACCCGGAAGTTTCCGGGCCATGCCTGCCGTCCAACTATTGTATCAGTCAGCAATTGACAGTCTGAATAATGACAGCAGCCGTGTTGCCGTCATCAATGCCCATGCCGATCCGCGACTCAAAGAGATCAATAGCCGGTGCAACAAGCTTGTCCTGTTGCAACACTTCAAGCCCGAATATGATGAACTGGTCAGGATGGGTCTGAACTGTTCACAAAGCCTTGAGAAAACATCCGACCTCATTCTGCTGATTCCATTCAAAAACAAGCAGCAGACACTGAACCGGATGGCTGAAGCGATGCAAGCTCTCGCCGAGAATGGCAAGCTGATCGTTGTCTGTCCGAACAAGCATGGTGCTAAAAGCTATGAGGCGGCACTTGAGAAACTGGCTGGAAACGTAACTTCCTCATCCAAATCAAAGTGCAGGATTTTCTCGGCAAGGAAAAGCAGTTCACTGGATGGCATGCTTGCAAAACAATGGATTGCAGATGCGAGGCCCGGAGTCGTCAACAGCCACGGCCTGATCGCACAACCGGGCCTGTTCAGCTGGGAGAAAGTGGATAGCGGCTCGCAACTGCTGCTGCAAAACCTGCCCGATTCACTATCCGGAACCGGCATGGATCTCTGCTGCGGCTATGGACTACTCTCTGAAAACATATTGCGCCGCTATCCGGAGATCAAAAGACTCTACCTGATCGAAGCGGATCGTCTGGCCCTGGAGTGTGCAGGGAAAAACACCCGGGCGTGGCAGGAGAAGATTCAGTCTCACTGGCTGGATGCAGCAGCCGGGCCATTGCCTCTGAAGCTCGACTGGGTGGTCTGCAACCCGCCCTTCCATGCCGGGCAGCAACAGGATATTTCACTCGGCCAGACCATCATTGCCAACGCCTGCGGTTCACTGAAACGCGGCGGCAGGCTTTACATGGTTGCCAACCGAAAATTGCCTTATGAAGCCACGCTGGAGCAAAGATTGATGCAATATCGTATTGTAACACAGGAACAGGGTTTCAAGGTTATCGAAGCCACCAAAGGTCGAATCAAATGAAACAATCAAAACCCGAACGGCTGGACAAGCTGCTCTCCAATCTCGGCTACGGCTCACGCAAAGAGGTCAAAAACTGGATCAGACAGGGGCTGATCACCTGTGATGGCGAAGCGGTATCATCGGCCTCTCAAAAGGTTGATCCGAATCAGGTCATGCTTGATGGCGAGCCACTGGATCACCCGGGCGGACTGACCCTGATCTATCACAAGCCGCTCGGCGTAGTCTGTTCCCACAAGGAGGAGGGTCCCCTGATCTATGATGACCTTCCCGAAATGTGGCAATATCGGAAACCGCCACTCTCCAGCGTTGGCAGATTGGATAAGGAGACCTCCGGGCTGTTAATCATTACCGACAACGGGCAACTCAACCATCAATTGACCAGTCCGAAACATCACATCTCCAAAACCTATGCCGTAACGCTGGACCGGCCGCTACAGGGCAATGAAGCGGAGCTGTTCGCCAGTGGCAAGCTGATGCTGGAAGATGATGACAGGCCCTGCCTTCCCGCCGAGATGGAAGCCGTTGGAGAAAACCGGGCCGTACTGGTACTGCATGAGGGGCGCTATCATCAGGTACGGCGGATGTTTGCTGCCATCGGCAATCATGTGACAACACTATCGCGTACACATATTGGCGCGCTTTCACTTGCAGAAACAGGCCTCACTGCCGGCGAATATATGGTCATTGAGCCTGAGGCATTGCTACAAAGGATCTCGCCGGCATAGAAAAGGATATGCACCGGCTCTGCAATGCTATTGAAGTCAGCGGAGTAAAGACATGCTCCGTCACTTAGCCTTAAAGCCAATGCCGACATGGCTGCCGTCGCAACAGGGCTTGTTGGCAGATGCGCCGCAGCGGCATAAAACAAGCTGTTCACGACATGCCACAACATGGCCGCGGACATTCCGCAGCTCACAACCACCTTTGATCAGCAATGGGCCATCTGCAACGGATTGAATCTCCAGACAACCATCTGTTGCCACATCTCCGGCGGAGACTTCCTCAAATGTATGGCGACTCTCTTTAAAAGCTACTCTCCTATGGCTTCCGTCACAGTAAGGAGGCCTTTGCGTAGCGCCGCACCGGCACAGCGCCGCCCTGTATGTCGGTTGCACTTCACCATTGATCGTCATCTCGGCATGTATGTATAAAGGGCCGTCAGGCATAATGGTTACCGTGTTTTTATCAGGTTTTTTCCCGGCATACCTCTTGCCATCCCGAGCATAGGTTAATGCTCCGGAGGGACAGGTAGGGATCATGGCGGCCAGTTCATCAGCATCGGCCTCATCCGGAAAAATCCACTGCCTACGCGATTCCGGTCTGAATACCCCGGGAAGATCATGCACACATTTGCTGGCATGCATGCAACGGTTTGGATCAAAATAGACAACAATAGCCTTGCCTTCATAGCGCTGAGTTTTACTCATGCCTCGCTCCTGTTCGCACAGTATAGTTCATTTAGCGCAAGCGGAGAGACCAGGGAGCAAAATATTTCATTATTCACACATCATGTGCCGCCCTGTTGATCCTCTTTTTTAACCCCGCCCTCATCTCCTGTACCCTTCTGCCCAGCAGCACAAAACACGCAGGTAACGAACCAGCTTCCGCAGCCTGACAATGCGCAACATTCTGATGGTCAGGTTCGCATCGCCGATCGGCAGAACAGTCAGCAGATCAACAATCCCCCCATAGAAGCTGAAAATGTAAGAGCGGACATATTTTGCTGCAACCGGAAACAACAGATGGCTGCCGGCTTGAATTCTCCCCTGCAAATGGTAAAAGGTGCATGATGAAATATAACCGCCTTGGCAATACCGATATCGACGTCAGCCTCATATGCCTTGGTACCATGACATGGGGAAAGCAGAACACTCAAGCTGAAGCATTTGAACAGCTGGATTATGCTCTGGATCAGGGTATTAACTTCATCGATACAGCCGAGCTCTATGCGATCCCTCCGGAGGCTGACACCTGTGGTGCTACGGAAACCATTATTGGCAACTGGTTAAAACAGCGTGGAACGCGGGATGAGATCATTCTTGCCAGCAAGGTGTGCGGACCTACTGCCTGGTGCCCGCATATCCGGGGAGGCCAGGCAAAACTGGATCGGGCAAACATTTTTGCTGCCGTTAACGACAGCCTGAAACGCCTGCAGACCGACCATATTGATCTCTATCAGGTACACTGGCCCGAACGAAATACAAACTATTTCGGCAAGCTCGGTTATGAGCAGAAAGAGGAGGCCGGGACAACACCGATTGAGGAGACACTCGGGGCGCTGGGAGAGCTGGTCGAACAGGGCAAGATCAGGCATATCGGTGTTTCCAACGAAACGCCATGGGGAGTGTCGCAATACCTGCGTGCAGCAGAAACAGCCTCACTGCCCGGAATCGTCTCCATACAGAATCCATACAGCCTGCTGAACCGCAGCTATGAAATCGGCCTTGCGGAAATATCCCTGCGTGAAAAGGTGGGCTTGCTGGCCTATTCGCCGTTGGGATTTGGCACACTATCCGGGAAATACCTGCATGGACAACAGCCGGCAGGCGGACGCCTTACACTGTTTCCGCATTACCGGCGCTACTCAACAGAGGCGGGCATTAAGGCTACAGAGGCCTATGTCTCATTAGCACGGGAGCATGGCCTTGACCCTGCACAGATGGCATTAAGCTTTGTAAACACAAGGGCATTTGTAACTTCCACCATTATCGGTGCGACAACAATGGAGCAGCTACGCAGCAATATTGCCACTGCTGACATCACGCTTTCAGATGCATTGATTGAGGCCATTGACGAGCTTCACCATGCGCACCCCAATCCTTGCCCGTAGCCAGTTCAGCATGATTGCACCATAATACATCGCATGTTTGTATCCAGATCAAATGACCGGCATCCGCTGACCTCACTGCTATTGCTTGCACTGCTCTTTTTCTCAGGTTGTGCAACGGTTCAGAACAATCATGACCCGATTGAAGGCATCAACCGTGTAAGCGATAGCTTCAATGAACTTCTGGACAAGGCTATCATGAAACCTGTGGCAAAAGGTTATGTAGCTGTGACCGACAAAAAAGATCGCAAGGCCATCTCCAATTTTTATGACAATCTCACCTACCCGAATACGATACTGAATGATTTTCTTCAGGGAAAAGGACACCAGGGACTTGAGGATCTTCTCCGCTTCATCATCAACTCAAGCATTGGTCTGGTTGGCCTGATTGATGTTGCCTCCCATGTGGAACTTGAAAAGCATAACGAAGACCTCGGGCAGACACTTGCTGTCTGGGGCTTCCCTCAGGGGGCATATATTGTCTACCCCTTTTTTGGCCCGAACTCTGTCCGCAATACACCTGATTTTATTACAGAGACAGTAACATATGGCCTGTTCTGGGCCTCTTATTTTATCGCTCCCCAGGCCATTATTCCTCTGTCGATCCTTAGCTATATCGACAAGAGAGCCCGGCTACTCGATGCCTCGGAGATGCGTGATGAACTGGCGCTGGACCCCTACATCTTCACCCGCGAGGCATGGCGCCAGAACCGTGAATATCTGATCCATGATGGCAATCCGCCAGCCAAACAGTCTGAGGAGGAAGATGACTGGGAGGATGAAGATGAGTGGGAAGATAAGCCCCCTGCCAACACAAACGGGCTTTTTCCTGCCCCGTGATTGGGATATTTTATCGCGAGGAGGGAAAAGCCCATCTGCGTTTTGTTTGTTGCATGTTAAAGGAGAGTCAACAGGTAAAGTACCTTAGCCGGGGGACACGTAAATCCGGAATATCGCCCGAAAGTTTCCAAACCAGAAAAACGCCCTGGTCCTTTCGCTTACAGCTGACTTGCCCGATGGCGTAGAAGATGATCAGCCAGCACCAGTGCCAGCATTGCCTCTGCAATGGGAACGGCACGAATGCCAACACAGGGATCATGCCTCCCTTTGGTAATAATTTCCGTCTCATTACCATGAATATCCACAGTGGGGCGCGGTTTCAGAATGGATGATGTCGGTTTCAGCGCCATACGCACATGAATCGTATCTCCATTGGAGATGCCGCCAAGCACGCCACCGGCATGATTACTGACAAAGCCCTCTTTCCGCATGGGATCACCGAATTCAGAACCCCGCGCCTCGATGCAGGCAAAGCCATCTCCCACCTCAACACCCTTGACGGCAGGAATCGACATCATCGCCTTGGCAAGATCGGCATCCAGACGGTCAAATACCGGTTCGCCCAGTCCCGGAATCATACCGTGGGCCTCTACAACAACAGCCGCGCCAATGGAGTCACCCTCTTTACGCAGACTGTCCATGAACGCGGCCATCTCTGCAGCCGCAACCGGATCGGGACAGAAAAACGGATTCTTGCCAATCTCGTCCGGATCAAAACGGGAGCTGTCTGCCCGTACCGGGCCAATCTGATCCACCCAGCCACGGGTTGAAACAGCGAAGGATGAGAGCATTTTTTTGGCAATAGCGCCGGCTGCAACCCGCATGGCTGTTTCGCGGGCTGAAGAGCGGCCGCCACCACGGTAATCACGTATGCCGTATTTCTCGAAATAGGTCACATCCGCATGACCGGGGCGGAATTTATCCTTGATCTCTGAATAGTCCCTGCTGCGCTGATCGGTATTGCGAATCAGCAATCCAATCGGGCATCCTGTCGTTTTTCCTTCAAACACCCCGGACAGGATTTCAACTTTGTCATCTTCCCGGCGCTGAGTGGTATATCTGGACTGGCCTGGTTTACGCCTGTCCAGATCCGGCTGGATATCGGCCTCGCTCAAAGCCACGCCGGCCGGACAACCTTCGACAATGGCAACCAGCGCCGCACCGTGCGATTCACCGGCTGTCGTTACACGAAAGATTTGACCGAATGACGAGCCCGACATGGCTTATTCAATACCCGGGTCGCCGGCACCAACATGGAAACCACAGTCAACATAGTGTACTTCACCGGAAACACCGGTAGCCAGATCCGAAAGCAGGTAAGCTGTTGTATTGCCCACCTCCTCCTGCATGACATTGCGGCCAAGCATGGAACCGCGTGCGCTCTTCTCCATCAGCCTGCGGAAGTCACCGACTGCCGATGCAGCCAGCGTGCGAATCGGACCGGCCGATACGGCATTAACGCGAATACCCTCTCTGCCCAGATCTGCTGCCAGATAGCGTGTCGAGGCCTCCAGTGCGGCCTTGGCCACACCCATAACATTATAATTCGGGACCGCACGGACAGCACCCAGATAGGACATCGTCACCATGCTGCCACCTTCACCCATCAGCTTTGATGCACGTTGGGCACAGGCAATGAATGAGTACGCAGAGATATCAAGCGCCAACTGGAAATCCTCCCGTGTGGTATCTCTGAAACGGCCTTTCAGTGCATTCTTATTGGCAAAGGCGATGGAATGAACCATAAAATCAAGCTTACCCCACTGCCTTTCAACCTTTTCAAAAAAATCATCCATCTGGGCATCATCGCTGACATCAAGCGGCTCAACAAATGTTGCATCCACTGATTCGGCAAGTGGACGAACCCGCTTCTCCAGCATCTCTCCCAGATAGTTAAAACCAAGCTCAGCACCCTCACGCCTGCATGCCTGTGTTACCCCCCAGGCAATAGACTTGTCATTTGCCACGCCAAGAATCAGACCTTTTTTGCCATCAAGAATGCCCACTGAATCCCCCTAACACGGATAGATATTTTTACCTCGTGATACATGCTTCTATATCACGGGGTAAAAATATCCATCCGCTCATTTGTTTCATGTTATAAGCGAAGTTTTGCGGAATCTAGCAGGATATCAGGAAAGCGCACGCAGATGACGCATTAACTCCCGCCGACTCCATTTTTTCATGCCTCCATAGGCCTGATATTCCCAGCTGCGGACAAACTTCCGCCACTTCTGCTCCCCCACCCCTTTGGGCAGGGGCAGGTGCCGAAGCGGCTGATGTAGCAGCCTTTCAACCCCCCGCCTGCTCAACCATCTGTCCAATATGCTACAAAGATCCCCCGCCCATACAAAGCGGGGGAAAGCCAGCTTGATTCTTTTCAATAGCGGCAGCATGGCAATCCCGGTGACGCCTGCAACAACCCACAGCGCATAAGTTTTCAGCAGAGCTACCAATGATTGGAATGTCTGCCTGCGATCCGCATTCTGGAACTCAAGCACATAGCGGTACCAGCTTAGCTTCACACTCTCCCAAATCTCATCCAGTGCCGGAAAGCGGATGCCGGAGAGCTGCCATCGCGAAGCCGGTGACGGATCAAAACGGTGCCACCGCCCCTCCACCCACGCCTCCACCCAGCTGTGTGCATGCAACTGCCGAACAAGATAAAAACCGCCCATCTCATTCCACTCCCCCCTGGAGTAGCCATTCACTACCCTGGCCGGAATTCCCAGCGATCTGGCCGCCAACGCCAGAGCGGTTGCATAGAGTTCACAGTGCCCGCGTTTCAGTTTCAAAAATGAGGTGACAGGGGCATGGTGATCGATAGCTGCATTCAGATCATATTGCCAGCCCTTAAGTTCCCTCAGCAACCGACCGATCCTGACCATCGGATCAGAAAGATTGCCGGCAATACTATCAGCCCACAAAACAACTGCCTCCGGAATGGACGAACGTTCCATCTCCTGCCGGATCGGTGGCCGCAGTTGCTCCAGCAAAGGCCCTTGTCCGGCCGTATGCATCAATATCCGCAGGCGCCGTGTTGGCGGGGTCTCAAAACGGATGCTGCCCTGATCTCCCATCTGTATGGCGGCAGGTATCTGAATCATTTTTCCCAAACCGTCCGGCACAAAAATATAGGGATGATCGCTGGCCTCCCTGTAAACGGCGAACTTCAGATCCGAAGCGCTGTCCGCAAGAACGGCCTCGCTCCCCTTTTGCCAGCGGATAACAGGCTTCTCAGGAACCTTCTCCCAGCCGCTGCCGGTAAATGTGCTCAGTGGTGTGCCGCGCCAGTAGCGCCCCGCCATTCTTTGCCGAAACAGCTCAGGATCTTCACCGACAGGTTCAACGCGAAACACCACCGTTGTATCAAGCGTGGTGGCAAACGCCCCCAACTGAACCTTTGAGGAAAAGCCGCTGGTCTGCATACGCGGTTGCAGAGGCTTCAGGTAGGAGTGAAAATCAAAACGGGGCAGCAGCATAAACAGAATACCTGTGACGGCAGCCATGCCGGCCATGATACGGATATCCGATCGCCATGGGGACAGTTTCAAATCCCCGCCGGGCAACTGCATACCATAGAGACACCGGGAGGCTCGCCAGACAAACCACATAAAAGAGGCCAGTGGAATGACATAGAGGACACTGTCCGTCAAAACAGCAGCACCCAGGACCAGAAAAAAACCGACCAGCATCCGGTGCAGATGGTTACGGGGTGTTGCCTCTTCAATCACAATGGCCAGGGAAAGAATCAGCAGAAAGTCAGTAAAGGCGACAACCAGTGCCCTGCCCAGCAGCAATTCCAGTCCTACCCACACAAAACCTGCCCAGCCGATCAGGCTGGCCTGCATTTCTGTCAGGGAAAATGCCAGACCGCGCTGGAGACGCACCACCGAAACCAACACAACAACGCCCCAGTAAAACGGGCTGACAAAATCAGACAATGCGAGCGAGGCAACGCCTGATAGCAGAACTGCAAGTGTCAGGTGCTCGGCCAGAACCAGGCGCGGGGAGTATTGGGTTGCAATACTCATGATCCCTCCAGCAGTGAAAGCAGTGCTCCATCCTGACCAGCGGGAGGAGAAGTCCGGGGAGTCGCTTCAGCAAGCGCCTTGACAAGACCCTGTTTCTGCCCGGCAATCGACAGGTCGAACAACTGCTGGCCCAGTACAACCTGAAGAGACTTCTCCCCACGCTGAAGATGGCTGCCAACCCAATACCATGCCTGCCCCAACAGGTGTTCAAAAGATTCGGGGTGTGTTGAATCCGGGAGCCGCAAATCAACCCGCAACTTCAGCACTTCCGCTTCGGGCTCATGCCGCTCAAAACGTTTCACTGACCAGCGTGTGATATCAGAAGCGGACTTACGCCAGTGAATGCGCGATATCGCATCGCCTGGAACATAGCCGCGCAGATCACGCAATTCATCTCCTTCGAAGGGTTGCATCTGCCTGCTCTTGCCGGATAGAGCCAATAACCACGGCACAGGCCTTGGCACTGCAATCCAGTCAACCGGATCATCTCTCAAATATCCGATCTTCCATAAGCCCAGTGGCGCCGTTGTTGTCAGAAACTGCCGTTTGAGTTTAAACACACCCCTTGACCCTGCCTTCAACCTTCCAGTCAGAACTGCCGACTCCTCCAGCCGTACCTGCAATGGAATATTCACCTCTTCAGAGCGCCACTCTATATCGACCACTGCAGTCAGAGGTGACAGGGCATGCATCTGTTTTCGTAAAATAAAGGGATCACCGGCCTCGGTATAAGCCGGAAAAGAGTCCGCCAGCATGGGCATGGACTTCAACAGCCGAACAGCCTGCCAAAGCGATGCGATTGTCAATGCCGTCAGCATCGCCCCACACAGATAGAGGAGATTGTTTCCGGAATAGAGTGCGGCCATCCAGAGTCCGGCCAGGACCCCCGCCAGCAGTACGCCCGGCCGGGTCATGCCAAACCGCCAACAGGGTGTAACCGGAATCTGCAGGCGAACCAGGGCATCCAGAAGCCCTGACAACCCAGGGTGGCAGCCTCAGATCAGCGGGATCATATGCCACAGTTCATCCGCTTGAGGGTAGCCTTCCCCGCATCAAAGCCAGCCGCCCGTGGATTCACTTACAGGAGAAAGCAGACATTCCTGTGCCATCAGGCTGGTACCGCCACCTGCTCCAGCAGTTGCATCAATGCCGCCTCACTATCCCCGGCTGCCAGAACACGGTGTGCCAGGCATGGCAGCCACATATCCTGCAGATCTGCGGCAGCCACATAATCCCTTCCATCCATCCATGCCTGCGTTCTGGCTGCCTGGAGGAGGTCTTTTCCCGCTCTGGGAGATATACCCTGCTTCAACCAGTCGCCATTTCTGCTCAGCTCAAGAAGCTGCAACAGATAGTCCATCAACAGATCTGACAGATACACCTGCCGGACTTCGTTGCGAATGCTCTCAACCCACTGTATCGTTACAATCGGCTGCAACCGTTCCAGTTGCTCCCGACCAGCTTCTCCTTTGAGCAGCTTACGCTCGGCATCCTGATCCGGATACCCCAGAGAAAGGCGCATAAAAAAACGATCCAGCTGCGAATCCGGCAATGGAAATGTTCCAAGATGTTCCGTCGGATTTTGTGTCGCCATGACAAAAAATGGCTGCGGCAACTTGTGCGTTTCCCGCTCAATGCTCACCTGCCCTTCAGCCATCGCCTCCAGCAGGGCGGACTGGGCCTTGGGTGTGGCCCGGTTGATCTCGTCTGCCAGTACAATATGATGAAAAAGCGGCCCCGGATGAAATTCAAAACACCGCTCTGCCGGGTTAAATATCTCCACACCCATAATATCTGCAGGCAACAGGTCTGCCGTGAACTGAATGCGGCCAAAGTCCGTATCAAGACTGGCTGCAAGTGCCTGCGCCAGGGTGGTTTTGCCCATACCCGGAAGATCCTCAATCAGCACATGACCGCCGCAAAACATGGCGACCATCACCTGCCGTATGGTCTGCTGTTTGCCTGCCAGAACATTTGACAGCTGCACTTCCAGCGCCTTGATCTCTTTCCGTGTGGTTTCTCTTATGGTTTCCGACACTCGATCGCCTCCATCTCCTGATCACTGAATCCAAAATAGTGCCCGATCTCATGAATCAGGACATGTCGAATACAATGCTCGGGCGACTCCCCTGTTTCATCGCAGTAGTGAAGAATAGGCCTGCAATAGAGATGAATGGTATCGGGAAGATGGCCTGCATAACTGATGCCCCGTTCCGGCAGGGGCCACCCCTGATAAAGCCCAAGAAGTGAATCGGGCGATTCAGCCTGCATGGCTGCAAGCGTATCCGCATCAGCCTCCTCTTCGATACAGATCACCACATTATCCATCGCATTCCGGAATTTTTCCGGTAACGAGGACAACGCCCTCTCTGCCAGAGATTGAAAGTGATCCATCTGCATATGCCTAGCTTAGCACTTCGCCAGGGTGATTTTGTAGCATCCGGTTAAAATCAGCCGGTTGGCATGCGAAAAACAGACACAGGCTATGCCGTCAGGAAGATATTAGGGCCGGGAGGGATGGGTTGCGACCGGAATTTGCCGGTAATGACAATCAATCATCACTTTGGCATAAGTCCTGGAGCAATCCGTCCACAGCATCCCTGAAGCTTGGGTACTTCAGCTTTGGCAACAGTTCCTGATGCAGCAATCGATTGGAAACACGCTTGTTATCCCGAAAGAAATCGAGCATGGCCGGTGAAAGTTCTCTCTCACCCTCTGCCGGTGTAAGGATCCCAGGCCGGGGGGCGCCAATCAGCCCTGCCAGTTCGGTGACATAATCGGCATGGGGCAACGGCTCATCATCAGCCAGATTCACGATGCGGCCGGCACGCGGCTTTTGCATCGCAGCCAGCAACGCAGCCACAATATCGTCGGCATGAATACGGCTGGAATAGTGCGGCGGCTTCCACCTTACCGCCCTGTAGTCTCCTGCCTTCAGTTTCCGAACAATGTTCCTGTCAGGCCCATAGATGCCGGCGAGACGAAACACCTCTGCTGGCAAACCGCTATTCAGCCATGCCTGCTCAGCTTTCAAACGTTCCTTGCCACGCTCGCTCGCAGGATTACATGGCCAGGATTCATCCACCCATGCACCGCCTGCATCACCATATACCCCGGTTGTCGAGAGATAGCCTGCCCATTTGAGATTGGAAAACTTTGCCGTAATCTTTGGTAACCACGCTATCTGTGATGCATACATACCCGACTCATCACGGGTTAGCGGAATCGAATCGACCACTGCATCCATAGAAGAGAGAAGTGAATCCGGCAATACTTCAGGAGAAGAGGCAATCACCGCTTCCATTCCCAAAGGTCGAAGCTCTTCCGCTCGTTTCTCATCACGTGTTACAGCAGTTACTCCTATACCCTGATCAATACAGGCCCTGGCCAGTTTTTCACCGACATATCCACAACCGAGAATCAGCAGCGTCCTGATCAAAGCATATCCAGCGGGCTTGTCACTGCGCCGAGATTCTGCTGCAACACATGTGTATAAATTTCTGTCATTTTCACATCAGCATGACCCATCAGCTTTTGCACCACGCGAATATTGGTTCCCGCCTCAAGCAGGTGTGTGGCAAAAGAATGACGCAAGGTATGCGATGTTACGCGCTTATGAATGTCTGCTTTTTTTCTCGCTGCACGAATAGCCTTTTGTAAACCCGATTCATTGACGTGATGGCGGCGTATGTCTCCTGTTTGCGGGTCTTTCGATAGCGATTTGGACGGAAACACATATTGCCATTCCCATGATTTGGGCGCATTCGGATATTTCCGCGCCAATGCCTCCGGCACCCAGACATTGGCATGACCTTCCTTCAAATCCTGTTCATACACTTTCCGTACACGCTGCAAATGCGCCTTGAGGTCATCCCGCACCGATACAGGCAATAGCGTTCTGCGATCTTTATCACCTTTACCTGCGCGAACCGTGATATAACCATTATCAAAATCAATATCCTGAATGCGCAAACGCAGCGCCTCCATCAATCTCAGGCCACCACCATACATGATTTTTCCAATCAGCGCGTAAACCCCCTCCATCTCTCCAAGAAGGGCCTGAATCTCGCTCCTGCTCAGCACAACAGGTAAACGGCGTGGCTTGTTGGCACGGACAGGCTCAAGCTCATCTGGCACGGGCATATCCAGCACATCCCGATAAAGAAAAACGATGGCATTCAGTGCCTGATTCTGGGTGGAAGCGGCCACCTTGCGATCAACCGCCAAGTGAGTGAGAAAAGCCTCGATTTCCTTTTTTCCCATCTCGCGAGGATGGCGTGTGCCATTATACTTGATGAACCATCGAATCCATTTGGTATAAGCCTCTTCCGTGCGTAGGCTATAATGATGATAGCGCAACACCTCATGCACTTGATCCATCAACTTTTCAGCACCGGGACGGTATTTCTGTCCGCTATTGACGCGAGGCTTGAATCGGGGCAAAGTTTTCTCCGTATTGGCAATATATTGGATATGGGGGAATTATGTCCGTATATATAGATAAAAAACAAGGAATTATTTCCTCGTATTCACACTGTTATGCCCTTAGGAAATTGAATGAGTACTATCCCAAAACCATGTGATGAATCAATCTCCAAGTATCTTAAGGAATGGGACACTCTTGAAAAATATACTCTTCAGGAAAGTTCGCTTGGTAAGCTATTCCATGTTCACTGCCCGAATAATCGGGATATTGAAAGCGTTCTTCTAAAAGTCAGTGCATTAAACGATTTTTATAGTACTAACATTTTTGATACATACACTGTTGCAAAGCATATTTTGAAACTCGATATAGATTCCAGGTTGAAGTCTGGTGATCGCACATTGGTCAACGATATAGCAATGGTTGATATGGGGGCAGAAGTGAGAAATTTTTACTCTTTTGCATCAAAGTACTGCAGCCACCACAGACCAGACGAATTTCCAATTTACGACTCGTATGTAGATAAAATGCTTAGACACTACAGAAAAGCAGACAACTTTAATAAGTTTAAGAACGACGATCTAAAATCATACCCTAAGTTTATAAGCGTAATCGAAGCACTTAGGGAGTTTTACAAAGTCAATTCGTATACTCTTAGACAGTTAGATATATTTTTATGGTTGGCAGGAAAACAATATTTGCCAAACAATTACAAATAGGCATAACAAGACACTCCACCCGACCAAAAACCGCTACGCGGTTTTCGTCGGGTGAGTTTGGTCGTTATGCATAAAATCAAGGAGATATATAGTGCTTGAATTTTTGATAGAAAAACTTATTACACTCATGGGGCCAATATCAACCCTGTCCAAAGAAAAACGTGAACTCAAAGATAATGCTCTGCGAGCAATTTCAACAGCTCTTCAAGAAACCAAAATCTATTACAAATCACTTGAACGTGGTTCGGAAAGAAATACTGATACAGAAGCACAACTTGTACGCTACTGGGGGGCTGCCGCTATACCACTCCGTCACATTGATGAAGAACTAGCTGTGATATGCGAGCACAAAGCAGAGTTTTGGATTAATCCAGAAGATTGGTCTAATGAAAAAGTTAAATCTTTTGGTATTAAGCTGGAAGATGTTACCAGAGCTTATCGCCAACTAGCAATGCCTAGCTTTACTAAAGCTAGGACTTCAAAAAATGCATAACAAAAAATTCGAGAGGGACATCGGCTACGCCGCTGCCCCTCAATTAAGCCGTTAGGAGCAGAATGAAAACGATAGAGAAATGGGCGGAGCGTGTTTATGCCGAAAATGATTTCGGTAGAAGTGTTGCCACTTCTTTAGCTGGTGCAATCGGATTAGTAGTATATCTGTTTACAGATGATTGGGTGATCGCTGCTTTTTCAACAATAATTTCCTTCCCGATTATTCGCATAGTATCTACTGGGATAAATGAAAAAGTAGAACGTCGAAAAAAAAGAAAAATCGATAAAGAAAATGCTCGCCACATCTATGAAGTATTGAGTGACGAAGAAAAGGAAGTTATTAACTCATATGTAAGAGCGGGCGGTAGTGTTTTGACTTGGGGGCAAATGAATAATGAAACAGTGTCTTCGGCTGCCGTAGAATCACTGATACAACGAGAAATTCTCTGGACTTCAATGACCGCAGACGGCATGAGAGAGACATTCGCTTTAGATTCAAGCATATTTGATGTTGCTAATGAAAAATATACTGAGAGTAAAGGCTCCTAGCAATGCAAATGCACTCGGATAGCAAAAAGTGGGGTGGCTGGAGCGTAGCGCAAGCCGCGCCACTTTTTGCTGCCGGTGATTTGCGACGTTATGTTTCTGGAATTCTATAGTCATGAATAATGAGTTGAGTATTCAAGGAATTGCAGAATTTATATTTAAGCTGTTCAGGTGGATATGTATCTTTGCCTTTATTATTTCAATAGTTGGCCTGACTATGGTTGTAAAAAAGGATTACCCTTTGGTTATGGACTCTACCATAACAAATGGAACCATTATTGGCTTTGAGAAACAATCATTAAATAGACAAGGGAAGTTAACTATTGCAAATATGTTTCCTTATCAAGTGGCTGTTGTATCGTTTCGAGATAGGAATGGCATATCCAGAAAAGTCATATCAAAATTTGGAGATAATGGCAGTCAAATAGGGATGCCGGTAAAAGTCATTTATTCAAACAGCAATCCAGAAAATGCAATTGTTGATGAGGGAGCGTTCCATAATTGGTTATCCGAATATGTGTGGTTGTTTGTAGTGATGGCAAGCTTTTTAGGAATTAAACGTTTTTCGAAGGAACCTGAGTTTACCAAACTCAAAACATAACAAATCATTTCACTTGACCGCAAAAAGCGGCGTTCCGCTATCGCTCCACTCTGCTTTTTGCGGTCAAGTGAATTCAATCGTTATGCAGGTCAATGACATGATGTGCGATCCATTACTCGCAATAAATATTGACAATTTTATGGCAATTGCCACAATTACGAATGTAATTCATCCTATCGGGTATAACCTGATGGCGCCCGCAAGCTACGGTTTGCGGGCTTTTTAGTTTCTGGGATGCGGAAATTATATGGACAGAGTGATATTTTTTATTGATGGGTTTAATCTATATCATGCAGTCAAGTCACTACAAGCTAATCATCTGAAATGGTTGGATTTAAAGACTCTTTGTCAAAATTTTGCACCCTCCCCTCAGTTTACAGTAAAGAGTATCTACTATTTTAGTGCTCATGCCACATGGCTTCCTGATGCATTTCACAGGCATAAAGTTTATCTGCAAGCTTTGAAATCAACTGGAGTTGTTCCTGTTCTAGGTAAATTCAAGGAAAAAGATCGTGGATGCAAACAGTGCGGTAGCATGTGGAAATCCCATGAAGAAAAAGAAACAGATGTAAATATTGCCCTTCATATTCTTGATCAAGCTTACCAGAATAATTTTGATAGGGCAGTTATTATTTCTGCGGATTCAGATTTTTCCCCTGCAATAAAACTTGCAAAAGAACGATTCCCAGAAAAACAGTTTCGGATATTAACTCCCGTAAATCGGAAACATAGTTGGGATTTAGTGAATGCTGTCGGAGGCAAGGAAAACGCCAGTCATATAAAGAGAATACATATTGAGCGTTCACTTTTCCCTGAAAGAATAATTCTTCCTTCAGGGAAGGAAATTATACGTCCCAAGGAATATTCTCCCCCAGAGCAAAATGCATAACCAAGTACTCCAACTGACCGTAAAAAGCAGAGCAACGATAGGAGTGCCGCTTTTTACGACATCTGAGCTTTTTTGTTAGTATTTATCCATGCCATTTGATTTAGCAGTCATTGATCTCGACAATACCCTCTATGCTGCCGATTCCGGCGTCTTTGCCCGTATGGACAAGCGTATGACCGCTTTCGTGGCCGGGGAGCTTGGCGTTGATCATAAAGAGGCAGACAGGCTCAGAGTGAAATACTGGAAAGAGTACGGCACCACACTCAGGGGCATGATGCTGCACCACGGCATGGAACCGGAAGCATTCCTGCATAATGTGCATGATATCAACGCCCATGAAATCCTTTCAGAAGACAGTGAACTGGACAGGGCGCTGGCCCGGCTTCCGGGGCGCAAGGTCATCCACACTAACGGCATCCGTGAACATGCCGAACGCATTCTTGAAGCCCTTGGCGTGTTGCACCACTTCGAGCGCATCTACGACATCCGTTTTAACAACTATATCCCGAAACCATGCAAGGAGACTCTGGCCATGCTGATTGAGGCGGAGGGCTCAACACCTGAGCGAACGCTTGTCGTGGATGATATGGCGGATAACCTGGCTGTAGCTACGGAACTTGGCTGCAAAACCGTGTGGATCAGCCATGCAGCGAAAAAAGGCACATGGGATTACCATCTGCCTTCATTTCATCACCTGCCCGGGAAGTTCGAACAAAATCAGTGATTTATAACTTATGATAAATCGCATCAGGCGCTGTTTTCAGTAACCGGGTGATTATTCGCCGGCGTTGGTGACATAAACCAGCTTCTTCTTTTCACCAATTACAGCATATATCCGCCTAGCTGCCTTTTCCGGTGATGCCGGCCGAACAATCCCTCACCCTGTACCATAGCGGTGTAACTGGCTGAAATTTGCGCAAAAGGCATGGGAAAGGCATTGCCATCAGTATCAGGCGCACATCATTTCAACCTTCAAGAAATGTCATTCATCCGGCTATATAGCCGTTCGTCGCATCATCGTTGAGTACATAAAGCAGCCGTCCCTATGCTGCCGCCAATCGGATAACAAAGGAGTTAACAATGAAAAGAAATTATTGCGGCATCATCATGCTCATAACGCTATGGATGATTCCTCTTCATCTTCATGCTGCTGAAGATGCAGTAAACTTTGAACAGGCCAGGGCATGGTTCAATCAGGCCCTGGATAAAAAAGACGGTGCTCTCGAACAGGCCACCGAACAATTTGAGCAACTGCTCACTGCCAACCCCGGACATCCGGTTTACCAAAGTTACCTGGGGGCATGTAAGACCCTGCAGGGGCGTGATGCCTGGATGCCATGGAACAAGATGCGTTACAGCGAGCAGGGACTCGATCAAATAGACAAAGCTTTAGACTCCCTGAACAACAGGCACGATAGCGAGAAGCTCCAGGGTGTTCCGCTTAGCCTGCAAACCATGCTGGTTGCAGCCGTAACCTTCCTCAATATGCCGGACAATATTTTTCATCGCCACGCCAGAGGAAAGCGTTTGCTTAAAACAATCATCGACCATCCGGCCTATGCCCTGACTCCGGAACCCTTCAAAAAAACCGTACAACAGTCATGGATGGACATCCGATGAGAACGCCTCTGCTCATATGCAAAAATATCACAAAAAACTATCAGCTCGGAAACAATCGGGTTGAGGCTTTGAAGCAGGTATCACTCACTGTTGATGCGGGCGAGTTCATCGCTCTGAAAGGACCTTCCGGCAGCGGCAAGAGTACGCTGCTTAATATATGCGGCATGTTGGATATCCCGGATCAGGGAGAATATATATTTGATGGAAAAAAATATGCCGATGTGCAGCAGCGCACCTTGCTGCGGCGTCAACGCATCGGTTTTGTATTCCAGAATTTCGGTCTGGTTCCGGTGATGACAGCCTACGAAAATATCGAATACCCACTACTGCTTGCCGGCATGAATGCCAGAGCCAGAAAAGCGGCAGTCAATTCGGTCATGGAGGCTGTCGGCATCTCCGGGTTTCAAAACCACCAACCTGATCGTCTTTCCGGCGGACAGAGGCAACGCGTGGCCATCGCCAGAGCTCTGGTGAAACAGCCGCCATTGGTGATCGCCGATGAACCCACGGCTAACCTGGATACGGCAACGGCGGAATCAGTCATTGAACTAATGAAAGGTTTATGTAGCGAGACAGGCGCAACATTCCTGATTGCCACTCATGATGATCGCATGTCCAGGCACTGTCAGCGCATTCTCACACTTACAGACGGGGTGTTGTCATGAAATGGTTCCTGTTTGCATGGAAAAATGTCTGGCGCAATCGCCGCCGCTCTGTCACCACAGCCCTGATTACGGCCATCGGTTCCGCAGCGTTGCTGATTTTTGCCGGTTATATGCTTTTCACCTTTGAATCGCTGAGTGAAATGAGCGCCCGCCAGAACGGGCACCTGATTATCTCGCATACCAAGTATTTCGAGGACGACGAGCCTGTGCCGATGGCCTATGGACTTGATGGATGGCAAACCATTCAGCAGCAGTTGAAACAGCAGCCCGAAATCAAGCAGGTGTTGCCGCGGATCCATTTCTCAGGCCTGATCTCCAATGGTGAAAAGTCGATGATATTTGTCGGCAGAGGTGTCGATGCCGAACACGAGTTCGAGTTGCAAGGCCCGTTTCTGGATATTCGAAAGGGCGAGTTGCTCGACCCCGACGCATCCATGCCGGAGGTGATGCTGGGCGTGGATCTGGCACGTTCACTGCAAGCTACACCGGGAACAATATTGACCCTGCTTGGCACCACCAGCGATGGTGTGCTTAATGGGCTGGATGTAAAACTTGTCGCCACATTTGCCACAGGCTCACCCGAGATGGACAAGCGTGCATTAACCGTATCACTGGCAACGGCGCAGGAACTGCTAAACACACAGCGCGTATCCACCTTGTCGGCTTATCTTTATCAAATAGAAAAAACCGACGCCATGCATACGATCATGCAAACGCAATATGCCGATTTAGGCATCAAGGCATGGCATGAGCTCGCCTTTTTCTATCATAAGGTGCATGACCTTTACGAACTTATCTTTGGCATGATGGGTATCATTATCCTGATTGTGGTGTTGCTTTCAGTTGCCAATACCATGTCAATGGCCGTGCTGGAGCGCACCCGAGAAATTGGCATTATGGCAGCCATGGGGGCATTCCCCCGCCAGATCCTGCTCAACTTTATCAGTGAATCGATGATCATCGGCCTGATGGGATCTGCCTTGGGCGTATGCCTTGCAGGTACGCTTACAGCCATCCTTCCCTTCGCTCATGTGATGATGCCGCCACCGCCGGGAAGCAATGTCGGCTATCCGCTGATGCTCAATTTTTCCGCCACTGCTTATGCCGTTGTATCGGCCATGATGATTATGATCACCATGCTGGGCGGTTGGTTGGCCGCACGCAAAGGTGTTAAGAAACCCATCGTGGAGGCATTGGCACATGTATAAATCATTCATCATGTTGATGTTCATACTGCTACATGCACCGGTGATTCATGCCGCAGACAACCTCACAGCGAAACCATCAATCACAGAAATCCTGGCTGCTGCCGATCGTTTCCGGCAACCGGATGCCAGTTCACGTGTGAAACTCGATGTTTTGTTCTTCAAACACGATCAACTGGACAGTCAAAAGGCCTATACCGTCTACCTGAAACCGGGACGCCGCTCGCTGGCACTGTTTCACAGCCCCGGTGAACAGGGGCAAAAGGCATTGCAGATTGATGATCGTTTTTACCTGCTGTTGCCGAAATCCAAACGGCCGGTGCGCATTTCTCCCATGCAGAAATTGCTTGGCGAGGCCGCTATCGGCGATATCAGCACCATGACCTGGTCTGAGGATTATAGCGGCGAAATGCTTGATGAAATGGCTGATATCAACGGCACAAGCGCATTTAAATTGCAACTCAAGGCAAAGCGGGATGGTGTAACCTATGAGCAGATAGAATTATGGGTTGCACAAGCGGATTTCAGACCATTGCAAGCCAGGCTCTATCTGAAGTCGGGGCGTATTGCCAAAAAGGTCAGCTATCAACCGGGACAGCTGA
This sequence comes from uncultured Zetaproteobacteria bacterium, assembly GCA_964559845.1. Classification (GTDB taxonomy): domain Bacteria; phylum Pseudomonadota; class Zetaproteobacteria; order Mariprofundales; family Mariprofundaceae; genus WSZY01. The sequence goes on along the minus strand of CAZLJF010000005.1, from coordinate 13,460 downwards.
ACGGCAAAGAGACGATCACGGTCATGGTGATGGAAGACCGCATACAGAAACATCAACGTACCGAAATTCGCTACCGGAGCATCGAAGCCGTGGATGTGCCGGATCGCTATTTCAATCCGGCCTATTTGACACGCAATCATGTGGAATAAGGCTATCGTCATGCTATTTGGCATATCTGTTGTCTGTAGTGGGCAGGCCTGCGGAGAAGAGCGTGAAATGGGTATGCGCCTGGCTTATCAACAGCAACAATCAGGCGCATCCTCATTCGCGGTGCCTGATTTGTTTCGCCAGACTCCTCCCGAACTGGCACAGCAGGATATCTATCTGCACCTGCAACAGGGGATATGGACATTTCGTGGTCAGCTCACAGCCAGCGAGCAGATCAACGGCGGTTACTCCGATGTAAAAGGAATCATCCATGAGCTGTATGTTGATTTTTCCATGGGGGAAATTGAGGGAAGTATCGGCAAAAAGGTCGCCAGTTGGGGGGTGGGTTATGGCTACCGGCCTCTGGATGTGATTCAGCGTGAATCACGGCAGGCATTGCGAATTTTCGACCTCGAAGGCATACCCATGCTGATGCTGGAGTATTTTACCGCAGATTCGGCGATTACAGCTATTATCAGTAATCATTTACAATTCGACGGAACCATCCCGCGTAAGGGGGATTACGAAGGAGCTTTGAAATATTCAACTCTGTTTGGCAACAGCGATATACATTTTTTGCTGTATCAACAACAGGGAGAAAGTCTTTCCGTAGGTAGTGGCGCAAGCACAACATACGGTGACCACCTGGAATTGCATGCTTCCATGCGTTACCTCTCCAGCTACACCACCCTGCAACACAAGCTGTCCGGACAGACACCCGTATTACTGAAAACGGCCGATGCCTTTGTGACGCAACAGAAGCGGCATGGCATACAGGCGTTACTGGGCGCTTCATGGACCTGGGAGAACGGCTATAATCTGATGATCGAGGCATGGCATGATGATACGGCCTGGTCATATCAACAATGGCAGGCGCTGTTGTATATCAATCAATTTCAACGACAGCAGTTGGCTCCGGGTGCACCGAAGCAGGCCATCTATGGTAATATCAATGCCAATAGCCGTGTTTACACCGGGCAGAATCTTCTCAAGGATACCCTGTTTATGCGGCTCTCTTATGATGGTGAGAAATTCGATCCGGACCTGTCCCTGCTCTATACGCCGGCAGATGGCGGTGCGGTATTTACTGCATCCGCCGATTATGACTGGAGTGATGACATATGGCTATTTGGCTCAGCGCGATGGATGACAGGGCGGAAACATTCGGCATACCGTGAAGCGGCAGAGCGCTGGCAGTTGCTTGTTGGTCTGCAAATCTCAGGAGAACTGTTTTGATCATCTGTCATTCGCCCAGGGAAGCATTTCAGCAACTTGGCATCACCGTTTTATTCTGCATGGGTATCGCACTGTTTCTCAGTCTGATCGGTATTCCCGGCAGCTTTGCCAGTCATATCGTCGTGTCGCTTAGTATTGGTCTGCTCATTCATGTGTTGATCTATGCATCGCAATGGCTATTGGCTAAACAGGGGCCGTTCGTACAAATACTCGGTATTGTGCTGATGATTGTGATCGGCTCTTTCCTTGGCATGAATCTTGGGTTGCGTATTAGCGGAGACGGATTGACTTCTGCCCGGGAGATCAACCAGATTGTATTGAGCTCATTACCCTTCGGCCTGTTATTTGGCGGCATCATTTCCTGGTTTTATTATTCACGCGCCCAATTGGCCGAAGTACGCACGCAAGCCAGAGAAGAGGAACTCAGACGCACCGATCAGGAAAAAGCATTGATTCAGGCGCAACTCAAATTATTGCAGGCGCAGATCGAGCCGCATTTTCTCTTTAATACGCTGGCCAATGTACACAGTCTGATTTCCACAAAGCCGGAAATGGCTGCCACCATGCTGGAAAATCTGAACCATTATCTCCGCGCTGCACTCGATCATAGCCGCAGTGAGCAGTCGCCCCTTGTCAGAGAGCTGGATCTGCTCAAGGCATATCTCGATATTCAAAAGGTGCGCATGGGGAAACGACTCAGTTATAGCTTTGATGTTCCCGATAACATTGCTGCACTTCCATTTCCCCCGATGCTGTTACAGCCATTAATTGAAAATGCCGTAAAGCATGGGCTGGAACCCAAAGTATCCGGTGGAAACATCAGCCTTCATGCCAGCCTGCATGGTAACAACATCGAGATTGAGGTGATCGATAACGGCGTCGGTTTGGACGATGATTTTGTCTATGGGATTGGCCTGAGCAATGTGCGTGAGCGCTTACACACCCTGTTCGGCGAACAGGGCAACTTTCACATTACAACATCCGATGCCGGCGGCGTAACGGTGCGCTTGAGTATCCCGGTAAGCAGCAGTCCATTGAGCAAAGAAGGCGTGTGATGCATATGCGGGCGATCATTGCCGATGATGAACAGGCGTTACTTGAACATTTAAAGCGTTTGCTGCAAAAGCTGTGGCCGGAGCTGGAAATATCCGCCGAAGCCGCTAATGGCAAAGCTGCACTTGAAGTCATTCGCCGGGAAAAACCGGATATCGCTTTTCTTGATATTCGCATGCCCGGCCTTTCCGGCATGGAGGTGGCCGCGCAGTTGGATACTTCATGTCGCGTGGTATTCATTACCGCTTATGATCACTATGCCGTACAGGCATTCGAGCATCATGCCGTCGATTATTTGCTGAAACCACTGACAGAGGCACGCCTGCAACAAACCATCTCTCGGCTGAAACAGCCTGCTCCGCTTAGAGAAACTGATCTGGCAACCATGCTCCGACAACTCTCCGTCAACTTGTCAGCCGAACCGAAACAGCCGCTGCAGTGGGTACGTGCGCAGCAAGGTGAGGGCGTGCAGCTCATTCATGTTGATGATATTGCCTATTTCAAGTCTGAAGACAAATACACCATCGTACGCTTGCGCCAGAGCGAACAGATCATTCGCACACCGCTCAAACAGCTGGAAGAATCATTGGATAATAACCAGTTCTGGCGTATTCACCGCAATGCCATCGTGAATCTCTGCTGGGTGGACAAAATCGAGCGCCACTTTGGCGGGAAACTCAGCATACACTTAAAACATATACCCGATGAGCTGACTGTCAGCCGCTCCTATGCCCATCTGTTTCAGCAGATGTGAGTCGCTCAGAGCATCCGGCTGCGCTTCGAATAAATGCGCTACTTTCAAACAAAAAAGCCTTCGATATAAACCGAAGGCTTTAGAGCATTTGAAAAATATTCCCTACTGATTCATCTTGTCAAAGAACTCGGCATTGTTCTTGGTACCGCCCAGCTTATCGAGCAGGAACTCCATCGCATCCACCGCATTCATTGGCGACAGAATCTTGCGCAACACCCAGACCTTCTGAAGGTCGTCTTTATCTGTCAGCAACTCCTCCTTGCGTGTGCCGGAAGGTGCGATATCAATGGCCGGGAAGACACGCTTGTCCACCAGCTTGCGCTCAAGCTTGATCTCCATATTGCCCGTACCCTTGAACTCCTCAAAGATCACCTCATCCATCTTCGAGCCGGTATCCACCAGTGCGGTTGCAATAATGGTCAGTGAACCGCCATCCTCGATATTGCGGGCAGCACCGAAAAAACGTTTCGGACGGTGCAGCGCATTGGAATCGACACCACCGGAGAGAATCTTGCCGGAGGATGGTACAACGGTGTTGTAGGCGCGTGCCAGACGGGTAATGGAGTCAAGAAGGATCACCACATCCCTGCCATGCTCAACCAGACGTTTGGCCTTCTCGATCACCATTTCGGCAACCTGCACATGGCGCTGGGCCGGCTCATCAAAGGTTGAAGAGACCACTTCGCCCTTCACCGAGCGTTTCATATCGGTCACCTCTTCCGGACGTTCGTCAATCAACAGTACAATCAGCACCACCTCAGGGTGATTGGCTTCAATGGAGTGTGCAATCGACTGCATCATCATGGTCTTGCCGGTACGTGGCGGCGCCACCAGCAGACCACGCTGGCCCTTGCCGATCGGGGAGACCAGATCAATCACACGACCAGTCATATCCTTGCGCGTCGGGTTTTCGATCTCCATTTTAAGTCGTGAATCAGGGTAGAGAGGGGTGAGATTGTCAAACAACACCTTGGTGCGGGCAACTTCAGGCGCTTCACCATTGGTGGAGTCCACTGTCTTCAATGCAAAATAGCGCTCTCCGCGGCGTGGCGGACGAATCTCGCCGGTTACCGTATCGCCTTTACGCAGGAAGAATCTTCGAATCTGGTGACTGGAGACATATACATCATCAGGGCCGGCCAGATAGTTGGCATCAGCCGAGCGGAGGAAACCGAAGCCATCCGGAAGAATCTCAAGCACGCCTTCACTGTGGATGGTGCCGCCACGCCTGGCATGGGCACGAAGAATGGCAGAGACCTGCTCCTGCTTGCGCATGCCCGCCGCATTTTCAATACCCAGAGAATCCGCCTTTTCCAGCAGCTCTTTCGGCGTCATATCGGATACATCCCGGAGATGCAGGGTTACACCGGCAAACTCATCGGACTCCGCCTCCTCTTCCTCCTGCTCATATTTACGCTTGCGGCCACGTTCACCATTGCGCTTATTGCGGCCTCGTCCCCGCTTACCCGCACGCTCTTCATCGCCATCTGCCGGCACACTCTCTTCATTATCTTCTACATCGTCTTTGGCGGACTTCTTCTCAGCATCAGAGGAAACTTCCTCTTTTTGCTCTGCAGTGCCCTCTTCAGCTTCAGCCACCTTGCGCCTGCGGCCACGTGGTTTGCGGACAGGCGCCTCCTGCTTCTCCTCCACGATCACTTCAGCAGAAGACTCAACTTCCTTTTTTTCAGACTCTTCAATAACAGTTTCAGTAGCAGACATGCGTACTCCAGATGATTTCAGGGGTTGTGATAAGCTGACAACAGCAACACGGAATTATGAGATCAGAAAATAATTATCTTATTGACCAACGGAACAGCTGCCGGATCCGGCAACAACGGCATTGCTAACGTCCTTGCCCGGGACTGTCAACCACCGAATTGCTCCATCAACCTTGCATGCAGAGCCTCGACCTGTATGTGCAGCGCCCCGATATCCCGGTCATTCCGGATCACTTCATCAGCAAGGCTCAGGCGCATATCATCATCACACTGCCTGGCAACAATGGATTCAAACATTGCTGCATCCATATTCCCGCGCGCAAGCACCCTGCCTTTTCTGGCCTGTACCGAAGCCATCACAACCACGATACGGTCAACCCGGTCACACCCTCCCGACTCGATCAGAACAGAGGCCTCCAGCACCACATAGACAGAGTGCTGCCGCCCAACCCATGCCTCTGCTTCACGCCAGATGAGCGGATGCAAAATCATGTTCAATTGCCGGGTTGCCTGTTCATTTGCAAAACAGATGCTTGCCAGTCGCTCCCTGTTTAATGCAGAGCCATCAAGAATCTCATTCCCAAACTCTTCAATAAGTGCTGCAAGCCCCTCGCTTCCGGGGGCCGTCACCTGATGACCGACCCTGTCCAGGTCAAGAACAGGCACACCAAGCTCTGCAAACATGGACGCCACCGTGCTTTTTCCGCTGCCAATCCCGCCGGTTAACCCGACAATGGCAGGCGCACCCTCTTCAGACATGAATCAATCCGGCATACCACTGCAGGATATCACGTCCCCACAAAAACCAGACCATGCCGGCTGCGGCAAGGTAGGGGCCGAATGGAATCTCCGCTCGTATATGCCGTTGAGACATAAGCAAAAACAGACTGCCAATGACAGCACCTGTGAATGATGAGGCCAGAACAATAAATGGAAGCGCCTGCCAACCCATAAATGCACCCAGCATGGCCAGCAGCTTAAAATCCCCATAACCCATCCCTTCCCGACCGGTCATAAGCAGAAACAGGCGGGCAATCATCCAGAAGGCGCCATAGCCGACAACAGCGCCGATAACGGCGTCCTGCAAATATCCAAACTGCCAGGAGAAAGCAAGACCGGTTGCGATACCGGGAAATGTCAGAACATTGGGAAGCAGGCCGGTTTCCAGATCAATCAGGGTCAGTATCCATAACAGACTGACCAGTACCAAAGCCTGCAACAGCATCACACTGAAACCGAAATGCCATGCAAGCCCTGCCCAGCTTAATCCCATGAGCAGTTCAAGAACCGGATAGCGCATGGAGATGGATGCGCCGCAATGACGGCATCTGCCCTTCAGAACCATCCACGAAAAAAGAGGAATATTGTCATACCAGGCTATAGCAGTCTCACAGGATGGGCAGCGACTCCCCGGTGTCACGACAGAGAGATGCAGAGGAATTCGGTGAACACAGACATTGGCAAAACTTCCGAACATCAGACCAAACATCCCTGCCGCCAGCAGGAAAAACCACTCAACAGCCATTAATCAGCTCCCTTCATACCCAGCTTCTTCAGCCGGTAGCGCATCGAGCGGAAACTGATGCCGAGAATGGCCGCCGCCTTTGTCGCATTGCCCCCGGATGCCTGCAAAGCCTCGGAAAGCAGCCGGCGCTCAACGCTTTCCAGTGCCTGATCAAGGCTTACACCCTGCTGCTGCAGCTCCTCAAGTGTCAGTAACCCCCCCTCTGTTTCAGGATAGAAATCATCCAGCAGCGACTCATCCAGTACATCGCCGTCAGACAGGGCAACCAGCCGCTGCAGCAGGTTTTCAAGCTCCCTGACATTTCCCAGCAGTGGAAGCCTCGACAGCCGCTGCATACATGAATCAGAGATCCGTGTCCTCTCTCCGCCCCAATGTCTTAACAGCGACTCAACCAGTGCCGGAATATCTTCACGCCTCTGGCGCAATGCCGGCATATGTATCGGCACCACATTCAAGCGATAGAAGAGATCATCACGAAAGGTGCCCTGCCGCACCGCCTCTACTAAATCACGGTTGGTTGCAGCAACCACCCGGACATCCACCTTGCGTTCAATCTCCTCTCCAACCCGGCGCACCTTCATATCCTGCAAAACGCGCAACAGCTTTACCTGGACTGCCAGCGGCATTTCACCAACTTCATCAAGAAACAGTGTACCACCATCTGCTGATTCAATCAGGCCGGCACGATCTGTATCCGCCCCGGTAAATGAACCCTTGCAATGTCCGAACAGTTCGGATTCGAACAATCCTTCAGGGATCGCCCCGCAGTGAACAGGTATGAATGGCCCGGAGCCGCGCGAAGAGTGTTTATGTACAAAACGGGCCGCCAACTCCTTACCTGTTCCCGACTCTCCGGTAATCAACACGGTAAAATCTCTGGATGCCGCTCGCAGCAGACGCTCGCAGACACGCTGCATCACGATGGACTCACCCACAAAAACCTCATCCCTGGATGACGAACCTGTCCCTGCTGAACTCTCATGCTTTGAAGCAAGCGCCCTCTCTATTGCCAAACCCAACTCTTCGGCCGACACAGGCTTGGTCAGGTAATCAAAGGCTCCCTCCTTCATCGCCTCAACAGCGGTTTCCGCACTGGCATAAGCAGTTAACAATAATGTCCTGGCCCTTGGGCAGAGCGCCACTGCCATCCGCACGACATCAATACCGGCATCATGGCCATCCATACGCAAATCTGTCAGCACAATATCAAAGCCCTTTGACTCCAGCAGTTCCTGCGCCTCATCAGGACCGGCGGCCTCTGTAACCGTGTGCCCCCGCCCCTCCAGTCCCAGCGTTAATATCTGCCGGACATTGGCCTCATCTTCCACCAGTAAAATTTCAGCCATCTACTGCTTCCTTCGCTTCATTCACTGCAACATCTCCCCGGACAATAAACCGGCTTCCACCGGCAACATCCTGTACTTCTATGTTCCAGCCATTGGCCTGGCAAACCTGCCAGACTGTCGCCAGGCCAAGGCCGATGCCCGACGCATGCCCGGTCGCAAACGGTTCAAACAGGCGGCCCTTCATCTCTTCTGCAATACCGCCACCCTGATCCGTGATTGACAGCTCCCAATATCCATCTGTTGATCCAACTGCGATCTCAACCGTATTCGGGCGGCTGCTTGCCTTCACGGCATTGCGCAACAGATTGTCCAGTACCAGCCGGAAATGATCCGGATCAACCAGCAGTGAATCCATATCACACTGCCACGTTATCCCATACTCGCCCCGCATATCAACCTGGCCCACTGATGAACCGACAAGTTCGGAACACGACACCTTGACCGGTGCAGGTGTTAATGGCTGAACATAATCGAGCATATCCGAAACCAGCCGGTTAAGACGGCCGATCTCCTCCGTCACGATGCGCTGAACATCTTCCTGCCTGGCCTCATTCACTGTTCTGATCAGTTCAACAGACTGACCGATCGTCTGTAACGGGTTTCGAACTTCGTGCGCCAACATCGCCAACATGCGCCCCATTGCCGCCAGCTTATCCTGCTCAGCCAGTTTTCTCTCCAGCTTTCTCACATCACTGATATCGACCAGAATTAACAACCAGCGTGCTGACGGATCATCGTCGGGAAGTGCCGTGGCAGTTACAAGGCATTCACCTGATGCCGTTTTCCATTCACACTGAAATGGTCCGTTTCCGGTACGATGCAGAAAAGCAAGCAATGCATCGGGAACAGTTGCCACTTCATTCAGCTTCAGCCATGAACAATTATGATCCATGGCAAGCAGACGATGAGCAGGTTCATTACTGGCTTGAATATGCAGCGATTCATCCAGGATCACGATTCCCTCCTGCATAGAGCTGACCACCTGTGCATGCAACTCCTTTAGCCGGTGGTGCTGCCGAACAGCCTGACGACTCTCCTGCTGCAGACTGGCGTGACGCCTGGCAATGGCAGCCATAACGCCGCCCACGAGAAACAGTGCCGAAGTCTGAAGCAATATGTGCAGCGTTTCCGAAGACGAGACCGACAGGTTGTGCCACAGCGCAAAACCGTGAATGGATGCCAGATAGCATATACAGGCCACAATGGTGACCAGTAGTACAACCAGCACTTGTGACTGAGTCCCGGTGGCAACAATAATCAACCCGAACAGAAAGACAAAAGGACTCTGGATACCGCCTGTTAATATCACCAGAATCGCTACCAGCAACAAGTCCAGTCCAAACTGGATAAAAAGCTGTGCCGAAAAAGGAAGTTCCGAACGAACCAGTTGCCACTCTATGATAACAAAAAAAGCAGAAGCAAATGTAGCGCCCAGAAACAGCTGACGTTGAAATACCGGCAGGGCCGGATAAAAAAAGTATGCGGCTGCAAACAGGACGACAGCCGAGGCAAGAACCCGGTAACCCAGCAGTCGCTTCAGACGGATGCGCCCTTCCCGGAAAGTCATTGGAACGGGAGTTATATGTTTCAAGGCTTACTCGTCAGATATTACACGAATGCGCATGGACTTTTTCCACTCCCGTCATAATTGTTTCTGCCACGGGATAAAAAAACACGTGGTTAACCTGCTTCATATTAAACGGGCAGAGTGACGTTTCCGCCAGTCAGACAATTGAAGCCATCTGGAAAATAGGCAAATACATGGAGATAACCAGCCCGCCGATTACAACACCCAGAAAAGCCATAATAAATGGCTCCATCAATGCCGTCATATTATCAACAGCCGTATCCACCTCCTCTTCGTAAAAATCGGCTATCTTGGACAGCATCTCTTCAAGACTACCCGTCTGTTCACCGATGGAGATCATCTGTGTCACCATCACCGGAAAGACGCCGCTGGCCTCCATCGGCGCAGTCAGTGTCATACCCTGACTGATCGACTCTTTCGTTTTCATGATCACCTCTTCAATCACGACATTCCCCGAGGTCTCCGCGACGGTATCAAGTGACTCGAGAATCGGTACTCCTGCAGCCGTCAGGGTGGAAAAGGTCCGACAGAAACGGGCCACCGCCCCTTTGCGCATCACATCCCCGATCACCGGAATATTAAGCATAAGCTTGTCAAGCTGGTATCGTCCCTGAGGCGTTTTATAGATCGCCCTGATCGCAAATACCAATACAACAGGGGCAAACAGCACAATATACCAGTATTCAACAAACGCATCGGAAATGGCCATCGTAACCTGTGTCGGCCCCGGCAACTCCGCACCAAAATCTGCAAACATCTCACCGAATATAGGGATCACAAAAATCATCAGGATGGCAGTCACAACAAATGCCACGACAAGAATTGATGCCGGATAGACCATTGCCGATTTTATCTTGCTCTTCAGTGCCAATGCCTTCTCTTTATAGGCACACAGACGCAACAGAATGGCATCAAGGATACCGCCCTGCTCACCAGCCTCTACCAGTGAACAGGTCAGACGATCAAACTCTTTGGGAAACTTGCGCAGTGTCTCTCCCAGCGGAGAGCCGCTTTCCAGTTCAGTACGAACATCTTTCAGCAACTTGACCAGCGCCTTCTTTTCAGCCCCCCGTTCAGCCAGTTCAAAACACTGAACAAGCGGCAAGCCTGCATTAATCATGGTCGATAGCTGCCTGAAAAAGACACTGATATCCTTCTCATTTACTTTCTCCGGGAACAATTCAATCTCTATGGGCTTCTTCTTGACCTTGATATCAACCAGCCCCTGCCTCCTTAATGTCGCAACTGCAATATCCCTGTTCGCAACATCCATGTCGCCTCTTTTGGGCTGGCCCTGTTTCGTTTTTGCTTCCCATAAAAAAATCGCCATTAGTCAGCCACCGTTACGCGCAGACACTCTTCGAGTGAAATTGCGCCCTCTTTCACCTTGTTTAATGCCGCCATACGCAGTGTTTTCACACCCCTTGATACAGCAATCGCATTAATCTCATCACTGTTTTTACCTGCATACACAGCATTTCGGATTTCATCATCAATCGGCATAACCTGATAGATGCCTATCCGCCCCTTATATCCCGTACCATTGCAGATGTCACACCCTTTACCCTGCATCGGTGTAAAACTCCCGATATCCTCACTCGGCATGCCTGCATCAATCAGTGCCTCCGCAGGAATATCAATAGGCTGTGAACATTCAGTACAATTACGCCGGGCCAGACGCTGGGCGGTCACAAGGTTCACCGCGGAACCAACAAGAAATGACTCAATGCCCATATTGACCATGCGAGTCATCGTTGAGGGCGCATCATTGGTATGCAGTGTCGCCAGAACCAGGTGCCCTGTTAATGCCGCCTTGATTCCGATCGCTGCCGTTTCCAGATCCCGAATCTCACCGATCAGGATAATATCGGGATCCTGACGCAGAAATGAACGCAGTGCAGCCGGAAAATCAAGCCCGATCTCAGGATGTACATTCACCTGATTGATTCCCATGAAGTTAAACTCAACCGGATCTTCAGCCGTCGAGATATTTACACCGGGCTGATTCAGCTCCGCCACCGCAGAGTAGAGGCTCACCGTTTTACCGGAGCCTGTCGGCCCCGTCACCAGCACCATGCCATAGGGCTGGTGAATAGCATGCTGGAAGTTTTTCAGATCAACTTCCTCATACCCCAGCTTGGTCATATCCAGTTGCAGATTGGATGGATCCAGCAGTCGCATAACAACCTTTTCGCCAAACAGCGTTGGCAATACAGAGACACGAAAATCAACCGTTTTTGCCTTTGACAGCCTTAGCTTAATCCGCCCGTCCTGAGGAACACGCCGCTCGGAAATATCGAGGCGGGCCTGAATCTTGATACGCGAAACAATCGCATCACGCATCTTCATTGGCGGGCGCATAATTTCATGCAGCACACCATCAATACGATAGCGGACCCGAAGCAGCCTTTCATACGGCTCGATATGAATATCCGAGGCGCCGCGTTTAATGGCATCCAGCAGTATCAGGTTGACCAGCTTGACAATCGGAGCTCCTTCACTCTCATTGGCCATGGCATGTTCATCAAACTGGGCCTCTTCGGTGTCAATAATCTCCAGATCACTGGCACCCAGTTCACCCATAACCTCTTCAAGTTCCTGGCCGGTACCGGCCATCTCATCAAGTTTTGCCAGCAACTGGCTCTCAGGAACAATGACAACATCCACCTGACTGCCACTGATAAAGGCAATTTCATCCAGGCTGTTGATATCATAAGGGTCCGCAACAGCAAGAGTGATCATATTACCCTTCCGCTGGATGGGTATCGCCATATTCTTCCGCATGACATCCACGGAGAGCTTGGTCAGAGACGGGTCAATCTCAACCTTATCCAGATCAATTACAGGGCGGCCAAATGACTTGCCAATAAACTTTGCAAGATCGATTTCCGTAAAGATGTTCTGCTTGACCAGTTGTGCCGTTAACGTATCTCCATGAAGCTTCATCTCGCGCTGGACATTCTCCAGCTGCTCTTTGGTAATAATCTGCTTTCTGAGCAGAATATCTCCCAGACGTGTCTGCTTCATGCCTCTCTCTCCCATCCCGGCAAGCTGGCCAGGGAACGGCCAAGCACAGTTTCTGTCCACCTGAGCGCCTCAAGACGATTCGGATGCTCTGCATCATGCCACTTTGAAAATGAGGCTGCGCCCTGGGCAATCAGCATAGGCAGACCATCGATGCCCGGTCTGCCACCGGCTCGTGCAGCTTTACAAAAGGCAGTATCTCCATCCGGGCGATATACCGCGTCAACAGCAACGCCGCTACCGGGCAGCGCAAAAGGAAATTCGCTCCCGTCCTTCAATCCAATGGAAGTGGTGTTAATCACCACGCGCGATTTCAAACTTGCATCCTCAACATCCGAACCTTCCCACTCAACCAGTTCGCATTCCATATGAGGATAGTTCTCTTCCGCATGTGCCGCAAGCATTTCGGCCCGCTCCCGACTGCGGTTACAAAGATACAACCTGGCAATTCCCAGTCGCGCCAAGGCATAAACAACCGCCTTGGCAGTGCCTCCGGCTCCGAACATCAGAACTGTAGCCCCTTTAAGACCTGCCTCAACACCTGTAAGCACTGCGGAGAAACCGATCCAGTCCGTATTGGTTGCCTTCCAGCCGGATTCACTTCGCACCACCGTATTCACCGCCCCAATCACTCTGGCGCTGTCATCGGGCTCAACATACGGAATGACATGCTCCTTATGTGGGACGGTCACATTAAAGCCCTGCACATTCAATGCCCACAAACCCCGAACTGCGGACTCAAGATCGCCCTCCTGCACACGGAACGGAACATATACCGCGTCCATCCCGCCCTGCTTTAAAAACCAGGACTGAAACACCGGTGACAGCGAGTGCTCGACCGGATTGCCAATAATTCCATATAATTTTGTTCTTCCATTGATTTCCACGTCTTCGTTAGCGTATAGACTTAACGATTGCATGTCAAAACAGCTTACTGACTGTAAACACCCGATTTGCCCGCCGACCACCACCCCCTATCCAGACCAGTAACTGCCGTAACGTCTGTAATTTGTCGCCCCTGAATAAATCATTTTTCACGCATCCAAGGCCAACCGGGAGGTGACTG